>CALCRH010000028.1 GCA_937894515.1 uncultured Clostridia bacterium | reverse complement strand
CCTTGAAGATTGGAAGATACAGCAATAGCAATGATGAACGGAACCGGATTGGTATTCAGCTTTTTGCAGATTTCCAATGCAATCGGGGCTACCATTAAGACAGTAGCAACATTATCCACAAATGCAGAAATGATCCCCGCAAACAAAGCCAACGCAACGGCAGCTATTTGAGTATTAGGGACTCTCTCCATAATCAAATCAGCAAGAAAAGCCGGCATTTTGCTTTCTATAAACAGGTGTACTAAGCCCATTGTTCCGATGATCATCAGCAACACATTAAAATCAACGGCACCTAAGATTTCGTTAATCGGAAGCATTCCGGTAATAATGAATATGGCGGCTGATCCTAAAGCTATGTAAGTTCGATGTTTTCCGAAAAACAGCATGAGCGCGTAGGTTACAGCAAAAAGCGCGACGGCATAAATCACGATGAGCAATCTCCTTTTTTCTTCTCAATATGCTCCTGAACCAATGTATAGAGTATGGCGAATATCGGAACCGACAGTAGCATCCCGAGGATTCCAAAGGCACCGCCTCCGAGGGTGACAGCTATGAGTACCCATAATCCCGGCAGTCCGACGGAATTTCCCACAATTTTAGGATAAATGAAGTTGCCTTCTATCTGTTGCAGAAGAACAAGAAAAACAATAAACCAAAATGCCTTGAGTGGACTGACAACAAGAATCAGGGCAGCTCCGATAATTGCACCTATCCACGCACCGAAAATCGGGATCAGGGCAGTAAAGCACACAATCACCGATACCGGAAGAGCATTTGGAAAACGGAAAATCAGCATACCGATGAAGCACAGAATGCCGATGACCAGCGCATCCGTAACTTGTCCGGTGACGAAGTTTGTAAAAATGGTGTTGGATAACGAGAGTATTCTCATTGCTACATTTTTTGTTTTTTTCGGCAGAAACGCAGTCATGAACCGTTTGGCGCGCGCTTGCCACAGTTCTTTCTGAGCGAGTAAATAAAGAGAAATAATAAACGCCAGAACAACATTGATGATACCCCTAAAGGCAGAAATGGTGAACTCAAGCGATTTGCCCACAACCACTCTTCCTTTTTCAGCAAAGAAGTCACTGATTGTGTTCATAATAACGTCCGGTTTCAGATTGATCTCCGGAAGAGTAATCCCGCGCTTGCAGAGAAAATCAGAAACCTTTCGCCAGTACATGTCAAGTTCGCTTATATATGAGGGTAAGTGTTCGGCAAAATCAGTGCCTGCTTTTTTCAGTTGAGGAATTAAAACAAAGAATGCTGAACAAATTACGCCGAGGAAGATCAGTATGCTGAAAAAGAGACAAACCGGTCGCTTGAATGAATGAATCCTATTTTTTTTCTTCTTCCTGTTCGTACAAATCTTCTCCCATGCTTTTTCCAAGGGGAGAAGAATCAGATTGATCAGGAAAGCGATGCACAGTCCTATTATAAGTGGTGATACCAATGCAAATATTTGCGAGAGCACTTCAATATTTTGAATACAGTTGAATAGCACAATCACCAAAACACTCAACAATACTATTTTTTTCAGAAATTCCCAGTTCCGTTTCAAGACAATCCCCCTTCCTTTTTAAATTATATCATTATTCCAGTAAAGATTCAGTTAAACTTTTTTCTCTGTTAAGCTGTACATTATCATGCCCCTCGTTTTTCCCCTGTCCTACAATTTTTCCGCGTTTTGAATTTTGGCGAATCTATATATACGAAGACGGAAGTCGTGACCGAGATATTCGGCAGCGGCTTCCGTTTCTTACGGTCGACTGCTCCCACTTTTGAGCAGAATTGATTGCGCTGAGGCGCGGAAAGGAGTTTCGATGAGCGAAATCGGGACAAATGAAAAACTTCCTGCTCCGTGGGAGGATGAACAAAACGGAGAAAACAAGCCACGGGCGGATCGGAATACACTGTCGGATGAACTTTCGGTGCGCTTCGCCGAGCCGTACGGCGTATGTGCCAATATGCTTGGCTTCAAGACAGTCGGGCGGGACGGAAGCGACGTTTTTTCGCCGCTTTGCAACTATGTGCCGTATATTCAGACCGAACTGACCTACGACGACGGTGCGGATCAGACCAAGAAGTACCGTATTGCCGGGGTGGACGAGAACGGCAAGGAATTACCGACAATTGACGTTCCGGCAAAAGACTTGGAGAAAATGGACTGGATGCTGAACCATTGGGATGCCGCCTGCGACATCTGCGTGACCGGCAGGGCGAAGGATCACGTCAGAGCCGCCATCAAAAGCACCGGACACTTTGCCGAGAAAAAGTGGATCTTTGCGCACACGGGTTGGCGAAGGATCGACGGCAAATGGCAGTATCTGCTCCCCGGCAGTACCGAGTATGAAGTCCAACTGCAAGGCAAACAGAAAAACTATGTCGGCGGAAACACCTGTGAGTTTGACGATCTTGCCAAACTGTTCGGATTGCTTGTCGTCGGTGTTGCACCGAAAGAGGTACTGTATCCCTGCATCGCCACCGCGTTCCTGTCGCCGCTGAATGAATTTCTGAAGCAGGTCGGTTATGAACCGAAGTTCATTCTGGCACTGATCGGTCGAAGCGGAAGCAAGAAAAGCACACTGACTGCGTTGATCCTGTCCTTCTTCGGCAAGTTCACCTTGACAGACCTGCCGATGAGCTTTCACGACACTGCCAACAGTATCATCTTCAACGGGTTCGCCCTCAAAGATGTTCTGACCTGTGTGGATGACTACCACCCGACCGCCAAACGTGACAGCGACAGTATGAAGTCCATTATGCAGACACTTGCCCGCGGTTACGGCGACAGAGCCGGACGGAACCGACTGACGCCGGACATTACACTCAGAGAATCCCGCCCGCCGCAGGGCAATCTGATCGTCACCGCCGAGTTCCCGCCGGACATCGGTGAAAGCGGCACGGCACGATTGTTCTGCGTGGAAATGACACCGAGCGACTTGAACCTGCCGCTTCTCTCGGACGTGCAGGAATATGCCGCTGACGGTGTGTTCCGACGCTGTATGTTCGGCTACACCGAATGGCTGAAAAGCGAGTTCCTCAAAGATGCGGCATCGGAACAGCGTTTTCTGACGGATCTGAAAACTCTGTACGAATCCCGGCGCAACCATTGGAGAAGCAAACTCAAAGAAATGAATATCGTATTCCACGACCGACTTCCGGACACGCTCGCGTGCCTTGAGGTCGGCTTTTTGTTTCTGATGAAATTCCTGTGCCGGAAAGGAATTCTCAAAGCAGACGTCAGCGAGGACTACGAGAACGCCTTTGACGATGCTTTACTTCTGCTTTCCGAACGTCAAGCCAAAGCGGTGGAGCAGGACAGGCCGACGCACATTTATCTCCGCAAGCTGATGGCACTGCTGGAATGCGGTCAGGTTCACGTGATTCCCAAAGATGCCGCCTATGAATTGCCGACCGGATGTGTGGGGTATGAGGACAGCGAACGGTATTACCTGTTCTTTGAAATGACGCACAAGGCAGTCAAGAAGCTTTGCGCCGATCAGGATGAAACCTTTGCCATTTCATCCAAGGCACTTGCCAAAGCCCTTGCGGAGGAGGGCTTTGCCGAAGCCGATAACAACGGAGCCAATACCAAGCCCATGCGGTTCGGGGGCAAACTCAAACGGGTATTGGTGCTGAGAAAGGAGGATGTTGAGAAAATACGAGCCGTATAAACAAAGGCGTAACAACGTAACAGCGTAACGTGGTCTGATACGCCTGTTACACTGTTACGCGAAACGCACCAAAACAAATAAAAACAATGAGGTATTGAAAAATGACACAAACACACAAAAAGAAAATCTTGACAAACAATGAAGCAACAGAACCGGTTTGTCTGACGGGACACGCCTATACCAAGGCACAGTTCGCACGATTGGGGTTTGACACATCTCCCTATCACTATGCCGGAGATAAAGACGTCGGCGACAGTTTCGTTCGGCTCGATTGCAAAAGATGGGGTGCTCACTGTATGTTCCTGTATCTGACCACCGGTGACGGAGACAAAATATTTGTTCCCGTGTTCCATGAAGATCAGTATATGGGTTTTAAGGACATCCCGATCGGAGGCATTGTGGATGCCTCGTTTGACTGCTACCTTCTCTCTCAAAAAGGATTTCTCTGTTATTCCAGATGGATTACCGGGGAGGATGATCCCAAGATTGCCGAAGATAAATTCTACGAGGATAAGCTGACAGAAGAACAGTTGAGCCAACCGGAGTACAGGACAAAATAACTGTCTTATACTTTAGCGAGCATAGCATTCGTGTTGACGCACGAATGCTACGAGTTTGCTTCGGCGGTTTGACACCGCCGTTTTCTTACGAAAAACTGCAAACGTCGCGGCATGATATGCCGTTTTTTAGGGAGGATTCCTCCCTAAGACCCACTGAAAAAACGACAAACAGGAGAACAAAAATTTGAAAGATGAAAAAGAAATGACCGCGCGAATAACGGTCAAAATGAGTGAAGCACTCAAAGAAAAACTGAAAAAGAGATGCGAAAGAACCGGCGTGGATATGTCGGCGTATATCCGTATGCTGATCGAAAAGCGGCTCTCTCCGGCGGCGGGACAGTGCTATGAATGTCTCGGCAAGTTGGAAAACGCCTTGAATCATGATGACGTGGGCTTCGAGCTATATCATTTCCTTGCCGAAAAATACAAGGAACAGGGTGAGAAATAATGGCGGTCACAGCATTATGGGCGGTTCACGGAACGCATCGGGATATCCTCGATTACGTGATGAATCCCGAGAAAACCGAGAATCCCGACTATTCTCTTTGTAAAGTTCTGAACTATGCCGAGAACGACGAAAAAACCGAGAAAAAGTATTTTGTGACCGGCATCAACTGCACCCCGGACTTTGCTTACGAGCGTATGACAGCGACGAAAGCACGCTATGGCAAGCGCGGCGGCACGGTTGCCTACCACGGCTATCAGAGCTTCAAGCCGGGGGAGGTCACGCCGGAGCAGTGCCACGCAATCGGCGTCGAAACAGCCAAACGGATGTGGGGAGACCGGTTTGAAGTGATCGTAGCCACTCACCTGATCGGTTCCTCGGCACTGCACAACCACTTCGTCGTCAACAGCGTATCCTTCAAAGACGGCTTGAAATACCGTTGTCAGAAAGGAACGCATCTGAAGCTCCGCAAGGTGTCCGATGATCTCTGCCGGGCAAACCGTCTGTCGGTGATCGAAAATCCGTTGCCGAAAAAGATGCCGCGAGGGGCATGGGTGGCACAGAAGGAAGGAAAAGAAACGCACGCTTCTATTCTGCGGAAGGACGTGGACAGGGCGATTTATGCCTCCGGCAGTTTCAGCGACTTCTTTACCGCTTTGGAAAATATGGGATATGTTATTTGCCGCGACGCGCAATACACGCATATCTCCGTGATTACGGAGGGGTGGAAAAAGCCGGTTCGTCTTGATTATCTCGGAGAGCGCTATTCCATGAGTGCGATCGAGGAAAGATTACAACGCAGTTTTTACAAGCCGCAATCCTTTCCCGCCCTTCCGCGAACACGTCCGATCGATTGTCTCAAGCGGGATATATCCAACTTTTACGAGCGATCTTCCATTGAACTGATCTTTATGATCCTCTTTGAGCTTATGGGGATCAGTTATTACGACGTTTATGAAAACCGAGAGTATGAGCCGTTGCAATACCGGGCACTGTCCCCCTGCTTCCGCTGTGAAGCCATACGCAACGAGCAGTACAGCCGTGAATGCCGTATGATGGGAAAGTACGGTCTGCACACGGAAGACGATGTAAAACAGTTTGCCGCAGAACGGGAGCAGGAATTATCCCGCCTTTCTGCCGAGCGGCAAAAGATCGACAATGCCCGCCGACGGGTGACCGATCCGCAGGAAAAACAAAAGAACAGTGAGGCGCGTCACGCCATCACGCAAAAGATGATCATCGTCCGCAGGGAGAAAAATCTTGCGGACGATATTTTATTGGATTACGCCGTCGCCGCAAGGCTTGTCGGCATTGAAATGAAGTGTGAAAAGCGCCTGATACCCGAAAAAGAACAAACACAAAACAAAACGAAAAACCGAAAGGATTATGAAAGATGACAGAATTTGAAAATGAAAAACAGGAACAGATCTATCCGGAGTTTCCTATGTCCGAAATCCGGAAAATGAAAGATCACCCCTTTAAGGTGAAGAAGAATGACGACGATATGCGGGAGCTTATGGAGAGCATCCGGGAACATGGCGTGATGACACCGATCATCGTCCGCCCGATTGCCGATCCGTACGCACCCGTGGGGCAGGAAACGAAAAAGGTATATGAGATCGTTTCCGGGCACAGACGGTTCACCGCCTGCCGGTTACTGGAGATGAAAACGATACCGACCATCGTCCGGGAGATGACAAATGATGAAGCGATCCTTGCTATGGTTGACAGCAACCTGCAAAGAGAACGGATCCTGCCCAGCGAGAAAGCATTTGCCTACAAGATGAAAATGGAGATCCTTTCCAGGCAGGGAGAACGCAGTGATTTAACTTCGTGCCAAGTCGGCACGAGGTTGCGCAGTGATGAGATCATTGCACAGAACGCGGGCGACAGCGCAAGACAGGTTCAGCGTTATATCCGTCTGACCAATCTGTGTACGGAAATGCTCGACATGGTGGACGACGGCAAGATCGCGCTGTCTCCGGCGGTCGAGCTTTCTTATTTGCCGCTTGGCGCGCAGAAGTGGCTGCTTCGGTTTATGGAAGAAAACGAGTGTACGCCGTCTTACTCACAGGCGGTCAAGCTTCACAAAATGGCAACCGCAAACACGCTCTCGGCGGAAACGATGAATGAGGTCATGTCGGTCGAGAAAGCCAACCAACGCGAAACGATCAAGATCCCGTGTGAGAAGTTATACCAATACTTCCCGCGGGACTATATGCCAAGCGACATCGTAAACGCCATCGTCCGTATGCTTGAGGAGCGCAAACAACAGTCCACGCCACCTCCTGTTCCGTCTCCCGAAAGAAAAAGTATTACCGCCGAGATTGCCCGCATCAAAGCGGAACGGGAGAACGCAAAGCAGACAGGTCAGATGGCGGAGCCGAAGCAATCCGAAAAGGCGCGATAATGGAAAGATCCACACATTCGACAAGGAGAATCTGAATGACTATAATAAAAGAAAACAATCCGAATCTGATTTTTGCCGCGCTCAAACTCATTGAACAGCTTTATCGCGATGGTAAAATTTCGGAAACAGAATTCAAAAATATTTTGAAGGATTGGAGTGAAATCGTGGATATTTCAAAATTCCGCTTCGCGAAAAAGCAAAAGGAGGCAAGTGCTTGATTTACAACGAAATGTTACGACCCAAGCGCAACGTGGTTTTCTACGCCCGTGTTTCTACTGAACACGAGGCGCAGATCTCCGCGCTGGAAAATCAAATTGACTGGTATAAGCCCATTATGGAGGCACATCCCGAATGGACGCTTGTCGGTCAGTATGTGGACGAGGGCATCACCGGAACATCAGCTGAAAAGCGACCGCAGTTTATGAAAATGATTGCTGATGCCAAAACGCACCAATTTGATATGATCATCACCCGTGAGGTATCCCGTTTCGCCCGGAATACCGTCGATACCTTGATGTACACGCGCCAGTTGCGTGCCATCGGGGTCGAAGTATTCTTCTTGAACGACAATATAAAAACCTTTGACGGTGACGGGGAACTACGATTGACGATTATGGCAAGTCTGTCACAGGATGAAAGTCGAAAGACTTCCATCCGTGTGAAAAGCGGTCAGCAGACATCCATGAACAACGGCGTTTTTTACGGGAACGGCAACATTCTCGGGTATGACCGTGTTGGAAAGGAACTGGTAAAAAATCCAGAGCAGGCGGCGACAGTCCGATTGATTTACGATTTGTATTTGGACGGCAACGGGTTGCAGAAAATCAAATTTGAATTGGAAAAACGGCACATCCGAACCTCCACGGGAAATGAATCCTGGCATCCCACTGTCATTTCCAACGTATTGAAGAATTCATTCTATTGCGGTATCATCACGTATCATAAAGAATATGTTCCGGATTATCTGGAGCAGAAGAAAATCAAAAATCACGGTGAAATGGAACTGACTCAGACAAAAGGAATACACGAGCCAATCGTCACCATAGAAGAATATGAAAGGGTTCAACGTATTATGGAGAGAAAAAGGATCAGACTCGAGGGAGATAAAAACAAAGTGGTCGGCAAAAAAGAATATGTCTCGGTTTGGAGCGAACTGCTGATTTGCTCTTGCGGCAGTCGATTTTACAGAACCAAATATACCGGAAAAGGAGAAAAAGCAAAAATCGGCTATCAATGTTATAGTGTTCGGAATCACGGTTCTGTGAAAACACGTGAAAATAAGGGCTTGAATACAGAAGGCGTTTGCTCTGTTAAAATCGTGCCGGAATGGAAACTGCAAATGATGGTGAAATATATTTTTGCAAGATTCCTTGACCAAAAGCAAAAAGTTCTCGATATCGCCAATTCCATGTTGGAGGCCCATATCGGTGACCGTGAGGAAACCGCCGATAACTCCGAGATGATCCGTATCAAAACAGAAGAATTGAACAAATGCCAGAAAAAACTGGATAATCTCATTGATATGCGAACCGATGGCGAGTTATCAAGGGATGTTTTCCGAATCAAAAGCGAGGAAATCAGCAACAGAATTGAAAAGCTGAAAAAGGAGATCAAAGATCTAACGCCAGTGGAAGTCGAAACCGACGTGTCGGATTACGATGCCAAAATCGAAGTTCTCCGATTTGCCTTGGAGCAGTACACTGCCTTTGACGCGGAGCGCGACATACCCGACTGTGTGATTGAAGCGTTTATTGAGAGTGTCACGGTTTACCCCGATTATTTTTCTTGGAAGCTCCGTCTTGACCCCGATGATTCGCCGTTTTCTTGCAATGTCATCGGTAGAAAGGGGAAAAACAGTGAAATTGTGCCGATTGAACAGTCAATTACCCCGGATGGCTCGGCGCTCCACAGGCAGCTATCAAAGAGCAGGGAAAATAATTCCCGACCGCTCAAAATCGCAGAGCTGACGATGACGAGAAATAGGCGCATAAGTTTGTGGATACACTCTCCGATTTGCGTCATTTCAAGTCAAGTCAGTGGAAAGATGTAAAGGCACGATTTATATCTGAAAAGAATCCCTCTGCCGGATAACCGGCAGAGGGATTTTGACAATATGTAGATTTATGCAAAAGCACGATAGCGAATATTCACTGAATATGAAAAACTTCGCATTGTTGTGAAGAGATAAGGATAAAACGATGAATGATATTGACGTTGATATCTGTTTAATATTTTGAATATCGCTCTCGGCAAAACGGCATATTTCCTTGAATAATTGCTCTTTATAATATCTATAATTATTGACAATAACATTTTTGCGTGATATAATTATGGACGTTATGGAGGTGCGCTATGGGAAAGAAAGTTGTTGTGCTTTTACCGGGCACAGAAAAAATACTCGAACAAATGGGAGAGCAGATACGTCTTGCGAGGCTTCGCAGAGATCTGAGTACAGAGCTTGTGGCGGAACGTGCCGGAATCAGCCGGGCGACGCTGAACAATGTCGAAAAAGGCAGTCCTTCGGTTGCAATAGGAATTTATGCGGCAGTGCTTCACGCATTGAGCAATATGGATACGGATCTGCTTCTTGTTGCAAAAGACGATGAGCTTGGAAGAAAGCTTCAGGATCTGAAGCTGACACCACGCAGAAGGGCTTCAAAGGTTAAGGACGATGAGTAAGCCGATTTATGTTTATGAAAACTTTTTCTCGGAAACACCGAATTTTCTCGGAACTCTTTACGTTGACGTTATCAGAGGAAGCGAGCATTGCTCCTTTGAATATGACAGATCGTGGCTTCTGAATTCTCGCCTGAAATCAGTCCTTGATCCGAGTCTTTCCTATTACAACGGCAGACAGTATCCGATGGAAAATTCCGGGTTCGGTCTCTTTTCAGACTCTGCCCCCGACCGATGGGGACGCATTCTGATGGACAGACGGGAGCGGATCAATGCAAACAAGGAAGGATGTAAACCGAAAAAACTTCTCGACAGCGACTATCTGATCGGTGTCTATGACGAAGTTCGTATGGGAGCATTACGCTTCAAAGAGGAAAAGGACGGACCGTTTCTTTCGGATGACAAAGGTACGTCGGTACCGCCGTGGACTACGCTTCGTTCACTTGAAGAAGCGTCAAGAAACTTTGAATCAGAGGAAACAACGCTGGATGAAAAATGGCTTGCTCAGCTGATCAAGCCCGGTTCTTCACTCGGCGGTGCGCGTCCGAAAGCAACGGTGCTCGCTCCTGATGGCAGTATGTGGATCGCAAAATTCCCGTCGCACAACGACTCTCACAATGTCGGCGCCTGGGAAATGGTTGCCCATAATCTTGCCAAGCTCTGCGGGCTCAACGTTCCGGAGGCAAAGCTCGAATCCTTTTCAAAATACGGAAGCACTTTTCTCGTAAAAAGATTTGACCGTGAGGGAACGAAACGCATCCATTTTGCCTCGGCAATGACGCTTCTCGGAAAGACTGACGGAGCATCCTCAAGCGACGGCACGAGTTACCTTGATCTTGTTTCTTTTATCAAATCCAGC
>CALCRH010000027.1 GCA_937894515.1 uncultured Clostridia bacterium | reverse complement strand
AGACCGACCGTTCCGGTATAAAAGAGTTTCCGCCGGACGTGGACAAAGCTGACGCCGTATCCCACCGTGATGGTGCAGACGCAGTGCATCATCCCGGAGCCAAAGCCCCGCCCCAGCGCGTACAGCAGACCCACGCCGCGCAGGAAATAGGCCGCGTTTTCCAGAATGGCGAAGCCCACGCCCACCATGGCGCTGCATTCAAGCAGGGTGCGGCGTTTGGGCTTAAAGAGAAACGCGTAAACGAGAACGGGAACGGCCTTTGTCAGTTCCTCGATCATCGGCCCAAGGCCGGTCGAGGCGGTGTCCGGATCAAGACCGAGCGCCAAATGGGCGGTCTCGTTGAGCCAGCCGGTGGCATAGCAGACCGTCATGCCGAAAAGCAGGAAAAGGAGCAGCCGCCGCGTTTCGCCCTTGCAGATGAGCAGCATCATGGCCAGGGGCGCTGCAAAGCCGATAAAAAGATTCAGGAGCAGGTCTTCCATTTTTCCCTCCCATTTATCGCGGCACTCACAAGCCAGAGCATGGAAACGGAAAGCACCACGGAGACGACCCCTGCCGCCCCGGTATTCCCGAGCCCGCAAAAGACGCCGTAAAGCGCCGACAGCAGATAAAAGCAGAGCGACACGAAGTTGCAGGGTCTCGTGGCGCGCAGCAGCTCAAAGGCGTCCAGGGGCAGCAGCAGATGCTTCATATTAAAATAGGAGGCGGGCAGCATCGGCAGCAGCATAAGAAACCACAGCGTGCCGCAGACAGGATCGTTTTTCCGCCACGTGAAAAACACAAGCGCGATCAGTGCCGCCATGATAGCGGGAGCGGTCAGCGCGTAAAGGCGTGCGGGCTTGTTTTCCGCGCCGCCGTCGTCCACGACCTTATCCAGCGTCCCGTAGTTTGCGGATAGCAGGAAACAGTTGCAGCCGAAGATGCCGAGCATCCCCACACTGATATTGCCCCGCAGTCCGCACAGGAAATTCACCGTTTCGGATAACTGCCGCAGGGCAAAGCAGCCCGCCGCGCAGATATAAAGCTGCCAGTACATAGGCGTGCCCTTTTTGAAGAGCTTACCTGCGCCCCTGCCGAACGCGAAAACCGCGATCAGCAGGGAAAGGATCAGAGACAGCATATTCGTTCTCCTTCTTGCTTCAGTCGGTTTCGATACCTGAAAGCAAATAAAGCGCGATCAAGCAAAGGTGCGAGAACCATAATAGGGGTTCATGTCCTCCGCGTTAGGGAGCGATACGGTCGGTACTCCGGTATAACCGGCGAAGGAGCCGCTGTCCACCGGGCCGATAACGCCAAAAATGCTCAGTGCAATGACGGTTGCCACCAGTACGCAGAGAACGATAATGATAATGGTTTTCTTTTTCATAGTTTATTCTCCATTCGATACCTGAAAGCAAATAAAGCGCGATCACTTGGTGGTGGGGTAGGATTGTTCCCAGCTGGGGTCGGTACTCGCGATCGGCGTAGGAGAGTTTACCACCGGGAAACCGGTATAACCGGAGAATGAGTCCTGCGGGCCGATAACCTTCAGGGCGCTCAGCGCAATGACGGTTGCCACCAGCACGCAGAGAATAAGAATGATAACGGTTTTCTTTTTCATAGTTCGTTCTCCTTTTTATGTCCCAAAGCGGATAAAGCACGATCATGGGTAGGTGGGGACAGAATGATCCCAGCCGGGGACGGTACTCGTGATCGGCGGAGGAGGCGATACCACCGGAAAGCCGGTATAACCGGAGAGTGAGCCCTGCGGGCCGATAACCTTCAGGGCGCTCAGCGCAATGACGGCTGCCAGCAGGACGCAGAGGATCAGAATGATAACGGTTTGCTTTTTCATGTGTGGGTTCTCCTTTTCATCCTTGTTTTCTTCTGTATATACGATGCATTCCGAAAAATGGCTACTGCTTTCCAAAAATTTTTGATTTTTTTTCGGATCTCAAAAAGCAGCGCAGAAAAATATATTTTTGTCATTATATACCAAACCCAGCCGTTTTTCAACAGGAAATTTGCAGCTTTTCCTGCCGCCTTCGGAAATTCCGTCTTGAAACAGCCCGTATTTTTCTGTATAATAAGCAAAAAAAATACGGTACTTTCGGAGCGTATCGAATGGAAAATCTCAAAGACGAAAATAAATATTTCCTGCCGATCTGTTTTTTTCTGATCGGCGTATTGCTACGCTATATGGCGAGCTGTTATATGAAAAACCCCACGATCTACTGGGATGAGCTGAAGTATTACGATTTAGCCAGAAGTATATTCCACGGCTTCGGGCTGACGGTTTGCAACACGCCCACCAATTTTCAGAAGATCCTGTACCCGGTCGTCCTTTCGCCTTTATTTGCCGTCAGAAACGTTGAGATGCGTATCCGTCTGATCGCCCTGCTAAATTCCCTGCTGATGAACAGCTGCGTCTTCCCGCTGTGGAGGATCTGTTCAAAGCTGGGCGTTGAAAAACGCAGACAGATCGTACTGGCGGCGTTTCTCATCCTCTGGCCGGATATGGTGATGACAGAGACGTTTATGAGCGAGAATCTTTACTGGCCGCTGTTCTTCTGGTACATCACGCTGCATTGCTGCCGAAGAGAGCAAGACTGTCGGCTCCGCGGTCTTGCGGAGGGCGCGCTGATCTACGGCGGTTTTCTCTGTAAAGAGGTTTTCCCGGTGGTTCTGGCAGCCGATGCGATCTGCCTGCTTCTGGAGAGGAAGCTCTGCCCGCGTGAAAAGGAGGAGCGTCGGCGCGAATGGTGCAGACTTCTGCTCGCCGCCGTCGTGTTCGGTGTCCTGTTCATCCTCGGCAAGCTCTTCATATTCTCCGGTCTGGGACGGAGTTACAACCAATCCGACCCTTCCGCCCTTGCACAGCGCAATGCCCCCCTGTATCTTGTCTATGCCGTTTTGTATCTTATTATCTCCACGCTGCTGGCTGTCCAGCTGCTTCCCCTTGCCATTCCGCTCCTTCGTTTCCGTCGGATGAAGCCGGAGCAGCAGAGGTTTTTCCTGTTTATAGGCGTCTTTATTCTTTGCGTCATCGGCGGTATCGCTTATACGATTTCCATTCGTGAGGATCTGGGCAGCATGATACCGCGTGTACATCTGCGATATTATGCCCCTGCCGTATTTCTTCTGCTCCCCGTTTTTGCCGTGTGTCCCGAATGTTCCGACACGGCTTCCCGGAAAAACGAACTCGGTATCCTGCTTATTCTCGCGCTCTCTGTGCTTGCACTGTTTCACTCCTCCCCCAACCTCTTTATCGTGGATCAAATGACGCTCCGGTGGGTCTGCGCCCTTGATCTGCTGCTTTCCAACGCTATCGGCACGGAGTCTGTTCTCTTTTGGCCTTTTCAGACGGCGGTGATTGCGTTGACTTTGGCCGTATCTATCGGGATCTATGCATTCTTTACTGCACGAAAGAAAGACTTCATCCGTCCCTTTTGCGTATTTCTGCTGATCCCGGTGCTTTGTAGCGGCTATTTCGGACACGTCACCATCAGATCGACCTATACCGAGGAGCTCGCGCCGTTTGAAAGCGTGGGCAGGCTCAGCGATTATTTTGCGCAGACGGAGGACAAGGTTCTTTATTTGACGGACACATATTCGCAGTTTCGCTCCTCCAAAGCGTGGAACTGCCGCTATGAACCGGTGGAGAGAAGCTATTATCTGATCCTGTCCGACTGTGATGCGTATTCGGAAGGTATGCAGGTCGAGGATATCGCATTCTCCGCCCATATCGACAAGGGATATTCTTCTTCCACAGACCGGATCGATTATATTGTCATTCCCAACAAGTCTGCGCTTGCGCCGGAGAATGACGACTACCTTGAGTACGTTCCGGCGTTAAGCGACGAATACCATACCGTTTACAGGAATCGCGATCCGGAGATGCTGTATTTCGATAACATACAAAATAACAAATAACAGGCAGTAATATGAACAATGACAGCTCCGCAAATGCCATCTGCGGAGCCGTTGAGAGGCTGATCATGGGTAAAAACGTTGTTGTACTCATCCCCGCCTATGAGCCGGAGGCTGCCATGCCTGCACTGCTTGCGGAGCTTCGTGAAAAGACCGATTGGCGGATCGTCGTTGTGGATGACGGCAGCGGCCCGGATTATGCGCCGTTTTTTGAGCAGGCACGGGCGTTTGCCTCCGTCACGGGTTATCCGGAAAATCACGGCAAAGGCTATGCCCTGCGCCGGGGCATGGTTTACATCCGGGAACATTTTCCCGAAACGGATATCATAATGACCATGGATGCCGACGGGCAGCACCGGGTCGCGGACGCCATGCAGGTGGCAGAGAAGTCCGCGTCTTCGGGCCGTTCTCTGGTGATCGGCAGCCGCGCCTTCACCGGCAGGGTACCTGCCCGCAGCCGCTTCGGCAACAGCTTCACACGCTTTGTCTATTCTCTTGTCACCGGCAGCAGGCTCGCCGATACCCAGACCGGTCTGCGCGCTTTCCACATGGAGAGCCTTGGTTATATGCTTGCCATTCCCGGCGACAGATACGAATATGAAATGGTCATGCTCCTGCAGTGCCCGCGGGACGGCATTCCCATCGTGGAGGTTCCCATCGAAACCGTGTACTTTAACGAAAACAGGAACAGCCATTTTAAGGCACTATACGATTCCTTCCGGATCTATCAGGATATTCTGAAGTTCTGCGCTTCCGGCCTCCTGTCCTTTCTTCTGGACTTTCTTCTTTTTAACCTTTTCTCCCGGCTCACCGGGGGGCTTGCCGGCAGCATTATGATCAGCAACGTCTCCGCCCGTGTACTCAGCTCCATATTCAACTATACAGTCAATAAGCGGCAGGTGTTCCGGAAGAAGGGGCAGGTCGGCAAGACCGCCCTGCAGTACTTCACCCTTGCCGCCTGCATCCTTGCCGCCAACACGGCGCTGCTTTCTTTGCTGGTCAGGTACGTCATCGGCGTAAAGTGGGCGGCAAAGATCCTTGCGGAGATCCTGCTGTTCATGGTAAGCTGGCTTGTCCAGCGCTTTGTGATCTTCCGGAAGACCGAAGGCGAAGCATAAGCGATCCGGCAGGAAGCGGCGTTCCGTCGCAGAAATGTCCCGCGGGCTGCAATGCCATGTCGCTGCACTGTGCGCATCAGCAAAACAGGAACAAAATGAGAGACAGTGCTCTGCACGATAAAGGAGCAAAATGAACATTCTGACATTGAACAAAAAAATTACAGACCGTCAGCGGCAGTCGTTCTGGCTGGCGCTCCTGCTCTTTAATCTCTGTGTACAGAGCCTGAAGATAATAAATTCCGTATTGGTCGACTTTCTCTCCCTGGACTTCTTTTTTTCTGTCAATTTGCTGGCACTGGTCATATGCCTGTGGAAAGGTGTCTATCAGAAGAAAAATGTCTATCTTCTGGGGCTGTCCTTCATCGCGTGGTATACCGTATGCTTCTTTATAAAAACGGAGGCTTCCTCTTTTCGGGGGACCGGGATGTTTACCGTCGCGCTTCTGCTTTCCGCCTGGGGGCTTGCCCTTCCCTTTGTGACCGTCACCGACGACTTTGATAAAAAACGCGCGCTGAATATTATACTGTCTGTTCTGACAGTCATACTGGCCATAGTTGTCTGGGCGGCGCTGATCCCCACTTTTATGAGGACCTCTTTTTCTCTGCCCGGCAGCGATAAGGTTTTCGGGATGATGGGAATAACATACGCTCAGGGTGCAGAACCGGTTTACAAATATCCTGTCATGTTCGGTATGCACTATTACTATACCGCCTATCTCTCTGTGCTTGGATTTTTCATGGCTTTGTATCTGTTTGTGCAGAAAAAAATGAGGCCGCTTATGACTGTCGGAATGATCGGCTTTGTTCTGGCCATTTCCCTGACAAAGTGCAGGCTGGCTCTGCTGGGCTTTGGTCTGGGGCTTTTCACGCTCGGCTTTTTCCTCTTCCGTAATAAAAACCGGGACGCTTCCCCTAAAAAAACAATTCTCGCCGGAGTCGTGATCGCTTTGACCGTAGCTCTGGGTCTGACGCTTATGTGGCAGCTTGGCACCCTGGCCAGTAAGTATATACTTGCCGAAGGACAGAACGATTACATGGATCGCGGTTTTTCCGAAAATCTGAACGACGGCAGCGGACGTTTGGAGCTGTGGGCCATGATTCCGGATATGCTGAAAGGATATGCGCCGTCCAGTTTCTTTTTCGGGATACGCGAGGATGTTTTTTACCCGCTGATTTATAATTCACTGAATATGTGTCACATACACAGCGGCTATTTCAGTGCTTTAGTGCTGATGGGTATACCGGGTTTTCTGATGTCTCTCGTTTTTTTATTCAAAACGGTCAAAGATATGCTTTATGTTTTCCTGAAAATGAAAACTCACATTATCTCCCACGATAATATATTGCTTTTTTCCATTCCCGTCTGCTTCCTGTTTGCCGCTGTGGGAGAGCCCATACTGTTTGTCGGATATAATTTCAGAATGATTACTTTGGTTTGCTATCTCGTTTCCGGATATGTATTCGAGCTTGCCGACCGGATAAGAAAAGAAGATCTGCCGCTCCGGTCGGATGAAGCGCCGGACGTCCGCTGACCGCTTCCGCACGTTATCCGCCGTCAACGCGAAAAGGGGCTGTAAAAAGGGCGGCAGCACTCAAATGAACGAGTGCTGCCGCCCTTGCGTACCATTTATGCGTCCGGGATCTCCTCGCGGCTGATGATCTCGTCGATAAAATACCGGGGTCTGTGTTTCACCTCAGTATAGGTTTTGCCGATGTATTCTCCCAGAACGCCCATTCCCAAAAGCTGGATCCCTCCGAGCAGCCAAATCGAGCATACGATCGCAGTCCAACCCGGGACTGTGTGACCGGAAAAATACGAAACCAAAGCATAGATCAGACCGCCCACGCTCAGCAAAGAGAAGAGAAGTCCTAATACAGAAATAAACCTGAGGGGCTTCACGCTGAAGGAGGTTATGCCGTCAAAAGCGAAATTGACCATTTTCTTCAGCGGATACTTTGTTGCCCCGGCAGTTCTGACCCTGCGTGAATAGTAGACCTTTCCGCTTTTCAGCCCGACAAGAGGCACGATCCCGCGTAAAAACAGATTGACTTCTTCATATTCCGATAAAGCGGCCAATGCTTTTGCGCTCAACAGCCGATAATCGGCGTGGTTATACACAATTTCGGTTCCCATCGAGTTCATCAGCTTATAGAAAAGCTGTGCGGTTCCTCTTTTGAAACCGGAGTCGGTTTTTCGGTCATTTCTGACACCATACACGACATGGCATCCGTCCTCGTAGGCTTTGATGAAATCTTCAATTGCGTCTATATCATCCTGCAGATCCGCATCGAGCGTGATCACGCAATCACATCTGTCTTTTGCATACATCATACCTGCAAGCAAAGCGCTCTGATGCCCCTGATTATGAGACAGCTTGATTGCTGCAAACATCGGATCGGAGCATAAGCTGCTGATGATCTCCCACGTTTGGTCGGAGCTTCCGTCATCGACAAATACGATCCGCGGTTCACGGATCTTTCCCGCATCGCATAATTGCCGCAGCTTCTTGCGAAGAGCATCGGCGGTAAACGGCAATACCTCTTCTTCATTGTAACAGGGAACAACGAGCCAAAGCTTTGTATTCATCTTGAAAACCTCAACTTTTTTTGCAGGAAGCGACAGACGGACCTGCTTTTTTTACTTCTCAGTCGGCTCTTTGAATGTAAAGAACCGCTGACCCAAATAACTCAGAATAACATATAGTCCCATTCCGACAAGCATTGCCGCATTTTCCTGTAAGGATGTTTTCTGTTCCGAAAGAATGGCCTTGACAAGAGGTTTTGCTGCGCCGTATGCAGCAAAATAGCAGATCACAAGGATCGCAACAAAACGCAGCACCTGCCGCAGACCTTTTTCGGTATTTCGGAACGTATAATACTTGTTGAGAAAAAAGCTCACAATGCCTCCCACGACATAATTTGCTGCCGAAGAAAGCCAGTAGTCTGCATGGAAAAGGTTATATGCGATAAACATCACACCGGCTCCGACCGCCGTATTGATCAACCCCACCAGAACAAATCTCAAGAATGTTTTATCGAAGATTTTCTGTATCAAATGCACCACGATGATGTACCATCCTTCTGCCGCTTCGGAACTTTACGGAACGGCGAAGATCGCAATTTCACCGGACTCGCTTTCCCATATCTTGCTGCAGCCGTTTTCCGGCGCACTTCGGCCAACGGTATCATCCGGCATATTGCTGTCGAGCATGATATACCGAACGCCGTATTTTTCAAGGACATCCGTATTCTGAAGCGGCTCGGCATAAAATCGTGCGATCTCTTCCTTCCGTTCTGTTGTGTCGTACCCATGCCAATACAATCACAGATCCGGCCCGCAGACTCCGGAGACAGTCAAACAGCTCGAAAGCGTAGTCCGCCGCGATGACCGCACAGAGCATACACCAGAAAATAAAGGATCGCCAGCATATCAGCCCTCCGAAAATGACGGAAATCATGGTTATATTGTAATCGAATATCCCTGAAAAAGCAAGCACGTACAGCGGATATGTGTTTACAGTACAGCGGATATGTGTTTACATTGATTCTGTCCTATGCTATAATTTCCGTAAAGATATTCCAAAGCTTCTTTTTGCTTTCATATCTTCCGTCTTTCAAGAAAACTGTTTATGAAATGCCTGAAATCTCTTTTTCTGCCTGTGCCGCTGCGGCTATATGTTTGTCGATCTGCTGCTTTCGGGTTTTCTGCTGCTTGCACGTTCGTTTACAAAAAAACCGGCGCTCACCTGTGTCTGTGCGGCGCTGCCGGCAGCCATTTTGGTGACATATCGGATCGAGAAGCCCTGTGCAAGGCTTATTAAACGAAAGTATGGCTCGGCGCAGGATGCTTTGAGCCGGCAATAAATGAGGGTTGCACTATGTTCAGGAAAAATAGAATTTTGTATTTACTCTTTGCGATTCTGATTCTCGCGCTGCTGCTTCAGCCGATTTCCGTCCTTGCAGAGGGGGAAACTGACGTTCTGGAGGAAGCGAGGAGGATCTATCTGCGCTCGATCCCCCACCTGTTTCTTGCCTCCTCGATCCTTCTGGCGGTGATCCTGCTGTTCGGCGTGTACCGTCATCGGGAGGAGCTTGCCGAAAGATGCCGTGAAGCGGCGCAGGAGCGGCTGTTTTTTGTGCTGCTGGTATCGGTAGGACTTCTTCTGCGTACGGTTCTCGCCTGCCTTTGGGGCGGACACGATGTGGATATCAACTGTTTCATCGCCTGGGGCAGGTGCATGGCAGACAACGGGGCGCGTGTATTCTATACCGATCCGGCAACCGGAATGTGCGACTATCCCCCCGGTACGATTCTGATGCTCGGCGGGATCACCGCAGTTTTGCGCTTTTTGCGGATCAATCTTGTTTCCGGCGCAGGAATTTTTGCTTATATGCTGCCGGCGTATTTTGCGGACGTGGCGATCGCTCTGCTCGTCATGCAGACCGCACGCCGGGAGAACAGGGGAGAAGGCTGGGCGCTGCTGCTCGGTGCGCTTGTGATCTTTAACCCTGCGGCAGTCGTGCTGTCCGGCGCATGGGGGCAGCTCGATTCCCTTCTGACGCTCCTGCTGCTGCTCTGCTTCCTGGAACTGATGAAGGGGCGGCGCATCTCGGCGGGTGCGATTTACGGTCTTGCCGTGATGTGCAAATGGCAGGCACTGATCTTCGGGCCGGTTTTGGCGGCAGCATATCTTTTCACCATTCGCGGCAAAAAGGACTTTCTGAAGACGGTCGGAGCGGTCGCAGCGGCGCTGACGGTTATTTTTCTGATTTCCCTGCCGTTTAGGGGCGATCAGAAGGCGCTGTGGCTTGTGGAACGGTTTATAGAAGCCAGCGGCGGATATGACTACGCCAGCGTGGAAGCGTACAATTTTTTGGCGCTGCTCGGCGGAAACTGGACAGAATCCGGAGAAATCCTCTTTGCTTCCGTTTCCTATCAGGCATTCGGAACCGCAGTCATTCTCATTACCGTGTTCACCGCCGTTTTCGTACAATGGAGATCCTCCCGCCGGGAACGCAGATGTGCGGAAAACTCGGGGCTCAGCTTTCGGATGCTGTTTCTCACGGCGGCATTCTGTATCTACACGATCTATACCTTCGGCCACTATATGCACGAACGCTATGTATTCCCGGCGGTTTTCCTGCTGATTTTCGTTTTTCTGTTCACATGGGACGCTCGGTTTCTGTTCTGCTCGCTTCTGCTTTCCTGCGTGATGTTCCTGAATATGAGTACGGCCATGTACGTCATTTCCAATCTGGCAAGCAGATATGTGCGCAGCACACCGAGTCACAACACTGTCGTGCTGATCTGCTCCGCAGTGGAAACGGTCTCCAACCTGTATTTCCTGTCTGTATTTATTGATGCTGCAAGTCCGGCGGAAAGCGAGGGCGTACAATGACGGGGCTTTTATCTTCCAAAGCGGACTCGCCCCGGCTGAACAGGCGGGATCGGTGGGCTGTCCTGCTGCTTACGCTTTTCTATACCGTTTTTGCACTGCTCAATCTCGGAACCACCTGCTTCCCGGAAAGCGGATGGGAGGCAGCGGAGGCGGAAAGCGCCGTGCTGGATCTGGGCGCAGTCCGTGACGTTGCCTGCATCCGGGTGAACAGAGGTATTTCGGAGGGAACCCTGTGCTTCACCGGTGATGACGGCAGCTCTTATGCGCTTGCGCTGCCATTCAGTGACGCAAGACTCTGTGTATGGACCGATGAGACCGCAGCCTTTTCCACCCGGTATCTGAAGCTTACCGCATCGGGCAGGTGCATCCGGATCAATGAGGTCGCGTTTCTTGATGCAGACGGAAACATCCTTCCCGTCATCTCCGCCGACGAAAGCGGCGCGGCATTGGTGGACGAGCAGGATACGGTGCCGGACAGGCAGACCTGCCTGAACGGGATGTATTTCGATGAGATCTACCACGCCCGGACAGCCTATGAGTTCCTGCACGGGATGGAGATCTATGAAACATCACATCCTCATTTGGGAAAGCTCGTCATTGCGCTGGGCATATGCATTTTCGGAATGACGCCCTTCGGCTGGCGCTTTATGCCGACCCTTTTCGGCGCTGCGATGCTGCCGGTGCTGTATATCCTTGCCAAGCGGCTGTTCCGCCGCAGCGATTTTTCGTTCTGTGCCGCGGCACTCCTTGCGCTGGACACCATGCACTTTGCACAGTCCCGGATCGCCACGCTGGACGGCATCCTTGTTTTCTTCATCCTGCTGATGTATCTGTTTATGACGGATTATCTGCAAACAGACCTTCTGACCGCACCGCTCAAAAAGCAGCTCTGCCTGCTGGGCGCCTGCGGGATCAGCTTCGGCCTGGGGGTGGCAGTCAAGTGGCCGGCACTGTTTGCGGGCGTTGGGCTTGCGCTTCTGTTCTTCGGCAAGCTGATCGTTACGGGCCGTCAAGTGCGGGAGGATGCAGATCGGCGCAAACGCTTCCGAAGCATCGTCCGGAAAACGCTGCTGTTCTGCTGCGGAGCATTCCTTCTGCTGCCTGCGGTGATCTATTATCTCTCCTACCTTCCGTTCTACCGCTTTGAAGCGGCTCGTGCGGCGGGAGTAAACGGCTTTTCGGACAGCCTTCGCATACTTACTGCGCACCAGAAGCAGATGTTCGGCTATCACAGCGGGTTGGTCGATACACACCCCTTCAGCTCCAACTGGTATGAGTGGCCGTTTTCCGCAAAGTATGTGGCCTTCTATATGAAAACCTATGAACAGACCGATACGTTCTCGGAGCTGGATTCCATCGGCAGCCCGGGCGTATGGTGGGTGGCGGCGATCGGAGCCTTTTGCCTGTGTACGGAAGCGGCCTTCGGTGGGTTTCGCCGTGCGGGGAAGGAAAAGCGTGTGCCTCTTGCCGTGCTTCTCGTGGCAATGGCGGCAAACTATTTTCCGTGGATCGCAGTCACACGCATCACCTTTCTCTATCATTTCTTCCCGACGCTGCCGTTTATGATCCTCTCTGCGCTGCTGATTCTGCAAAAGCTCGAGGAGGACGGGGAGCTGCCCGTGTGGGTCAAATGGGCATGGCTCGGCTTCGCAGGCGTCTACTTTGTCCTGCTGTATCCGCTTGCCTCCGGGCTGGAGATCCCCAAAGCGTATTACGTCTTTTTGGCAAGATATCTGCCAAGCGCACGGATGCTTTCGCAGCTTTTCAGGTATTGATACAACAGACCGGATCGATTATATTATCATTCCCAACCAGTCCGGACTTGCGCCGGAGAATGACGACTACCTTGAGTACGTTCCGGCGTTAAGCGACGAATACCATACCGTTTACAGAAACCGCGATCCGGAGACGCTGTATTTCGATAACATCTCTCATGCAGCCAAGAAGCTGATGCGATTGATTTACGCTATGGAGAAATCCGGCGAGTCCTACCGCTCAGTGCCCTAATTATATCTGTCTATATTCCGCTCAGAGCGCCGTTCTCGATGCTCTCATTGTCATGCCATTTTAGGAGCCGAAATTTTTTCACAGAAATCTCATTTTGAGGCTTGATTTTTAATAGTTAGTCTCCTTGTATAAAATAAGGCTACGATATAAGGCATACCAATGAAGTGCCAATCGCAAACATTAAATTGACGAGATACCAGTTTTGTTGTATATTATAAATAATATCTACTATTTGTAGATGAGTAGGCTTTGTTTAACCGAGTAGGCTTTTCTCTTCCGAGTCCCCCAGGTTATCATGGTGTGCCGTTATGCCGGCTCCCCTACCCCCACCGGTGGGAACAATATAGACCCATGCCAGCTACGATATAGAGCTAATACTGAACCCGGTCACCTTCACAGATGACCGGGTCATTTCTTTTTTCACCGAGATAGCGAGAATAATCAAAAAGACAGCCAATGGAACCTTCATGTGCTCCATTCTTTATTTCCAATCGTCTACATATCTCTTTTGCGTCCCTTTGGTATGAAATAGACAGGTTACTGGTTACCAAGAAACCGATTACAGACGGTGGGGCAGCATTACGAAGAGGGGTGCATTGTGCCAAGGCATAATGACGAACCGACGAGGAAGAATAGTATCAAAGAGAATCAAAAAAGGGGCCATCAACTATCCGGCAGTCGAATTATACAGCGTATCCTGCATTACTGTACCTCCCATTCGTTTGATTGGTACAACCAACGAAAGGCTCCACTATGCCTGCAGCAGCAAATGAATTGCACAGCAGTTTTGTGTGGACTGGAGCGTAGCAATCGGCATTGCCGTCACTATCGTCACTTGATCTTGCATTACCTTCGACGACTCCCGCTTTACGCTTATGTATGCCTGGTTGAATAGGATAATTATCATTTCTCATATTCGTCCATTTGTTATGTTTTTTTGCTTTTTTAATTTTCTCCATTTGATTGAATTCACAGTTTTATTGAATTTACCTTCCAGACCTCCTCTTTTTCAGAGACCCAAAACCCTGTATTCATGCGGGTTTCAGCGATTTTTTGTGGACAACTTTACCTTTTTTTAGCCCATTTGTAAAGTTATCCAGTTTTTCCCGCTTTTTACTTACACTTTGTTCCTCAAAACTGGATAACTTTACGCCAAAATTTGAAAGACTGTTTTTGCCCAAAAAGTTGCAGAAAACAGCAAAAACAGGATTTTCTTGCATGGCTTTTTCCCAAGCGAACTGTCTGGAATATGGTGCATTCTACGGCGGTCAACGGCAACTGAATGTTCCCCGTTGATGACGCTGTAATGATTGCGGCCACTGTGGTATTGATTGCCACCAGCAAGAAAAAGGACAGGCAGACTGATAAAATCTCCGAAAAATCTCTTTGCTATTTAGGAATGCTATGGTATAATTTTATCAAGAAAATGTAAGGGGGGATACCTGATGACAACCGCAGCAAAGAACAAACGTTGGCAAGCTGTGAAATTGGCAGATGCCTTAAATGCGATAGAGGGTGTCCCGGTATCCTCTTATGCAAAGACACTGTCCCACTGCTGGGCTAACGGAGAAATCACCGGAGAACAAATGAAAGCGGCTCTCTTGGCGTCCCATCGAAAGATGGCAGAAGCGGAGGCACACGCACATGGTTGATCCGTATCTCTACCCGGATGTTCCTGTCCTCAAAAACAAAATGGAAATCAAGACAGAAAGTACATTAGATTTAATTGAAGCGGAACAATCGCGGGCAAATATGATGCTGCTGTATGAGCAGTCATTCTCCGATTTTTCGCCGAAGGGTTTATGTGATATCCATCGTTTCCTGTTCGGGGACATTTATGATTGGGCAGGTCAATACCGCATCATCAATATTCAAAAATCGGAAAAGGTATTGGGTGGCCGGAGTGTTTGGTATTCCAATGATACCGATATTGAACGAGATTTGAATAAAGCGTTTTAACAACTCAACTTATTTCAATGGGGCCATTGCTCACGAGAAGAATTTGTCAAGGCGCTGGCAAAGTATTTTCCTCCCATTTGGCAAGTGCATCCCTTCCGGGAAGGGAATACCCGCAGTATAGTCATGCTGATGACGTTGTTTACGGAAAGCTTTGGCTTTTTCTTCGACAAAGAGTTGTTGGCCGCCAGCGCAGGATATGTGTGTAACGCTTTCGTAATGGCCTCTATCGACCAGTATTCAGAGTTTGAGCATTTGGAGAGAATCCTTTTGGATGCGGTGTGTTCTGAGCCCGTGGAGGAATTTAGCGAGTATCCGGAAGTGGAGGAAACCAAGGAAAAGTACAAGAAGTATCAAAGTGAACCCTATCACCCGACACAGCATACGGTGATTACGGAAGAGAACTGAAGAATCCGACAAGAGAAGCTACCTCGAAAGGGGTGGCTTCTCTTGCCTTTGTAGGCTGCCTTTTGTTATGTTTTTTGACATTTTATACTTCTCCTTTTTTTAGTTTTCCCGGACTTGTCGATTTTGCCTTCCAGACCTCCTCTTTTTCAGAGACCCAAAACCCTGTATTCATGCGGGTTTCGATGATTTTACGTGGGGGATTTTACCTTTTTTTAGGCCGTCTGTAAAATACCCCATATAACAGCCGTTTTTTCTTAACATTTTTTCCTGCTATATGGGGTACTTTACGATAAAAATTGAAAGACCGTTTTTGCCCAAAAAGTTACGAAAAACGGCAAAAACAGGATTTTCGCGTATGGCTTTTTCCCAAGTGAACTGTCTGGAATATGGCATCAAAACTCTTGTGAAAATTTTTAAGTTTGTAGTTGACATCGAACAGTTGTTGCAGTATACTATATGCGTAAGGTGTTTTTATCGTTGCACAGTTGTGATAACGAAGTAAGGTGGTCTCAGAGGCCTATGGCGGAAGTATACGGGAAAAGTATACGTATTTAACTTTTTTACAATAGAGTATAGGATAATTATGTTTTGGCACGGCCCGTTGGGTCGTGCCTTTTTGCGCCGCAATTTAATCTGCAAGGAGGTGGTTAATACGATTTTTGTGCCATTCCAAACCGCAATTTTCATCTATTTCTTTTTATATCGCACTACTTTTTCGCGGCGTAATTCGATTATCCTTGAATCCAATCGTTACTCGGGCGATTACTGAAAAGTGGAAAAACAACGTACGAACTCTTTAATAACACAAGGTTTAATTGTGTCTTCATAAGGCTATACTATGTGAAAGGAGGCGATAGCCATATCCAGCCAAGATAGTCAAAAGAGCCTGATGGCGCATCGCCTCTGGCTTGACTACTATAACAAAACACTTTTAGAGAAAGGTGTTATTACACAGCGCGATTATGAAAAAATGGCGCAGGCAATACGGAAAAAATACCCTACAATCAAAAGGACGGCTTAACGGCCGTCCTTTTTTATATGCAGCATCCAGAAAACTATTGCCATCATTTTTAATGTGATGTATAATGATAATGATATTATGACTTGCAAGGAGGAAGATATGGACATTCATAACATCAGACAGCAACTGAAAACCAGGAGCATTTACGACATTCCCCTGCGCGTGACCTACTATGCGCGGGTGTCCTCCGAATCGGATGAGCAGTTGAATTCACTTGGCAATCAGATCAGCTATTATGAAGACTTGATCCGCAAAAACCGGAACTGGACGTTCGTTCCCGGGTATATCGACGAAGGACTATCCGGTATCTCTACCAAGAAACGTGAAAACTTCAACCGAATGGTGGAGGATGGTGAAAAGGATATTTTTGATTTGGTCGTTACAAAGGAAATTTCCCGCTTTGCCCGCAACACGCTGGATTCTATTCAGTTTACCCGGCAGTTATTGAATCACGGCGTGGGCGTGTTTTTCCAAAACGATAATATCAATACGCTGGATGAAGACGCAGAATTGCGTCTGTCCATCATGTCCAGTATCGCACAGGACGAACTGCGTAAGTTATCTTCCCGTGTGAAGTTTGGTCATCAGCAGGCTATCAAGCAGGGTGTGGTATTGGGTAACAGCCGTATTTTCGGCTATCGCAAGGACAGCGGGCGGCTGATCATCGATGAGGAAGAAGCGGTGATGGTACAGCAACTTTTTGAGCTTTACGCCACCGATCACTACAGTATGAAGCAGATTGAGAATCTGTTTTGGGAGCGTGGCTATCGCAATCACAACGGCAATAAAATCGCCCACACTACCATGTCCGGTATAATCTCCAATCCCAAGTACAAAGGCTACTATGTGGGCAACAAGGTCAAGGTAGTGGATATGTTCACCAAAAAGCAGAAGTTTCTGCCGCCGGAGGAATGGGCGATGTTCAAGGACGAAACCGGTGAAATCGTCCCGGCCATCGTCAGCGAGGAGCTGTGGGATCAGGCCAATGAGGTACTGCACCGCCGCAGCGAAGATGTAAAAAATCGTCAAGGCATCTGCAATCATGCCAACTTGCTTACCGGCAAGATTTATTGTACCTGCTGCGGGGCGCCCTACTATCGGCGCGACAGCGTAGATCGCAAGGGCAACAAGAACAGCAAATGGGTCTGTTCCGGCAAGATCAAAAACGGTGCGGATTCCTGCCCGTCCCTCCCAATCTATGAGGAGGAAATCAAGCCCCTTCTCCTGGACGTGTTCCAAAATACAAAAGAGAATGCAGATGCCCTGATTGAAGAGTATATCGATATGTATCGTGCTTTGGATCAGGATGGGGAACTGCAAAAGCAAATCAAGGCTGCCGAGAACAAAATTGATATTGCCGAGAAAAAACGCCAGAAGCTTTTGTCCTTTAATGCAAAGGGTGAGATTTCGGATAGTGATTTTCTGTCGATGAATAAATCCTGTGCAGAGGAAATCAAACAGGCACAGGAGACGCTGAAGGAACTTTACCAGCAGCAGGAATCCGCCGAAAATATGAAGGAGCAAATCGACACCATTCGTACCGTTCTGCGTAATGCCCAAAAGGACGCAGCAGCGGGAATCGTCACCAAGGAGTTCGTTGCGGAGTATATTGACCGGATTCTGGCGACTCCATCAGACGATCACACGATGGAACTGGAAATCCGCATTTTCACCGGCGAAAGCATGAAAAAACAGGTCGATAAACTTCGCAGTCGTACGGGTCACACGTCTAAGAAGATGATCGAGTCCTACGAAAAGAACCTGTAAGACGGTGCTTTTTCCCCCATAGAAAAAAGGCGGTGTGCGTTGCACATCGCCTTTTTTTGTGATAGAATAAAAACAGAAAGGCAGGTGAGTCCATGCACATTCGGGAACATCTCCATACCGTCAACCGGCACCGGCGTTTGGTTCGGCAGTACTGTTTTCGCCTTGGACTATATTGGCAGGGGCTTACCCACGATCTGAGCAAATACAGCCCCGTGGAATTCTGGCGCAGCGCCAAGTATTATCAGGGCTTCCGCAGTCCCAACGATCAGGAGCGCAAGGAGACCGGAGTCAGTCTGAGCTGGCTGCACCACAAGGGCCGCAACAAACACCACTACGAATACTGGGTGGACTACCGCATTGCACCGGACGGCCGGGTCTATACCGGCGGGTGCAAGATGCCGAAAAAATACGTGGGTGAAATGGTCTGTGACCGGGTTGCCGCCTGTCGGGTCTATCAGGGTGACAGGTATACCCCCGCCTCTTCCTATGACTATTTCCAAAACAGCAAAGGGCATATTCTCATTCATGAGGACACCAGCGCCCTGTTGGATCGCTGGCTGCTTTACATCAAGGAATTGGGCGAAGATGCCGCTTTCCCCATCATTCGGCAAGAGCTCCATGATCCCGGCTTTCCCTATTAAAAAAGGCGCCCTCACGGGTGCCTTTTTTATGCATATTCCAGTTTCATGCGGAAGCAGAGTCCTCTGGCACTATACCCCTGTACCAGCAGGTTTTTCCCCTGCAGCGCAGAGCCGATGGTCAGGCACTCTCCCCCTCGGGCTTCCAGATGGTAATCTACCTGTGCCGTTTGCAGGCTGCCCCCCTGCGGCAGAATGGAAGCTGCCATATCAAAGTAACAGGCGTTATTCATGTGGTCGTTCTCGTCCAGATACGCGGCGGGTACGGTAAACGAAAACTCCCGCTCCGTCTCCATAGGGCGCAGCAGGGGAAATCGGGGCAGCTGTCCCACTTTTTGCGACAGCGGTACCGAAAAAGGCATTTGCACCTGTGTGCGGTTTTTCGCATCTGTCAACGTCCAGACCGCTGCAGCCCGACAGATCAACCCACCATCTGTTCCGGATATTTCATAGTGCCGCAGGTACATACCGTGGCGCTGTTGGGACAGCCATGTGGTTACGGTAACGCTTTCGCCGCAAACCGGCTGCCGCGCAAACGTCAGTTTTTGACTGGCGATCATCCACAGCAGACCACGGCGGCGCATCTCCTCCCGGCCAAGGCCCAACGCTGTCTGGTGCTGTGAGGCCGCCTCCTGCAACAGGCGCAGCACATCGGCAGTTGCTGCGCCTGCCAGCATATCCGTTGACTGATAGACCGCTTCCATGCTCTGTCCCTCAAAAGGCAAACGTGTTCAGACCCACTTTTTCATCAAAAGTGCGATTCACGCTGCCGTTTATCACCTGAATGAAAATCTCGCCGGTCAGGGAGATCGTGGCCTGTGCCAGATGGCCTCCCACCACATGACCTTGAGCATCGGCACAGCTCATGTGCAGGTGGAGATAGGGCGCACCGTCCTTGGTGGTAAGATTGCCGGTGACGGCGGTCACCTCATAATACCCGGTGAAGTGATTTTCGCCGAACTGTTTTTTCTCCGGGTCAAACAGACCCACCACGAAATCGCTGACCGCACCGATACCGCTGACACTTGCTGCGGTGATTTTCTCATTTTGGGCGATTTGCAAAAGAGATCGGCAAATCTCCTCCCCCTTGTCCAGACGGACAACAACAGTATCGCCAAATCTTCTGTAATCCATCGTTCTTTCTCCGTTTCCCTTTTATTGTCTCTATCATACACGGCTCCTTGCCTTTTTGCAACCTTTCCGGGGTGAAATATGCCCTCCCGCCCTGCATTTTTGGAGGCCGACTTCGAATTCCACAGCATTATGCGCCAAAGGGAAAGGGGAACTGCCTTTCGGCGTTCCCCTTTCCCTTTGGCGCAGCGGGAGGGATTCGAACCCTCGTGTGGTTGCCCACAAACTGATTTCGAGTCAGCCCCGTTATGACCGCTTCGATACCGCTGCATATTTGTTAATCTCCCGCAGGAGCGTTAACGCAATATTTTATTATAAGTTTTCGGCGGTCATACGGGGAGCCCCGTTATGTCCTGTTGCGGTGCCCGAAATTTTCTGCTCGGCATTCGCCATCGCAAAATTTCGACCGCTGCCACTCCTTTTTGCTCGCTTCATCCGCCACCGGCGGCGCTCGCAAACGTCCCCGCTTGATACCGCTGCATATTTCAGCTTGACTATCATAGCATATTTTCAGCAGCGGTGCAATCACAAATTTGGAGGTATGCCTATGGTTTTTCTCTACGGTGCAGGTCAGTTCCCCGCCTATTCCTTTGCATTGTGCAAAATCGGACAGCAGGTTCGCATTTCACAGGACATTGCCATGGCGACAAATTGCGTGGGACTGCTGCTTCCCGGCGGCGGGGACATCCACGGAAAATTAGATGACCGGGAGGCCGCGGTCATTGACTATTTTATGGCTCGCCAACTGCCGATCCTGGGTATCTGCAGGGGGATGCAGGCTCTGAATGTCTATTTTGGCGGCACATTGTACGATAAGATCCCCGGGCATCAATCTGTACAAGGCGATAGGATTCACGCAAGCTGTGCCACAGAACCGTTGTCCGGGCTCCTGGGACCACGCCCTGTCGTTAACAGCAATCACCACCAGGCTGTCAAGCAGTTGGGTCGTAATCTTGTTCCCTGTCAGTGGGCAAGCGATGGTATTATTGAGGCGATTTATCACAAAGCCCTGCCGATTTTAGGCGTACAATGGCATCCGGAGCGTTGGGCACATGGCGATGCTGTTTTCCAATGGTTTGCTTCTGAGATTACGAAGCGCCTTTGAAAAAAGGTTGTATTTTTCGCTTTTTTTCCTTGACATTTGGCGGCTTTGTGTGCTATTATCATTAAGCTGACGATTTTGCGGAAGGGCATGCGGGTGTAGCACAATGGCCAGGGCACCAGCCTTCCAAGCTGGGGATGCGGGTTCGATTCCCGTCACCCGCTCCAACTTGTTTATCTGCGCCAGTAGCTCAGCTGGATAGAGCAACTGCCTTCTAAGCAGTAGGCCGGGGGTTCGAGTCCCTTCTGGCGTACCATTTTTTGTCAGATTTCCCATGCGGATGTATATGTGGTGGGTGTAGCTCAGTTGGTTAGAGCACCGGATTGTGGTTCCGGGTGTCGAGGGTTCGAGTCCCTTTACCCACCCCACAAAATCAGGGATTGGGAGAGATCCCAGTCCCTGATCGCTTTTCCACCATAGGGGCGTAGCCAAGTGGTAAGGCAAGGGACTTTGACTCCCTCATCCGCTGGTTCGAGTCCAGCCGTCCCTGCCAACTCTGCCCCGTTAGCTCAGTAGGTAGAGCACCTGCCTTTTAAGCAGGGTGTCCGGGGTTCGAATCCCCGACGGAGCACCAAAAAGCAGCACCACCCATTCGGGTGGTGTTGCTTTTTCTCTGAAGGAGGATTCGAAGTCAGCCTCCAAAAATGCAAGCCAGTCTTTCCTCAAAATCCCATGGTGGTAAAAGCTTCCCAGCTTCGGTGCATATAGGTCTCCAGCGCAACGGGCTCGCCGATATAGGTCATATCCCGCCCATCGGCCAGGAACTCGCTTAAAAATTCTTTCCGCGCCGTGGTGTGTACCACCGGAATGCCGCTCAAATCGGAGGCTGCCCGGATCACATCATACCCGGCCCGCAGATCGTTGGCGCTGGCATAGTTCAGCAGATTGGAGTTGTTCACAAAGCCCGTCACCTGTTGCCGGGCAAAGTCCTCGATCTCCGCTTTCAGCTTTAAGATTTTTTCCGGCGTTTCCGACATGGGACGAAACACATTCACAATATCGTAAACAGCCAGCTGTCCCGGCTGCAGGGCAGCAAAGTCCTGATGATACCGGCCCAGAGACAGGGCACCGGCGGCATCGCCGCCCACATCGAATACCACCAGATCCCAGTCCCCGTCAAAGGCGGAGGCCACCGCCGCCGACATATTGGAGGGCGTCACGCCCTGTCCGGCAAAGGTAGGAGACACCACCTGGATTTGCTTTTCCTGTAGCAGCGTCACCTTGTCGGACATACGGAAATAGTCGTTCACCTTGTCCAGATCAATGACCAAGGTCTTGAGTCCTTTCTGCGCCCCGTTCACCGCCAGATTGATGGCAATCTCCGTCTTGCCCGAGCCGTAGTTGCCCACCAGAATGACCATCTTTTTCATGAGAGCTTCCCTCCCAATTCCTCGATGCGCTCCACCACGTCGTCCAACGTGTCTTCTATATCTTCGTGCTCGTCTGCCCAGGCTTCAAAGGCTTCGCTGCCCTCATCAAAGGGCATCTTTTCGTCTAAATCGGCCAGATCCGCCAAAATCTGCTCCCGGAGCTCATAGAGCTCGTCCAGCGTCAGTTCTTCCAGTTCCATGGATCGCGCCCCCTTTTTCCTTATTATATCCCATCCCGCTCCATCGCGCAAGCGGTTTGACACACCTGATGTCCTGCGTTATAATGAAAAAAACATCAACAGGAGGACGCCATGCCTCACGTCATCGAACTCACCGACTTCACCGCCCCGGAGCTGGACGCCTATGCCCGACTCACCGAGCGGGAACTGTATAGCTGCTTCCACCCCAAAGAGGGACTGTTCATCGCCGAAAGTCCCAACGTGATCCTCCGTGCCCTTGATGCCGGCTTTCAGCCGGTCTCTCTATTGATGGAGCGCAAGCACGTGGAGGGACAGGCGGCAGAGGTCATTGCCCGCTGCGGGGATATTCCTGTTTATACCTCCACCCTTGACGTACTGACAAAGCTCACCGGCTTCCAGCTCACCCGGGGTGTGCTGTGCGCCATGCGGCGCAGGCCGCTCCCCACAGTGGAGGAAATCTGCCAACACGCCCACCGCATCGCCGTACTGGAAAACGTGATGAACCCCACCAACGTGGGCGCCATCTTCCGCAGTGCCGCCGCTCTCAATATGGACGCGGTGCTGCTGACTCCCGCCTGCTGTGACCCTCTCTACCGCCGGGCTGTCCGCGTCAGCATGGGTACGGTGTTCCAGATTCCGTGGACCTATCTGGGAGATGAGGTGGCAGACTGGCCCGAAGCCGGTATGGTACGGCTGACACAACTGGGTTTCCGCACCGCCGCCATGGCCCTGCGTGATGACTCCGTCACTATTGACGATCCCTGCCTCATGGCAGAAGAAAAACTGGCCATCGTCCTTGGCACCGAGGGGGACGGTCTGGGCAATGATACCATCGCCGCTTGCGACTATACTGTCAAAATCCCCATGTCCCACGGCGTGGACTCCCTCAATGTCGCCGCCGCCAGCGCCGTTGCCTTCTGGCAGTTGGGAAAGAAATAACATCTGCTTTGTTTTCTTACCGTAGGGGGGCGATGCCCACATCGACCCCTGCTTTTTAATCCGTCCGCGAATTTTATTCGCGGACACCATAATTTTTCATTCTTCACTCTTCACTTTTCACTCAAAAAAGAGAGCCTTTCGGCTCTCTTTTTTATATTGCTTTCCACAGAATCTTGTTCCCCTCAATACTGCCCTCCACCGCGCCGCTGTCTTTCAAGTACGCCAGATAGGACCGCACCGTGGAGCCGATCAGCACATACTGCTCATAGGTCATGGTCAGACCGTAGTCGTCAAACAGGCAGCTGAGCAGCTCTTCAAAGGTCATGGGTTCAGACAAAAATGTCACAATATGTGCCGCAATCTCCCGCACCTTGTCCGCGTTCTGCCGGCACAACGGCGCGATATCCGCGGCAGGTGCGGCGTGGGACGGCACGAATATCTTGGCATCCATGGCCGCCACCTTTTCCAGCGTGTCCAGATACCCCACCACGTCATAGAGGAACGAGATCTGATACTTCTCCAGCGCTTCGGGACTGCTCAGGCAATCCGCGATAAACGCCGTCCCGTCCGGCAGACGATACCCAACCATGTCGAAGAAATGTCCCGGCAGCGGCAGGATCTCCACCTCTTTGGGGAAGTCCGCATCCGCAAAGGGCGTCACCTCACAGGGCTGAGCCATCAGGAACTTGTGCCGCAGCTCCTTAAAGGGATAGGCACCATAGAGGAAAGACGGCTCCAGCACCGGATAGGCGGTGATGGCGGCCTCGATACCGCCGGAGAACACCTTGCAATTATACTGCTTCTGGAGATAGGCACAGCCGCCGGTGTGATCCGCATTGGAATGGGTCACCAGAATGCCCCGGCAAGTCCAGCCCTGTTCATCCAGTACCTTGCGGCAGCGCCGTCCGGCGTCCTTGTCCGAGCCGCTGTCAATGAGATATACTTCCGTGTCATTCCGGCGATAAATACCGATCTTCGCGGGGCTTTCGATATAGTAGCTCTGCGGGCCGACCTGTACCAGTTCATACATGGGAAACACCTTCCTCTCCTGTTTTTTCAATGTAGCACAGCGAAAAACTGTCGTCAATAAAAAATCCGTCCAAAGGACGGATTTTTTATTGCTTTACTTGCTGCAAATGGCTTCGATCTCCACCAGGGCGCCCTTGGGCAGAGCACCCACCTCAACAGCGCTGCGGGCGGGATAGCTGCCCTCGGAGAAGAACTCCGCATACACGGCGTTCATAGCGGCAAAGTCGCCCATGTTCTGCAGGAATACAGTGGTCTTGACCACGTTGTCCATGGTCAGGCCGGCCTCGGTCAGAATGGCTTTCAGGTTCAGCAGAGCCTGACGCGCCTGCTCAGCCACGCCGCCCTTTACCATCTCTCCGGTGGCAGGATCCAACGCGATCTGGCCGGAAGTCACCAGAAAGGTTCCGCAGTCGACAGCCTGGGAATAGGGGCCGATAGCGGCCGGTGCATGGGTCGTTGCAATAATCTTTTTCATGGGTTGTTCTCCTTTCAGTTTCAAGCATTTAGGTCATTATAAAACGCAGTTTTACAAGCGATTAGTCTAACGCATCTCTGCTGTTGAATACGTCTCGAATGGAGCCGTAGGGATCATGGGTGGGGGCTTCTTCCTCCGGCTCGCTGCCGGGGGCAGTCCCTTTCATCTGCATCTCCTGCCATTGTGCCTTGGTGATCAGCAGCTGACGGGGCTTGCTGCCCTCAAAGGGTCCCACGATGCCCCGTTCCTCCATCTGATCCACCAAGCGTGCAGCCCGGGAATAGCCCAGCTTCAGTCGGCGCTGTAACATGGACACAGAGGCCTGTCCGGTCTCCAGCACCACCTCTACGGCAGCACCCAGCAGCTCATCGTAATCGCCGCCTTCGCCGGGGGTATCACTATTGGTCATGGCACCCTTATCGTCCTTCTTCAGCGCTTCCTCGATCTTGTCCATGACGGTCTGATCATATTGTGCCTCGCCGGTGGCTTTGACAAAGGACACCACCCGCTCGATCTCCTCCGGGGAGATAAAGCAGCCCTGTACCCGGGTGGGCTTACTGTCGCCCAGGGGGAAGTACAGCATATCGCCCTTGCCCACCAGCTTTTCTGCGCCGGTAGTGTCAAGTATGATGCGGCTTTCCATGGCGGACGCCACCGCAAAAGCAATACGACTGGGAATATTGGCTTTCATCAAGCCCGTGATCACGTCCGCGCTGGGACGTTGGGTAGCGATGACCAGATGTACACCGGCGGCACGACCCATCTGCGCCACCCGGCAGATGGATTCTTCCACCTCCTTGGCCGCCACCAACATCAGATCTGCCAGCTCGTCGATAACCACCACCACGCTGGGCATCTTCTTCATGCCCTCTTCGGCGGTCATGGGATTTTCACACAGGGCATTGTATCCCGCCAGATCCTTCACGCCCTTCTCCGAAAACATCTTGTACCGCTTCATCATCTCAAAGACTGCCCATTGCAGAGCACCGGCGGCTTTTTTCGGATCGGTCACCACCGGGATCAGCAGGTGTGGTATGCCGTTATAGGGAGCCAGCTCCACCATCTTCGGATCCACCATGATAAAGCGCACCTCGTCCGGTGTGGACTTATACAGCAAACTGACGATCAGCGAGTTGGTACACACGGATTTACCGGAGCCGGTGGTACCGGCGATCAGCACATGGGGCAGCTTGCCGATGTTGCCGATGATGCAGTTGCCGCCGATGTCCTTGCCCACCGCAAAGGCCGTGCTGCTCTTGTGGGTGGTAAAGTCGCTGCTCTCGATCACGTCCCGGATCCGCACAGAGGTCACCGCACGGTTGGGCACTTCAATTCCCACGGCACTGATCTTATTGGGTACCGGAGCGATACGCACGCCACTGGCGCCCAATGCCAGGGCAATATCGTCCGCCAGGTTGGTCAGCTTGCTCAGCTTCACACCCTGATCCAGGGTAAACTCATATCGGGTCACGCTGGGACCCCGAATCACGTCACCGGGCCGGGCATCCACGTTGAAAGATGCCAATGTATTGGCAAGCCGCTGGGCATTGCTCCGCAACTCGGCACCGGCCTCGGTATAGTTTTCGCCGCTGTTCTCCTCTAGCAGGGTGATGGGCGGGTACTGATAAGTCCCCTCTTCCTCGCTGAGTTCCTTTTCGATGGCCTGACTCACCTCTGCAGTGGCCGTTGCCACCTCCTCCGCCGATGCCTGATTGGCACGGCGGCGCTCAGGCCGTTCCTCCGCCGTAGCGGCAGTTCTGGCATTGGGATCCAGTGCCTCCGCCGGGGTCAGGATACTGGCATCCTTTTCCCGGAAGAAGGGCTTTTTCTCCACCTGGGTCAGAGGGCTGTCCACCTTTTCGCGCCGGCGTTTCTCGCCATCCAGCGGAATGTCAATGGGAAACTGCTTTCGCGGCTTTCCCGCCCTGGCGGATTTGGGCGTCATGAACTGCTCCTCATCCGGTACAGGTTTTTCCTCTTCATAGGCAGTCCGCTCTTTCGCCTTCTGCGCCATTTCTTTCGGCGAAATGTGCAGGGCGATCATCAACAGGATCAGGATCACCACAATAAACACAATCGCAGAAACTACCTTGCTGAACCCAGCAATACAGCCCGAAGCGATGGCGCCGGAGATTACACCGCCGGCCGACAGTTCCTGTCCGGCCGCCCACAGGGCATTCATATCATGCAGCCCGAAGGTATAGGTGACCCGGCACAGGAAAAGATGCAAGGCCATGCCGAAAAACAGCGGCAGCAGCATGGTGCAGGTCAATTGCCCCGTCAGGCGGCGCTGTTGATTGCGCAGCAGCGTAATACCGCCCCATAACAGTGCCACGCCCCACAGCCAGTAGCCATAGCCAAACAGTCCTTTTAACCCCGCGGCAAAAATGTCCAGTACCGCAGCTTCCACGCCGAAATAACTCACAAACACGCACAGTGACAGCAACAGCAGTAGGATGCCGCTGATGACCCGCGCCGTGGTGGGGTAGATCACTTCCGGCACTACCGGCGCTTTTTGGCTCTTGGGAGTCTTCCCTTTGGATTCGGTTTTCTTTTGTGTTGCAGCCATTTTTTCCTCTCAACTCTTATCGAATGATGTTCATAACCAATGTAAATAGACCGGCTGCCCAGCAGTAATAGGCAAAGGCTCCGAAACGTCCCTGCCTGGCAATCAGCTTCAGCAGGCAAATACACAGATAACCTACCACGGCGGCAGTCACCACGCCCACCAGGTAAACCGGAATCTGACTGACGTCAATGCCCACTTCCAGTGCATCTTTCAGGCTTAAAATGTTAGCGCCCAACACCGCCGGAATGGACAGCAGGAACGAAAACCGCACCGCAAATTCCCGCTCAAAGCCCAGGAAGCAGCCGGTGGCAATGGTCATGCCGCTGCGGGAAATACCGGGAATGGTGGCAACAGCCTGGCCGATACCCACCACGATCACATCTAACACACCGGCGCTGGAAGCATTTTTGCGTCCATGCCGGATCAGATCGCAGGCAAAGAGCAGGAAACCTGTTACGATCAGCGCTGAACCGATGAACAGCATATTATCGGTCAATCCGCGCACCGCTTTACGCAGCGGCAAAATGCCAAACAGCGGCAGCGTACCGATAATCAGCAGCAGGATCAGCCGTCTTGCCGGCGGCACAGGTATAGGAGTCTTTCGCCGGGCAATGTCGCCGATCCCCCGGAAAAACTCCGCAATGATCTCCACAATATCCTTCCAATAAGCCACAAACACAGCCAAGAGCGTACCCAAATGCAGCAGTATATCAAAGAATTCCGGTACCTCAGCATCCAGATGCAGCAGGTTTTGTGCAATGGCAAGGTGGCCCGAACTGGAGATAGGCAGGAACTCTGCCGCACCCTGGATCAGCCCCAACAGGAATGAATGAAACGCCGTCATAACAAAACTCCTCTCTAAAAGATATCGTTATGGAGCAATAATTATCCATTATCAAAAACAGTATAGCACACTCCCACGGAAAATACCACCAAAATTTTCTTGCTTTTCCTCTTGACAAAGAGGAACGCCTTGAAAATACACAACCTGCACAAAGAGAGTCGGGGCTTTATCCTGCACATTGATAATCTGACCCTGCCCGGCGGCTGCATCATGGGACTGAGAATGATAATTCTCTCCATCTGATACCGTAGGGGACGGCGTCCCCTACGGCCCGCTTTTCGGGCGGACAGAGTCGTCCGCCCCTGCACACGAAAAAACGGCCCCCTGACGGGTGCCGTTTTTCTTATTCACTCCAGTTTTCCAGCGCAGCCTTGGCGGACATCTGCTCCGCCTCTTTTTTCGTCCTGCCGCTGCCCTCGCCCACCGTTTCGCCGTTGAGTATGGCGTGCACGGTAAACACCTTATTGTGGTCAGGGCCGGATTCGCTCACCAGTTTGTATTGCAATACCTGCTCCGCTCTTCGCTGTACCAGCTCCTGCAGTTCTGTCTTGTAGTCCCGGCGGCGTTCCTCCACCGCTTCTTCCCGCTCCTTATCCAGCAGAACGCGATGGATCAAATCATGGGCAGCCGCCATGCCGCCGTCCAGATAGACCGCGGCAAACACGGACTCGGTGGCATCGGCCAGAATGGACGGGCGGGTACGGCCGCCGCTCAGTTCTTCGCCTTTTCCTAACAACAGGTAGTTCCCCAGTTCCAGATAGGCGGCCACTTCATAGAGGCTCTCCTCCCGCACCAGAGCTGCTCGAATGCGGGTCAGTTCTCCCTCCGGAGACGTGGGATGCTTGCCATACAGATGCTCTGCGCTGATAAAGCCCAGTACGGCATCGCCTAAAAATTCCAGACGTTCGTTGCTCTGGATCCCCAGTTTCCGATGCTCATTGGCATAGGAACTGTGGTATAGGGCTCCTTCCAGCAGCGTAATATCCCGGAAATGATAGCCCAGTTTTTCTTCCAACGTGTGTAAATCTCTCATAGTCTTCCTTTCCACACTCGAAAAAGGAAACCCCGCTTCCAGAGCGGGGCTTCATTTTTCAAGTGTTGTCGTTATATCAGCCCAGCTTGTTGCTCAGATAACGCACGCAATCGCCGACTGTCTTCAGGCTCTGCAGGTCTTCTTCGTCAATCTCGCCGATCTCGAATTCCTCTTCCATCGCCATCACCAGCTCCACCAGATCTACGCTGTCAGCACCCAGATCGTCCACAAAAGAACTATCCATCCTGATCTCATCCAGATCCAGGGCAAACTGCTCTGCGATAAGCTGCCGCATCGTATTGAAGATCTCCTCTGTTGTCATGAGGTGTCTCCTCCTTTCAAGGGTCGTTGTCTTGGAAAATAATACGGCATTCCAGGAAGCCTGTCAAGCCCCTTTCGGAAAATTATTCGCCAACCGTCTGCATCAGGTCCACGTTCGCCATAATGTCCGAAATGATGCCGCTTTTCGCAAATTCCACTGCCTGTCCCACCGCGTTTTCAATGGCCTCGGCATTGGACGAACCATGGGCTTTGATCACCGGTTTGCTTACGCCGATAAAGGCCGTGCCTCCCACCTTGTTGGGATCCAGCTGCGCCTTGAAGCTGTTCAGCCCGGACATGACGATCAAAGCCGCCAGCTTGGTGAAAATGTTCTTTTTGAAAATGCCCTTGATGGCACTGCCGGCAAAGCTGCCGGTACCCTCCATGGTCTTAAGCAGAATGTTACCGGAAAAGCCATCGGTGATGATCACATCGCAGCCGCCCTTGATGGCCTCTTTCGCCTCGATATTGCCGATAAAGCTGAAATGCCCGGCTTCGCCCGCTTTCTGCAAAAGCGGCAAGGCCTGCTTCTGTAAGTCCGTACCCTTGCTCTCCTCCACGCCGATGTTCAGCAGAGCTACCCGGGGTGTCTCAATGCCCAGTACCCGCTTGGCGTAAAAGTTGCCCAGATAGGCGAACTGGAGCAGATATTCCGGCGTACACTCGGCGTTGGCGCCGCAGTCCATCAGCACCGCTTTTCCCGTGGTGGTGGGAATCACCGGCGCCATGGCCGCCCGGCGAATGCCCCGAATGCGTTTGGTGATAAGAGTTGCGCCGGTCAGCAGTGCGCCGGTAGAGCCGGCAGAGATAAAGGCATCACCCTCACCGTCCCGCACCCTGGTCAATCCCACGCCCATGGACGTGTCCTTTTTCCGCCGGAACACGGTGCTGGGGTCATCGCACATCTCCACAGTTTCTGTCGTGTGGATAATTTCCACGGTGTTTTCGTCTGCACCGCAGGTATGGAGAGCGTCCCGAATCGCTGTTTCATCGCCCAACAGGGCAATATCCACGCCGAAGCGCCTGCCGCCCTGTACGGCACCCTTTACGATCTCCAGAGGGGCGTTGTCTCCGCCCATGGCGTCCACTAAAATCTTCATTTTGCCAGCACCTCCTCTTTGATCTCCTCAATCATCGCCAAGCTCCGCTCGGACAAGACGGCGTTCTTGTTCCGCTTGCCTTTTACCTTATATCCCAAAGGCGGGATAATGCCGAAGTTGATGTTCATCGGTTGGAACATCCCCACCGAGGGGTTGGACACATACAGCCCCAGCGCCCCAATGGCAGTCTCCCGGGGAAAATCGATGGGTTCCTTGCCCAGCAGACGCCGGGCGGTCTCCACGCCCACCAGAAAGCCGCTGGCGCAGGATTCCACATAGCCCTCCACGCCGGTCATCTGTCCGGCAAAGGAAATGCGCGGCTCCGCCTTGAACCGGTAGTACCGATCCAGCATACGGGGCGAGTCCAGATAGGTGTTGCGGTGCATCACACCGTAGCGCAGGAACCGGGCGTTTCGCAGGGCGGGAATCATACCGAATACACGCTTCTGCTCGCCCCATTTCAGGTGGGTCTGGAAGCCCACCAGATTGTAGATCGACCCATCGGCGTTGTCCTTACGCAGCTGCACAACCGCATAAGGGTCACGCCCTGTCTTGGGATCAGGCAGGCCCTTGGGCTTCAGCGGCCCGAACCGCAGGGTGTCCTCGCCCCGCCGAGCCATGACCTCCACGGGCATACAGCCCTCGAACACACCGCCATCGTCAAAACCGTGGACTTCCGCCTCCTCGGCTTTTGTCAGTTCCTGCCAGAAGGCCAGATACTCGTCCTTGTCCATGGGGCAGTTGATGTAGTCCGGCGTCCCCTTATCATAGCGGGAGGCAAAGTAGGCGCTGGACATATCTACGCTCTCAAAACTCACCAGCGGTGCCGCCGCATCGTAAAAGTTCAGCGTATTGCCCTGCCCGAACAGCTTCTGCAAGCTGTCGGCCAGCGCATCGCTGGTCAGAGGGCCGGAGGCGATCACCACTTCTCCTGCGGGGATCTCCGTCACCTCGCCGGGAACCACGGTGATGTTGGGGTGCTTTTCGATCTCCTGGGTCACCATGCGGGCAAAGCCGTGGCGATCCACTGCCAGCGCACCGCCGGCCGGCACTCGGGTGGCATCTGCACAGCGGATAATCAGGCTGTCCAACCGCCGCAGCTCCTCTTTCAAAAGGCCTACCGCGTTCTCCAGACCTGCCGCCCGCAGGGAGTTGGAACAGCACAGCTCGGCAAAATATTCTGTGACGTGGGCAGGGGTTTTCTTCTCCGGCTTCATCTCACGCAGGGTCACTTGTATGCCCCGCTGTGCCAACTGCCAGGCACATTCACTGCCGGCCAGCCCCGCCCCGATCACCGTTACATGATTGTTTTCCATGCGATTCGCACTCCCCATATCATTTGTAGGGAATGGGCTTGCCCATTCTGCTTTACTCCTCGGTCTTTTTCTTGCGGGTCGTTGTCTTTTTTGCCGTCGTCTTTTTCGCCGCTGGTTTCTTCTCAGCGGTCTTTTCCGCGGCTTTCTTGTGATAGCCGCGCTTCTCCTCCGGCACAAACTTCTCGCACTTTTCGTTGATGCAGAAAGGCTTGTTGGCACCCTTTCCGGCACGCTTGAACAGAGTCTGGCCGCAAACCGGGCAATCGTCCTTTACCGGCACGTCCCAGGTCATGAAATCGCAGGTACGGTCGCTGAGCTTGTTGCCGGTAAACTCACAGCAGTAGTAGTTATACTGCTTGCCGCTGGTCTTGGACGTACCGCTGCGCTTCATCAGCCGTCCGCCGCACTTGGGACAGCGGCCGGGCATTTCAATGACCAGGGGCATTGTGAACTTGCACTCGGGGTAACCGGGGCAGGCCAGGAACGGGCCAAACCGTCCCTCACGCTCCACCAGGTTTTTGCCGCACTGGGGGCAGATTTCGTTGCTGACGGTGGGTTGAATTTTCACATAGTCGCAGTTCTGCGCCTCGCCGATGCTCTTTTCAAAGTCGCCGTAGAAGTCCCGCAGAATGTTTTTCCAGGGGATCTTTCCCTCTTCCACACCGTCCAGCCATTGTTCCATGTTGGCGGTGAACTTCAGGTCGGCAATGTCTGCAAAGTATTGCTCCATCCACGCCGTCACAGCCTTGCCCAGATTGGTGGCAACCAGATATTTGCCCTCTTTCTTCACATAGCTGTGATCCAGAATGGTGGAAACCGTAGGGGCATAGGTGGAGGGGCGGCCGATTCCCTGCTCCTCCATGGCGCGGATCAGCGTTGCCTCGGTATAGTGGGCAGGGGGCACCGTAAAGTGCTGTTCCTTGTTGAAGCTCTGCAGATCCAGCGTTTCGCCCTCATGCAGTTCCGGCAAAACGCTCTCCTTTTCCTCTTTCTCCTCATCGCGACCCTCTTCATACACCACGGTATGGCCGGCAAATTTCAGCTTGCTGTCGCTGGCACGGAACGCGTGATTGTCTGCCGTGATTTCAACCGCCACGCTGTCATAGACTGCGTTCTCCATCTGGCTGGCCAGAAAACGACTCCAGATCAGGCGATACAGCCGATACTGCTCACCGGTCAGGTCACCCTTGATCTGCTCCGGCGTCAAAGTCACATCGCTGGGACGAATGGCCTCATGTGCGTCCTGTGCGCCGGCCTTGGCTTTGTACTGGCGCGGTTTGCCGGGGACATAGGCTTCGCCGTAATGACTCTTGATAAACTGCGCCGCCTGACGCTGGGCGTCAAGGGAGATACGCAGGGAGTCAGTACGCATATAGGTGATCAGACCCACTGTACCCACACCGGTAACGTCCACGCCTTCATAGAGCTGCTGGGCAATGGCCATGGTGCGCCGGGGTGTCATATTCAGCTTCCGGCTGGCCTCCTGCTGCATGGTGGAGGTGGTAAAGGGCGGTGCGGGAGAGCGCTGCTTGTCACTGCGCTTGACAGACTTTACTTCAAAGGTCTTACCCTGTAACTCCTCCATCACCGTCAGCACATCTTTTTCGGTTTCCGGCTCATATTTCTTGCCGTTTCTGCCGTAATAATGGGCGGTAAAGGCAAAGTTCTTTTCCCCCTTGAGTACGGCGTCCAGTGTCCAGTATTCCTTGGGTACAAAGGCCGCGATCTCCTGATCGCGATCATCTACCATGCGGGTGGCCACGCTCTGCACCCGTCCGGCGGAAAGGCCGCGGCGGATCTTTTTCCACATAATGGGGCTGATCTCATAGCCTACGATACGGTCCAGAATGCGGCGTGCCTGCTGGGCATCCACCAAATTCCGGTCGATCTTTCGGGGATTCTCAATAGACTCCGTCACCACGCGCTTGGTGATCTCATTAAAGGTCACGCGCTTCGCCTTGTCCTCGTCCAGCTCCAGCAGATGCAGCAAATGCCAGGAAATGGCCTCACCCTCGCGGTCCGGGTCGGTGGCGAGGTAAACGGTGGCAGCGCTGTCTGCACTCTTTTTCAAATCCCGGATGATCTCCTCTTTGCCGCGGATCGGTTTGTAGTTTGGGGTAAAATCATTGGCGATATCCACGCCCATCACGCTCTTGGGCAGATCACGCAGATGACCCATGCAGGCCTTTACCTGATAGTCCGAGCCCAAATATTTGCCGATGGTCTTGGCTTTCGCCGGAGACTCCACGATCACCAGATTTTTCTTCTTACTCATAGCGTTTACTCCTCGCCTTACTGAATGTCCACGGTACGCACAAAGCTCTGCGTACCCGATTTTTTCACATAGCCGTCAATTTCCAGCATGGTCAGCGCCGACAGCACCCGCCGGATAGGGATATCGGTTTCCTCTGCAATCGCATCGGTCAACAGATCCGCGTCACACTTCAGCACCTGTAACACCGCGATCTGATCGTCCGTCAGTCCCGCAGACTTGCCATCGATCACAGGCAGCGTATTGGCCTTCTTCTCCTCTTTCTTTCGAGGCGCACCGGATTGGGGCGGCATCGCCGGCAGTGTTTTTTCCTCCCGGTGCAGTTTGTGGGGATAACGGCTTTCGTATTCGCTTAATAGATCCCACGCGCAGCTGACCAGTCCGGCACCCTCACGGATCAGCTTGTGGCAACCCCGGCTGCCGGGTGCATTGATAGGTCCCGGTACGGCAAATACTTCCCGCCCCTGCTCCAGCGCATCGCCCGCCGTAATCAGCGCGCCGGATCGCTCCGGTGCCTCCACGACCAGGGTTCCCACACTCAAGCCGCTCATGATACGATTTCGTTGGGGAAAGCGCCAGGGCTCCGGTTCCGTTTTCGGCGGATACTCCGACAGAATCACACCGGTAGCCAGGATATCCTCATACAGCCGCCGATTCTCGGCAGGATATGGCACATCGACACCGCAGCCCAATACCGCGCAGGTAAAACCGCCGGCACGCAATGCGCCACGCAGGCAGGCAGCATCTACGCCTTTTGCCATGCCGGACACCACCAGCGCACCTTGTCTTGCCAATTCGTAACCCAGTTCTTCGCCGCAGCTGATACCATAGGGTGTACAGGATCGCGTTCCCACCATGGAGATCACCACTTCGTCATCGAAAATGGGCATTTTCCCCTTTCCATAGAGCAGGATCGGTGGGTCATAGATGTTTTTCAGGCGCAGGGGATACAGCGCATCGTCCATGGTGATCAGGAAGATCTCCTCTTTGGCGCAATCCTGCAGGATCTGCTCTACCCGCTGTAAGGATTTCTCCCCCAGCAGTTCGATCTGCTCCCGTTTGAGTCCCTCTACCTGACCGTAGTCCTCCGGTGCGGCATAGTAGACGTCCTCCGGCGAGCCAAAATGCTGCAGCAGCTGCAGTTTGCTGTAATTGCTCACGCCAACAAGCTCTGCCAGCCAGACCCAGTATTTCAATGCTGCCATACCGCACCCTCCTTTTCTTTATCGATAGCTCTCCCACAATAGTACGCTTGCCGCGATAGCCGCATTCAGCGATTCGCAGCGAGGTGACATAGGGATCTGAATGGTCTTGTCGCACAGGGCAAGTACTTTCTCCGTCAAACCCCGGCCTTCTGATCCGATGGCGATGGCGCTGGGACAATAGTTTACCTCTCTGGCATCTACCGTGTCCCGGCGTAGTGCTGCACCATACAGCGGTATGGCGCTGCGATCCAACAGATCTTTCATCTCCCGCGCCGTCATGGTGTACACCGGCCGCCGGAAGATGGCGCCCATCGTAGCCCGTACCGTCTTGGGACTGTACGGATCCGCACAGTCCGCCAGCAAAATCAACCCATCTGCATCAAAGGCGTCCAACGTCCGCAATACCGTTCCCACGTTGCCCGGATCCTGTACGCCGTCCAGCACCACATAGCGCTGTCCGGGCAATTTCTCCGGTATCTCCGCCGACCGCATCTTACAGGTAAACAGCACGCCCTGGGGCGTTTTCATCGGCGATACCGATGCCATCACATCCTCCGGCACAGTTACGCAGCGCACATCGGCGATTTCCACACCATTCGTAGAGATGACTGCCGTAATCGCGGCGTTCCATTTCAGCGCCTCATCCAGCAGTTTCGGGCTGTCGCAGAGGAACTCTCCACACGCCCGCCGATAGGCAGCGGATGCTGCCAGCTTTTTCAAATGCAGCAGATATTCATTTTTCCGGCTGGTGATGTTCTCCATGCTTTTCCCTCTGACACCGCCCCAAAGCAAGGCTATACCTATTAAATATAAAATGTCTACATTAAAATATCATCGTTTCCCCCGCTTGTCAACAAGCGGATTTCGTCTGTATAGAGAAAAAGCGGAAAAGAAAGCAGGAGAACGGTCTAAATCCGTTCTCCTGCTTTCTCTTTTAATCCTGTTTTTTATCCCTGTGGGATTTTCAAAATCTATCAAACCGTCAGATAGATTACTGCTTGTTTTCCGCCTACTGAGCTGCATAAAGCTTGCTGCTCGCTTATTCCAGCGGCTTCATTGTCGGGAGGTGATCTTCTATGATAAGCCTCACCAGTTTATCAATGTGTATCTTCACAGTATCTATGCATGGCACTGGGCTGATGCTGTCATTCAGCACAAGCGGAAGCTCTGTACAGCCCAGAATGATTGCTTCAATACCATCTTCCGCCTTCATACGTTCAATAACGGTGACCAGCTCTGCCACCGTTTCCGGCTTTATGATGTTCCGTTCCAGCTCAGAATAGATCCGGTTGCTGACCAGTTGTCTCTCCTCTTTGGACGGGACAATCACTTCGATGCCGCGCATCGTGATCGGTCCGGACAGATAGTCATTCTCCATCGTAAAGATCGTTCCCAGCAGACCGACCTTTTTATATCCCATTCCCGCAATATATTCCGCTGTTGTCTCCGGGATACTGATCATGGGGACAGGACAGAGAGCGGCCACCTGCGGAAACAGAATATGGCAAGTAACTGCGGTAAATGCCACATAGTCCGCCCCGCAGTTCGCCAGACGCTTTACCGACGTGCCGAGATATTCACACGCCTCGTCATATTTTTTCTCTTCCAGCATCCGCACCAAGGTATATAGCTCTACGCTGTCCACCGTCAGCTCAGGGAATTGCTCACCGTTTGTTTTTTCGCTTACAATCCGGGTGATCTCTTTATAATACTCGATCGTTGACAGTGGTCCTGTACCGCCCACTAAGCCGAGCTTCTTCATCCGGTGATCCCTCCCTATTTATATTTCAAAATATGCCTGCTCATAAGGTAATACAGACAATTTTTCTAAATCAATGCCGAGTTTTTCTCCCGTGGAGATCAGCCTAGAGATCAGGTCGTCATTCTTGTAATTCTCACAGATGGATAGATAAATCCTGTCGTTAAACGAATAGGCAAACACGGCGAAGTCGCTGTTTTCGTTGAGGCAAATGGCGTGGAAGTCAACGACATGGGACATGATCTCTTCGCCGAAGGGCAGTGTGCCGAAATAGGAAAAGTTAAAGTTGCAGTAGTGCTTTCTCTTTTCAATGGCCTGTTTTTTGACGGTTTCCCAAACAAGTTCCTGATCCGGGTTCTGCTCCAGCTCCAGCAGGGATTCCTTCTGAAGCTTGATGTTATTCAAAACCGACTCTTTCTGCACAGCAAGATCCATATACGCTCTGAAAACGGTGCAGACGGTTGAAAAATCCAATTTATCAAAAGCATCCGTATAGGTGACAAACAGCTGCATATAGCAGTTGTGCAAGGTGGTAACATCAAGCACTTTCCTTGTGGAAACAACGATCTTACCCTTGACATTATTATTTTCAGCGGGAGTACCGCTGCTTTTTTTCAGATGCTGTCGGAATGTTTCGGCAATCAGCGCAGAGAGAATGGCAGCGGGGGTTGCATCAACGCGGTTGCGATAGGTCAATATCTGCTGCGCCGAAACAGACAGTATTGTGCAGCGGCAGGAACCAAGCGGTGAGTCGTGGGGGATCCGGTCCGGATCGAAGCCTTCTGCCTGGGGCTTGAGAAAACCGTGCTCCGCCTTGCTGTCATACTGTTCTTCCACCGGAAGCTTTGCGTAGATGTCCGAATCGACTTTTTGCTCTATGCCGAAATACGCTGCAAGCACCGCTTTCATAAACAGCAGGAATCCCAGTGCGTCTGTGGTGATATGTGCCCAGTCAAAAACAAGCTCGTTTTTGTCATAGGATACCTGGAACAGATAGCCGCCGCTTTTTCTGCCGAATTTAAGCGGCCTGTCTTCGAACCGACAGTGATGAATCGGCAGTTCGTTGGAATTGTCTGCAAGGTAATAGATCCCGTCATAGCACAGCTTACTTTTCATATACGGGATGCTCTCAAACGCTTTCAAAATTGCGTTTCGCAGTCTGCCCTCTTCAACATCCTCATCCAGGAACACTCTGAATGTGGGATTGTTTTCCATTATTGTACCGATTCCGTAAACATTGGCCCTGTCAAGTACATCTAATGCATAAGTACTTGCAATCTTGTTGGGATCGTCTCCCGTCTTTTCTCTATACATAGCCATTTATCAAAACCGCCTTTCTCTCTGTTGTGCTTTTTTGCTGCAAATCATTTACATTTCGATATTCAGCCCACACTTCTTTGAACGGGTCGATCAGTCGATCCATTGTGGAGCAGCCGTTGCCTATCAGCTTGCAGCATACAGCGTCACCCTTTCTTTTTGCAGATTCTGACGGAACAGAATATCCGAGGTATGGGATGTCTCCTGCTCCAAAGACGATAGCGTAATCAGATCGATTTTCTTACCTAAGGCATCTTCCAAGGCGCAATAAACACTACCCAGAGAAAGCAGAGATTTAATATTGGTGCCGGAGAGATCCACCAGCAAATCAATGTCGCTGTCCGCATGGGCTTCCCCACGGGCATAGGAGCCAAACAGGTACACTGCATTCAAATGAAACTGCTGTGCAATCGGCGCTATGATCTCACGAATCTGCTCGGTTGAATAAATCATATAATCTCTCCTTTCCTCAATATTCTATCCACATTATACGTAATTTCTGCCAAAAAGCAAGATATGCTTTATAAGCCCACATCGACACTATACAAACTTCCCGTATGCACGGTGGTTCTTTTTCAGTAAGACCGCTTCGGTACAATCGCCGTGGTATCTCCGATTATATCCCGAATTATTGTTTCTGCCGCGCTGTTAAACAAATACTCATCCAGGCCCCGTGCACTGCCTGTTCCGGTACTCCAAAGGCATAGACCTCCCAGATCATCCTGCACATAAGTATTTCCCGAAAACGCCGGTTTCTTCTCTGCACCGCACAAAACCAGATAGTTCCCGCTTTGATACAGGATATTTTCCTGGATTTCCCGCATCACAGCGAACATATACTTTTCCGGGATGCCTCGGTCCTCCAAAAGCATCCATTTTTCCGCACCGCAGCTTGTCGAAAAAGTCTGTCATTGCGAACCAGTGACCGATGTCACTGGTTCGCAATCCGTAAAAAAGTTATAAAATATGCCGAAATCGTCCTGTTCATCAAAGAAAAACGGATTCCCACGCCAGTGTGCACACTGGCGTGGGAATGACAAAATGTGGTTTTTCGACAAGCTGAAGAGAGATACCATTCGGTATCGCTCTTTTTGACAGACTGAACTCCTGCGGAAATATCCCGTGGGAGTTTTTGTTACTTTTTATAAGGTACGTGCCAGATCGTATTGGCATAGTCCGCAATGGAACGGTCTGCGGCGAAGATTCCGCTGCGAGACACGTTGATCAGGCTTTTACGGTTCCAACCCTGGCGGTCACCATAGGCGTCCATCATACGGCGCTCTGCCAGAATATAGTCAGGCAAGTCCGCCAAGAGCATATACTGGTCGGGAACGCAGTTGCCGCCGAACACCAGACGCTGCCACAGGTCCTCGTAGCTGACGCCGTCACGGAAACCGTATTTGAGCTGATCCACCACACGGCGCAGCATGGGATCCCGCTCGTAAAGCAGATGGGGATCGTAGTTGGGGCGCAGACGAGCTACCTCATCGGCATGGAGGCCGAACAGGAACATATTTTCATCGCCCAGCACGTCATGCATCTCCACATTGGCGCCGTCCAAGGTACCCACGGTCAGGGCGCCGTTGATCATAAACTTCATATTGCCGGTACCGCTGGCTTCCTTGCCGGCAGTGGAGATCTGCTGGCTCACCTCGCTGGCAGGCATCAACAGTTCTGCCATGGAAACGCGATAGTTCTCCAGGAACACCACCTGCAATTTGTCCTTGCAGATGGGATCATTGTTGATCTGATCGGCAAGAGAGTTGATGAGCCGGATGATGCGTTTGGCCACAGCATAACCGGGGGCAGCCTTGGCACCGAACAGGAAGGTATGGGGCGTCATCTCCATATTGGGGTTATCCTGCAGCTGCTGATAGAGGTAAATGATGTGCAGCACGTTGAGGAGCTGGCGCTTGTATTCGTGCAGACGCTTGACCTGGACATCGAAGATGCCATCGGTGTTCAGCACCACGCTCTGCTGACGTTTCGCCCAAAGAGCAAAACGCTGCTTATTTTCCTGCTTGATCTGCTCCATACGCTTGAGCACGGACGCATCATCAGCGTACTTCTCCAGCTCGATAAGCCGATCGGCGTGGGTCAGATATTTCTCGCCCACAGTTTCTTTCAACAGCGCATCCAGGCCGGGGTTGATCTCACTGAGCCAGCGGCGGTGGTCAATACCGTTGGTAACGTTTTTGAACTTTTCCGGTTCCATCTCCGCCGACTCGCGGAATACATCATGGCGCAGAATATCGCTGTGCAGAGCGCTGACACCGTTGACCGCCATACCGCCGGCAATGCACAGGTTGGCCATACGGACCGCGCCGTCCCAAATGACAGCCATTTTGGCGGTCTTGGCGGGATCGTGGTAGAAGTTCTCCACCTTTTCCTGCCAGCGGCGGGCAATTTCCACCAGAATCTGCCATACCCGGGGCAGAAGCTGCTCCATAAGCTGCTGGGGCCAGACCTCCAGTGCCTCAGACAGCACCGTATGGTTGGTATAGGCCACTGCATTGGTGGTAATGTGCCACGCCTCGTCCCAGGCCATACCGGCATCGTCAATCAGGATCCGCATCAGTTCCGGAATCACCAGCGCCGGGTGGGTATCGTTGATCTGGATCACGTTCTTTTCATGGAAATTGCTGAGAGTACCGTAAGCTTCAATGTGCTTGCGGGTGATGGACTGTACCGTGGCACTGACAAAGAAGTACTGCTGCTTCAATCGCAGACTCTTGCCCTCATAGTGGTTGTCCTCGGGGTACAGCACCTTGGAGATCACGTCCGCCATGGCACGTTCTTCACCGCTGCGGAGATACTGGCCCTGGGAGAACAGCGCCATATCGATGGGCTTGGGTGACCGGGCATCCCATAGCCGCAGGGTATTGACCTGATCGGTGTCGTAACCGGCGATCTCCATGTCGCAGGGAATGGCCAACACACGGGTGTAGTCTTCATGCACCACCATCATGTGGCCGTTGTCCCAATAGGTACGGACCTTACCGCCGAAATGGATCTCCTCTGCCTCCTGAGGTTTGGGCAGCAGCCAGGCATCGCCCAGGCTCTTCCAGTCATCCGGCATCTCCACCTGCTGGCCCTCCACGATCTTCTGCTTGAAAAGACCCAGCTCGTAGCAGATGGAATAGCCAACCGCCGGTATCTCCATCGTGGTCATGCTGTCCAGATAGCAGGCAGCCAGACGACCCAGACCGCCGTTGCCTAAGCCGGCATCCGGCTCGATCTCGAAGATATCCGCTGCCTTGAAGCCCAGCTCGTCAATGGCCTGGCGCAGAGGCTCCATTACCCTCAGATTATAGGCGTTTTTCATCAGGCTGCGTCCCATCAGGAACTCCATGGACAGGTAGTGTACCGTGCGCTTTTCCTCTTTCAGCGTTTTCTGGCGACTGTCCACGCCGCGCTCTGCCATGATGTCACGCAGCACCATGGCACAGGCTTTCATCATCTCGCCGTCGTTGGCCTGTTCTTCGGTGCAGCCATAATTCAGTCGCAGTTTTTGCTGTATTGCTTGTTTGAGTTGTTGCTTGGAATAGGTCATATTGATAGGGTCTCCTTACAGTTTTACATAGATATCGTGATATTCTTTGGCGCTCTTTTTCCAGCTGAAGTCCGCGGTCATGCCCCGTCTTTGCACAGACGCAAAGCCCTCGGGATCACCGTTATACAGACCCACGGCCTGTGCGATCACCGCCAGCATATCATGGGCATTGTACTCGTCAAAGAGATACCCCGTGCCGTCTTTCTGTCCCACCTGACAGGATTTCACGCTGTCGGCCAGACCACCGGTCTTTCGCACGATGGGTACGGTGCCGTATCGCATGGCGATCATCTGGGAAAGGCCGCAGGGTTCGCTCTTGGACGGCATCAAAA
>CALCRH010000026.1 GCA_937894515.1 uncultured Clostridia bacterium | reverse complement strand
TTCGCATTTCGGTATTTTGGCGGCCGAACGCAGACGATTCTATACGATCAGGACAGGCTGTTCGTTGTCAGCGAAAAATACGGCAATATCATACTGGTGCCGGAGTTTGAAGACTTTGTGCGCAAGGCCGGTTTCAGCGTCGTCCTCTGTCACAAGAGTGACCCGCAGACGAAGGGAAAGGTCGAGAGCTTCGTGCGCTATGTAAAAGAAGGCTTTTTGCAAGGCAGGCTGTACACAGGCATTGACTCTCTGAACAGCGCGGCATTGGAGTGGCTGGATAAGGAGTGCAACGGCACTACCCACGACCGCACGCGGAAATCTCCACGGGAAATGTTCAGGGAAGAATCCAAGCATCTCACCAAAGTGCAGACCGAGGACATCGAGGTGGCAATCCGTGCCGTCTCAGATAAGTATGCCGTGATCTACGATTGGAGCAAATATGAGCTGCCACATTCCCGCGTGAAGCAGTATGACACGATACGCATCGAAGAAAACGACGGCATGCTCATGTTCTACAAAGCAGACACCGGTGAGCTGATCCATAAATGCCGTAAATCCGCTGAGGAAGGCGGAGATATTCCATACAAAGACGATACAATAGATATGGAAACGGTCGGAGAAAACGCCATACGCCGTGTGTTCGATGATGTGGACGACATTGAATGCTTCATCGCCATGCTCCGCGAACAAAACGGCAGATATGCAAATTCCCAGATGAACAAGATCGTTTCGCTGGCGAAGGTTTATACCGTCGATCAGGTGGAGTCGGCCATACTGTACTGTATCCGGGTAAAGAAGTGCTCGCTCAATGAGGTGCAGGCGTATTTGCTTTACCGCTACGGCCTCGGCATGGCAAAACGAAAGATGACGGAAAGCATGTTCTACCACTGCAAAAAACGTGCAGAAGAAATAGCGGAGGAGCAGAATGGCAGACTTGATTGAATTATACGAAAAAGCCCGGCTGTTAAATCTGCAAAACCTTGCACACGGAAAGATCGACCTGAATCAAGAGACTGTGTCCAACATAGACTACCTGGATTACATTCTGAGTCAGGAGTTGGAACTACGCAGACAGGCAGCCATTAAGCGCCATACTAATGCAAGCCGCTTGCCGAAAAGAGAGTTTGATTCTGCACGACTAAAACCGGGTATTGCGTGGCAGGTGGAGCAACTCGAGAATATGCAGTGGATCGACGAAGGGCAAAACCTTGTGATCGTCGGCAAATGCGATACCGGAAAAACCACGCTGGCGGCACATATCGGTCAGATGGCGTTCAAGCAGAAAGAGGCCGTGTATTACTGCAATATCGAAGAGTTCCTGCGCGTCATCAAAAACAAAGACAAGTCCCGCAGGACAGAGATCATCTATCGTTACATATTGGATTGCTCGGTCATAATCATTGACGACGTGATGTATGCCAACATCATGCCGGAGGACTTACCACTATTTTACCGTGCAGTCAGCTTCCTCAATGAAGAACGAAGCCTTATTATCATTACGAACCGCGAGCTGTCCGGCTGGATCAACGCGGCAGAAGACACACATCTGATGCAGACCTTAGTGGACCGCATCACAGCAAACAGCCAGATCATCCGGCTGTAACAGAACGGGCAAAGCCATGTCCGTTGGCCAAAATAGAAAACCGAATAAACTTGAAAACAATATCTTCTGCGGAAGATTAAATATATGGGAATTAGAAACGTTACCACAGATTTTCCTGAATCCTATTCTTTTCCGTGACGTTTCTATAAGGGTATAGGGGGAGTCAAATCTCTACGCCTAATTGACCGAACAACGGCGCGGGGCTCCGTGTGAATTTTCGGGAAATCAAGAAGTGGGGCTGCTCGAACAGGATCGTCAACGGGCGGGCGGTGTGCGATAGCTACCATGTGAGAGAGGATGTGCTGCAGCGCACATACCTCGCAGCGGTGACGCAGCTCGCCGACAACGCACAAGGTATCATCGACGCGATCAGCGAAGGTACTGAGCTGGCGATGCAGCCCGGCAACAAAGCGGCAATGGAAGAAGTCGAGCAGGCCATCATCGACCTGCAGGAAGAGGCGCTGGAACTCCACCGGCAGAAACAGCAGGGACTGGTCGACGGCAGCAGCTTCAAGCAGCAGGTCGCGGACTGCGCCAGCCGGATGGAAAAGCTCGAAGCGCGGCAGAAGGAACTGCAGTCGGCGGAAACGCGGTACGCAGAGGTGCGGCTGTGGCTGAACACCTTCGCCGAACACGTCCAGAGCGGCGACATCATGACCGATCAGGACGGCAGCGTCATGCGGGCGCTGGTCGAGCGGATCATCGTAAACGATGACGGCATCGAGGTGTGCTTCAAATGCGGTATG
>CALCRH010000025.1 GCA_937894515.1 uncultured Clostridia bacterium | reverse complement strand
CTCATTCAGCACAGAGCCTGCAAACAAATTTGCGCATAAATCTTGACACTACCTTCAATCCAGTTATCATTACGGTGGATTTTTTGCTTTTCACAAAAACGCGAGGGGCACATAGCTATATAAAGAATGGTAGATACAATGGATGTATCTACCATTCTTTGCAATTAGGATAAATATCGTTTTATATGTGCAAAAGGCACAAATGGCGGGAAAAACCAGAAAGCATAAAGTCCCAAAAAAATGGGATATGCGAGAAACGCAAAAGTCAAGAAGGTTGGGAAATGTCGGTCTCGATGGGGCCGACATTTTTGCTGTTTTTTGATCCTCTTTGTTGGGATTCCTATTTGGATAAAAAGAGTATGGAGATACAAGAGCTGCAAATGAAAAAGTAGTCAAATTTATGTGGAGTGTTTTCCTATTACCCTTCAAGCTTTTTCGTACTTTCTTTTTTATAAAAGTTCTTTTTCCTATAGCAAACTTAATAGAAAGTGAGAACACATACGATCTGCTCCATTTGGGAAACAGATTCGTATGTGTTCTCACTTAGTATGAGGAGAGGTGGAAAACGAGGAGGCAATTCATTTAGATATTTGCACAATATGTGTCCCTTTTTTAGATGCCGCGCGGAACGAGTCTTCCCTCTGCGCCGGAATAAATGGCATCCAGTTACTAAGCATATCTCGATCAAATTGACCATCCCTACGAAGCTGTTCCAAGAGACTATCAATTGCGGACCTTACGTCACTTTGCTGCAAAGCGCCGGAAAGTGGGCTATTTGAAAATGAAGCATATGCAGTTTGAAAGCGCGTTGTATCATATATCGGCATGCTGTTTTCGCAAGGGAGCGCATTGAGTAAGGAAAACAAAAAATAGATATTAAGAATCCTGTACGCGGAAAGCGGTCCCGTTTGCTTTAGCGTCGCTTGAATATTGGTGATGGATACGGCGCGGTTTTTCATACTGACCTACCTCCTTTGCTCGTTGTGTCTATTATGAAGAATCTTGGTTGAGATTGCAATGCCTATTTATAATAAAGGATGGCCTTTGCGCGGGGCCATCCATCACAATGTCACAAGTTTGGAGTTGTATTTTCATTGACGATTTGCTATAATGCTAAGCAGATTCCATGTGGATGGAAACAACAGCAGAAAAACAATTTCTCAAATCTGCACCTTATTTTATTTTTGATGAATATTCTATATGCAAAACAAGGTGCAGATTGTTGCCGCACTCTGATGCCACCCTGGGGGAACGAGGATACACAGTTGTTGATCGACATTCTGGAAAAATATAACGTCAAGACCACGTTCTTTGTGGTGGGTGACTGGGTGGAGAAATATCCGGAGTCGGTCAAGGCACTCCACGATGCCGGGCATGAGGTGATGAGTCATAGTTCTCACCATGATCACTACAATGGTTTGAGTGCGGAGCAAATTGTATCAGATGTACAGGAAAGCTGTGGGAAAATTGAAGAAGTGACGGGGAGATGCCCTACGCTGATCCGCTGTCCCTACGGCGAGTATGACGACCATGTGATCTCTGCTATACGCTCTATCGGCATGGAGCCGATCCAGTGGTCAGTGGAGCAAGGTGTAACAGCTTCAAGCCCTGTTGTAGCAACGGCTTGCTGACTTTAGAGCCATTCAACATCTAATAAGAAATTGACCTTTCTCCGGACGGTACCTTGCAGTTACCTCGCCTGAAGAAAGGTCAATTTTTTGTTGGGTTGTAGAGGGTTGATTTAACTAAGCGTTGTCTCTTCCGTTGCCGGCTCTATGGTGAGATACACGCAGAGCGGCTGCCGTTGCTCGTTGTTATCCCAAGCATACGTTGTGCCAAAGTCCAGCACCCAGCCGCCATCCACAGCGACGGCGTCCACGCCGAGATATTCGCTCATCGCCGGATTAGGCGACTTCTTGCCTGCTTTGTACGCGTCAATCCACGCCTTTGCCTGCGCCATATCTACCTCATCGAACAGCATACGGGCGATGTGCGTCATGGTGATGATGGCAGGATCGCCGTCGGCATCGACAGAGCGGAAGCGCACAATACTGCGCTGGTCATCGCCATAGCCGACTTGCAGAATCTCGCTGCATGGGAGAGTCATAAGCGGCTCCTTGGAAAGCCCTTTGTTGCCGTTCCAAAGCTGCAGCTCGTGGGGCAGCAGCTTGGCTGCGTCCTCCGGTGCAGGGTGGAGAACGACTGTGGCGCCGCGCAGCAGATCCTCCGCCGTTTTCCGCAGTGGTTCACGCAAGGTTTCGTCTCGGTAGGGGTCGTTTTCCGTCAAAGAGCCCGTGCTTGGATTTAAAACTGCGTGTTCAGCACGAGCTTCGAGGAAATATCCGTCATATAAGCGGATGCAAATAAGAAAGGTGGTAGGTACACCGCGGTCCATTCTTCCCTCATCCGCGACAAAGCAGAGTGTGTCCTCGGTCTGCTCCAGAATGAGACAGTCCCGATGCCAGTCGCTGTTTTCGTCCCTCTGATGGACGGTCTCTCCCTCAGGGGCATAGGGAATCCCAAAGCACTCCCAGGGATTCTCTTCACCTTCGGCCAAAATGCGCAGTATTACAGAGGCGGAATCAAGTCGGTTATCCGCTATACCACCTCCGACGCTTTCCATCTGTATCTCACAGCAATCACCATGTTCCAGAATATTCTGCACCGTGTACGGATAGCCGCCCACATCGTCAAGTCCTGAAAGCTGAAAGATGCTGCCGCAGAAAGTTATGGTGGCACTTGTGTCAAGCAATCGCATTTCCGGCCAGCCAACACTATCAGGCTGCAGCCCCACTCGCACCGTGGAGAGATATTCGACCTCAGCGGAGCCGCCGTCCTCTGTGCCGACGGTGACTGTTTCGGTCTCCGGCATCTGGGATTCAGCTTCCTTTCCGAATTGCCGGTCGCCGCAGGCGGTGCAGGAAAGGAGCAAAAACATGGTGAGTGCAAGAACTATGATGCGTTTCATTCAAATCGCCTTCTTTCTCCGCTGCCAATGTAGCAGTTAATTCCAAAAATACTTTAACACAAGCCCTTTAAAGAAGGCAAGCAATAGTTATCCAGAATTGGCTGCTTAATCATAATAAAAAGACTGAAATGAAAAACGAAATATAATATGAAATATCCAATAAATGAAATATCTAACAGTTCACCCTAATTTTTCAATGAATTGTCAATGAAAGATTGAGAACGTTTTATTTACAACATGAATAAACATCCTTATAATTTATAATGACATTGAAATGATAAAATAAATATTAAGGGGGAAAGGATTATGAATACTGTTTTTGCGAAAAATTTGAACAAACTGATGGAACAGCTTGACATTCAAAATGCACAGTTGGCGAAAGCACTGAACGTTGACCCCTCGCTGGTTTGCCGCTGGAGAAAAGAAGGCTGCGGAAAAAGAAGCGCTCCCGGTCATTCCATTGCTATTGAACGGTTTGTCCTCAACCGCAGTATGACGGCAGAGAACAGATCCTGGCTCTCGGCCCAGATCGGCAAGCCGGTATTCTCAGGTATGCCATCCGGTGGGATCGCCAACTGGCTGTGTCCGGATGCGGATTATCAGACGCCGGAGAATGAGGATGAAGATTTTCCCAATCTTCTACTGGTCGGCAGTTTCCGATCCTCCGTAGTGAGTCACTCTGATGATACGGCTCATGATGACGTTCCCGCACTTTCTGCCCATGACGGTACTGACGAGATCGCAGAGCTTCTCCGGCAGGAATTGTCCACGCTTGAACCGGAAACGGTGATCAACATTTATCTGAGCAGTGAAAGTTCCAGTGTAGCCGTTGACAAAAAAATACTTTCTGTTCTGGGAAGTGCTGTTGAGAATAATAAGATCATCATAAATATGCTTGTTGAATCGGCAAACAACTCCAGTATGGCAAGCAGACTTCTAAGCGCCTATATGCCCATGCTGGTGCAGGGACAGTTGAAGCTTTCGGCGATTCAGGGAACGCCGCAGACGTTCACAATATCCATGAGCATTGTGATCCCCAATCGCACTGCCATAATCATCACAGAAGCTGTTCAGCGCCGCTGCTCCGCTGTTGGCACTGTAATACGTGACCTTGCGATTGTGCATGATATGACTGACAGCTTTGAGAACAGTAAACGCTTCGCCAGACCCATGATGACTGCCTACGATGACAGTTTTGCCAGAAATATCATCGAGATTTTCTTTGAGGAATATGGCATACCCGGCAGCCTCGACGTGATCAAAAGCGGCTTAAATCCATTGTTTATGACGGTGGAAGATTACGGCAGGGTTCTGCGGGAGTTCAACCATCCTGCAGACCAGTATCAATGGCGGTATGATGAGTTTGCCCGCTTCAAGGTGGCCATGGATGAGGTGCTGAACAATTCCCGCTTCCGTGAGGTCTTGTCGCTTACGAAGCTGCGTGAGATCGTGGAAACCGGTCGCTGCCGAATGCCGTCCATGTATTTCTTTGATGCCGGTATTTGGCATCTGGATGCGCAGGACTGTGTCAACCTCCTGGATGGCTATATCCACTATCTGGAGACAAATCCGAATTTCCACGTCGTGCTGCTGGATGATGAGCAGCTCTTCATGCCAAACTCCTGCTGGCATATCAAAAACAATAAGCACATCATGATCCACTCGTGGAATATCGACAAGCCTGTTATGGTCTATTCCGATCAGCTGATGCTGATAGACGAGTTTCAGAGGCACTTTGATAACCTTTGGGCGCAAACGGATATTTACGGAAGCAAGCGCCATGTGATAGGGGAGCTGACTGCGTTGAGAAATCAATGTGCAAAGCATCTGGATGGCTGAAAAGGACGAATCCGTTGAAAGAATTATATTACATATTAGGCGTAAAACTCTGCAAATCGTAGAGAAATTGGAGGATATACCCATGAAAAGATTTGCCGCATTTTTGCTGACACTTCTTCTGGTGTTTACCCTGTGCTCCTGCGGGAAAAAGCACGTAGAAGAAGACCCGGTTGCCCCCGGTGTGGAAGAACACACCGATGAGGAAAAGCAGCCGAAAAAACCGATTCCCGAGGTGACGAAGCCGGAGGATACAGAAGATCCTGTTACGGACGGGGAAACTGCGCCCGTACCGGCCAGCAAGCCGACCGAAAAAGCAGATGACAGCAGCTCTGGCGGAGGTCAATCCGGCGGAGGCTATCACGGTGGCGGCGGTCATCATCGCCATCATCCCACAGGTGGCGGCGGTGAAGATACACCGACCGTTCAGGATCTGACCATTACCGAGGAGAAAACGGTAAGCGGCGGTACATATAAAGATGTGATCATTGACGCTGCTGTGGGCAACGGCACGGTGACATTGGATAAGGTGACTATTGAAGGCCAGCTCATCGTACGCGGCGGCGGCTCCAACTCCATCAAGGTGGTAGGCTGCGATGTGTCCGCTGTGGTACTGGATAAGGATACCAGTGGTGAAAATGCACAGGCACCCCGTCTGGAGCTGACGGGTACTGAGGTGCAGTCCGTGGAGGTCAGCCAACCTGCTATCATTGAGGCAACGGATACGGCATCTGCCGTGCAGGAGCTTTCTGCCAAGGACAGCGTGACTATCAAGGGCGAGAAGACGGAAATTGCCAGCGTGATCGTTCCCACCGATGCGGAAAATGATGTCACGCTGACGGTCAATGATGCCTCTGTGGCAAAGGTTGAGGTCAACAAACCTGTTACCATCGAGACCAGCGCCGCAGCCGGTAAGACCCCTGTGGCGGCGGTGGAGGCCAAGGCCGACGTGACCGTATCCGGTGCCGCCACTAATGTGGGCACGGTTACTGTGCCTGCCGATGCAGGAAATGACGTTAAGCTGAAGGTCGAAGATGCCAAAGTGAACAGCGTATCAGCAGAGGCACCTGTGACCATCGAAGCCAACGAATACGCCGCGAAAATCGACAGCGTGGAGGCCAAGGCCGACGTGACCGTGGCGGGCGAAAACACTAAGATCGATACCATCACCGTGCCGGAAACGGTGACCAGCAAGCCTGCCATCAATGTATCTGCCGGCTCGGTTAATACAGTGGAAGCTAAGAGCGAGGCCTCTGTCTCCGGTGGCAGCAACGCCATTGCCAACGTGGAAGCGGCAGCACCTGTGGAGGTGAACTCTGCCGCCGTGGCCAAGGTAACGGTGACAGTCAATGTGACTGTGACGGTGACTGGCAGCAGCAGTGTGGAAGTAGCCGTAGAGGTGGAGACCTCCGGCAGCGAGACGGTGGCCATTGAAGCGGTAAATGCAACAGTCAATGTCTCCACGACGCAGGAGGATGCTCCGACGGTCAAGGTTAATGATGCGCCGGTTACCCATATTCATAAATGGGTAGAGTCCGGCAGAGTGAATGCCGGTTGTAAGACGCCCGGCTCTATCACCTATACCTGCAATGAGCCGGGCTGTGCGGTAAATACGAAAACCGAGGTTATCCCCGCTAAGGGTCACACGGAAGTGGTGATCCCGGCGGTGGATCCCACCTGTACCGCGGCAGGACATACGGCGGGCAAGAAGTGCGCCGTGTGCGGTGAGATCATTGTCGAAACCAGCGAAACCAAGGCACTGGGCCACGATTTCACCGGCAGCTATGTCAGCGATGAGACCGCGCACTGGCACGTCTGCAGCTATTGCGGCGAGACCGATACCAAGCATACCCATACCTACTCCACTACTGACTGTACGGTGGCGGCAAGGTGCAGCGAATGCGGCTATCAGAAAGCTGCCGGTGTTCATACCTGGAATGCCGGAACGGTGCAAGCTGCGGCAAGTTGTGATACAGCAGGCAGTATGCTCTATACCTGTACCTCCTGCGCTGCCACAAAGACGGAAACCATTCCGGCATTGGGACATACCTACGGTACACCTGTCTTTAGCTGGAACGGTACGAATTGTACGGCAGCACGAACCTGCACACGCGAGGGATGCAGCCACGCAGACAGCGCGATTGCACAGGTCAGCAGCTACGAACTGAAAGCGCCGTCCTGCACGGAGAATGGAGTTACCGTTTATACCGCCACGGTGGTATTTGACGGCAAGACATATTCAGCCACCACAAACGCGACGGTTAATGCTACCGGGCACACCGGCGTAAAGCAGAACGGTCAGGCGGCTACCTGTGAGGAGAATGGTTGGAACGACTATTACAAATGCTCCAAGTGTCAAAAATTGTTCTCCGATGCGGACTGCAAGAATGAAATTACCAACCTGAGCGTATGGAAGACCGGTGACGGCAAGCTGGCCGCACTCGGTCACACTTACGGTACGACGCCCACTTGGAATTGGACGGGCTATACCTCTGCCACGGCCACCTTTACCTGCACCCGCGGGTGTGGCCACACGGAGACGGTCAACGCTGCGATCACCAGCGAAGTGACCACGGCGGCGGGCTGCGATTCCACCGGTACCCGCACGTACACCGCTACTGTGACCTTCGGTGGCCAAGACTATTCCAATGCCAAGACGGAGACTTTGGCAGTTCTCGGCCATACCGGCGTGAAACAAAGCGGCCAGGCCGCCACCTGTGAAGTGGACGGCTGGAAGGACTACTATGAGTGCTCCGTATGCCATAAGCTATTCTCCGACAGTACCTGCAAGAATGAAATCACCGATTTGGGCGCATGGAAAATTGGGGATGGAAAGGTTCAGGCTTTGGGCCACAACTATGGAACACCGACCTACACGTGGGACGGTGACTCCTGCACGGCCACCAGGGTTTGCGCCAATGATGACACCCACAAAGTGACCGAGACCAAAACGGGCACTTATGTAAAAGATACCGACGCCACCTGCACCGTCAACGAAAAGGGACACTATGAGGTTACCTTCAATGACACGCAGTTTGGCTCTGCTGCTACTGCGGCAAACAGCGTGGAAAATGCCAACTCGGCTTTGGACCACAGTTGGGCCGAGGCATGGAGCAGTGACGCCACGGGACATTGGCACGTTTGTACCCGTACCGGCTGTACGGCCACCAGTATCAAAGAAAGCCATGTTCCCGGTGATGCGGCCACGGAGACCACGCCCCAGACCTGTACGGCCTGCGGCTATGAGCTGGCACCTGCTACCGGTCACCTCTGCGTCAATCATCTGACCGCTCATGAAGCAAATGCCGCTACCTGTACTACGGCGGGCAACAGCGCCTATTGGAGCTGCACCTGCGGCAAGTACTATTCCGATGCCGAGGCCAAGAGCGAGATCATGGCGAACAGCTGGGTCATCGCCGCATTGAATCATGCCTACGGTACGACACCCGAATGGGATTGGACGGGCTATACCTCTGCTACGGCGACGTTTACCTGTACCCGTGAGGAATGTGGCCATACGGAAACTGTCGATGCCACGATCACCAACCGGGTGACCACGGCGGCAGGGAATGACACCGAGGGTGTTCGTACCTATACCGCTACGGTAAGCTTTGACGGCAAGACCTATACGAATACCAAGACGGAGGCTATTCCGGCGCTGATCCAGACCGTTACCACGGCAGAGGAGTTTGCGGCAGGACTTACAAATACGGCACGCAGCGGTGTAAAAGTGAACGGTGATATTACCCTGACTGCCGACACGACAATCCCCGCCGGCAAATCCGTGGAGATTGTTTCCAGCAAGACGCTGACCGTGTCCGGCGAGCTGCGGGTGTACGGCACCTTGACCAACCACGGCGCCATTACCGGCGGCACGGTAGATGCCTTTGGCGGCACCGTTGTCAACGACGGTACCATTCAAATCGGTGACGGCTGTGTGCTGGCCGTTGAAAAGGGCAGTACCCTGACCAATACCGGCACGATCACCGGCGGTGATGGCAGTGAAATCAATATCGGCGACTATATCTATGCCAATAGTACCGTGACCAATACAACTACCGGTATTGATAATAGCGGAGCTGTCACAGTACCCGTGAAGAAGGCCGCCGCAGTGTTTGACAGCACCAAGTTGCAGACAGCGCTGAACGGCAATTACGACTACATTATTCCCAGCGGCACAGGCACGACGGGAACCAACGCCGTGACCCTGAGCAGCCTGACCGTTCCCGCAGGTAAACTGCTGATCTTGAAGGAAACGGTAGATAACGGTACCAATAAGCTGCACAACAGCTTTACACTCAACGGTGATATGACGGTTGCCAAGAACGGCTTGCTCATCAGCAGGGGCGGCGCTTCTCTGAATGTGGCAAGTGGCTTCAAGCTCACCGCCAACGGCTATATGCGATTGGAAAATCTGACGGTGGACGGTCACGTCTACACCGAAGAAGGAGGTTTGGACGTTACCACGGCGCTGACCGTCAATGCCGACGGCGTTTTGGAGATCGGCTCCGGCAGCAGCATGAACTACACCGGCACGGATGATGCTGTGATCAACGGTACGCTCATCAAGACCGTGCGAAATGTGAACGGCTTTGAGGAGAACGTGACCTCAATAATTAACGGCGTGGAAGCCAACGATACTCTGTATACGCTGGTCTTCTGGGAGGACGTGACCGTTACCGGTGACCGTACTGTGGGTACGATTATCCCTGTTGCCGGCACGCTGAAAGTGGCACCCGGCGGCAGCCTGAAATATAAGGAGATTCTCTCCGGTTCTGTGGGAGAAGATCCGCTCAACGGCGTGATCCTGGGCAATAAGACAGAGCAGCCGGATGCCAATGGTTACTATACGCTGACCGCTGCGGTGGAAACGGTGACGAACTATGCTGACTTTGCAGCGGCGTTGGAGAATGACAGCGTCACCGCTATCACCGTGAATGCAGATATTACCGTCCCCAGCGGCGATGAATGGAAGCAGCTTGACATCACCAAACCTGTGGTGATCGCCGATGGCAAGACCTTTACCGTGGCGCATTATGACGGTGATTCACCGAAGAGCCAGCTGATTATGAATGAGGTCGTCATCAAGGACGGCGGCAGTCTGACTTTGGGCGATGACGCTGTGCTGACGGCGACAGAGACCCGCAGCGGCAATAATGAAATGTTCTACCGCTATTTCGGCCGCATCTATGTGGAGAACGGCGGTATGCTGGATGTCTCCGCCGGTACGGTGACAAGCGGCAGTGCCATCTACTACGACTACGGAGAGAACAACGAGGATCCCGACAGCAGAAACATCGTTGTCGGCCAGACACAGCCCGACAACATTGCCTTTGTGGTCTGGAATGAGGAGCAGCTACGGGCAGCCATGGCTGACAACAAGTGTACCGGCGGCATTGAAGCGGATACCGACATCGAACTGACCAATGACCTATCTGTCGATAAGTATCTGTTGATCAATGATTTCCAGAAGCTAACCGTTCCCGAAAACGTAACCTTGACCGTACCCGAGGGACAGACCTTACAGCTTTCCGGTCAGCTCTACGTGTTCGATGGTACGGTGATCAACCACGGCACGATCTATGGCTATGACGTCATCGACGTGTACGGTGGCACACTGGAGAACGACGGCATCATCGAGGGTATGTTTGCGCCCAACGACCAGGGCGATATCGAATGTATCTCCCTGTTGGCCATTGAAAAGGGCGGCACTCTGCGTAACTTCGTGGGTGATATCGAGAGCGCAACGAAGTCCGGCGTTATCAATGATGACATCAACTTTGTGGATTATTACTATGCGGAGGACGAATTCCTCTGCAATTGGGACGTGCTGGATGGCGATACCACCCTGGATATCGACGGCGAGCACAAGATGGTGATCGCTGCGGTGTTTGATCCCAATAAGATGGAAACGGCAATGGGCAAAACCATCTCCATTACCGTTCCGGGTGAGGACGACGTGCCGACGCAGATCGACACTCCCAAGTACAACGCGGTTCTGCCCTGCGGCACTGAGACACAGAGCACCGTGGAGCTGGGCGAGCTGAACATTCCGGAGGGGATGCTGTTGATCCTGCGGAAGAACGTGTTTGACGGCGAAGAGACCTATGAAAACAGCTTCGAGATAGAAGATTTGACCATTGAGACGGGTCGCCAGATGGTGACCGTGGATGAGCCGGAGGTCACCGTGACCGGCAAGCTGACCACCTACGGCTTTACCGCATTTGACAAGCTGACCATTGCCAGCGGCGGCCATGTGGACTGCGAAAAGGATCGCCTGATGGTGACGAAGCAACTGACCATCGAGGATGGTGGTAAGTTGGAAGTCGGCGGCGAGGGTGAATTCTTCTACTTCGGCGGGGAAGACGGCCTTACTATTAATGGCGAGTTGTTGGCAACTACTCGCTATATGAACGGCCTTGCGGAGAGCAACATCTTTGCCCAGTCCGAGATCGAGGGCGCAGAGCCCACCGGTACCTTGAGAACGTTGGTCATTACGGACGATACCCTTCTCTACGGCGATCATACCGTGGACGCCATCGTTTCGGTGAGCGGCGAACTGTATCTGTTCAACGGCAGCACCCTGAAATATAAGAGCGTTTTCGACTATAACGGCAATCCGATCACATCGACGCCCTGGACAGCAGCAGGCCCCGATGGGGATGGCTATTACACGGTAATCGGCGATTTCGACGGTACCGTGGTAGACAGCAGCACCGCATTGGAGAATGCGCTGAAAGACGGCGGCAACATCTACCTGCTGCCCTTGGAAAAGAGCAAGCAAATCGATGTGAGCGAAGACTTTGGTGAAGAGGAAGGCACTTTGTTTGAGAGTCAGTACCGTATCAATAAGATCCTCTCCAATAAGCCCTTTACCTGCGATAATGATGTCAATCTCGTCAGTCTGGGCGGCGAAGAGCCCATTGCCGTGTTCTTTGACGATGGCTTCGACGTGACGGCTGATAAAACCTTGACCTTCCGCGGCCTCAATGTGGTGGCGGCGGCTGACAGCACCGTCTATGGCAGAGTGGAGGCTCACAACGGTGTTCTGATCGTACAGGGCAAGAACGGCGACGCAACACTGACCATCAGCAACACCGGTACCGTCGTGATCGGCGGTGAAAATGAGTGGGCACAGCTGGCGATTTTCGGCGAGGAAAGCGGCGATAAGATCGTCAACAACGGCACCATTGAGAACTACGGTGAGTTGAGCTTTGACTGTGATCCGGATAAGGGACAGTTCGAGGGTAACGAGCCGCTGGAGTTTGCCAACTACGCCGATGTGGTGCGGGATCTCTATCGTGACTTCGGTGAGATGCCCAACATGGATCCTTTGGAGGACAATGACAGAGAAAATCTGGTTGATGTCTATCCCGACAGTCAGGAAATGTATCACGAGGACAGCAGCGATGATGAGGCCTTGGACGGCTTTGCCTGGCTCATCAAGAACGGTATCATTGATGCGTATGATGAGGACAACAATCCTGAATTGCGTCCCTATCACTATGTGACCAAGGGAGAAGTCAAAAATCTCTTTACCGCCTTTGCCGAGAAGGTACTGGCGACAGATACCGATCTGAATATTGACGGCGGTAACGGCTATATCTGCCGTACAGACAATATTCCCGTGGAGGGTGAGGATTGGTGCACCAGTGAGAGGAATCAGTACTTCGATGCTCTGCGAGAGGCATTGAACTCTCTGCAATCGACAGAGGTTGCCGATGAGGCGGAGTTCATGGAAGCTCTCTGCAATCCGCTGCTGACGGAGGTCCATGTGACCGGCGATATCACGCTGAACGGTTACTATTACAAGGACGGTCAGCATGTGAATAAAGAGGACGACCATGATGACGGTCCCTCCGTCTATTTGGAAGCAGCCGGACGAGATAGAAATGAGTGGCGCGAGATCATCGTGGAACCGGATGCCACGCTGACCGTAGCTGAAGACGTCAAGATGGATATTAACCGGGACGTGAAGTTGCGGGTGGTAAACGGCGGACAGCTGATAGTGAAGGGTAACGTCAACGTCTTCGGCGAGCTGGATCCCGACGAGAATGACGAAAGCCGCATCACCGTGGATAGAGATAATGACGGCAATATCAGCTATTTTGGCGATGCCTACTTCTTCGGCGAACGGCTTCTGGAAGTGGCAGGGGATTATATGGATATGGAGAATCTCAATATCCCCGAGGGCTATGACCGAATCGATGGCTGGGATGACAACGAAAAGGTCACGTGTCTGGTGGCTTATGGCCTTGAACCGGAGAGCGACGGCGAGAATAGCTGGTGGGATTTCGGCGCAGCGCCGGAATACGGCCAGATGATAACTATTCTGACCAACATCTATCGCGATGCCACCGATGAGCCCAACAACAACCTACCCGTGGATGTAAAGGTGGGCGATGAGGGCTGGCCCAACGAGAATGATATTCTGGACAACCGCAACGTGGAGGAACTGCTGAGTAAGTTCAGTGCGGCACTGCCTAAGATGAATGATAATCGCACGGAAATCGTATTAAAGCATACCGAAGATGAGAATAATACCGATGGCATGACTATTACGGGCAAGACCTTCACCCAAGCCATCACTGTGAGATGCGAAACCTCGGACAACGACTGGGGCGGAGAGTTGAACTTCGTCAACTGCGAGTTCAGCAATGGTATCACTTTGACCTATAACGGAGATTACGATTACCGTGTAAACTTCCATGACAATTGTACCGGCACAGTCACAACAGCGTATCCGGAGAGCATTACCGGCGATGAGAACCGTGTGCGAATTGCGCATCCCGATGGTATGACCATTACGGCCGAGGCCCCCACTGCCTTTGAGATGAATGACGGCTGTCTTTGCGGCACTGACAGCTTCACGGTCAACGGTCTGACCATCAACGGTAACGGCTGCGAAAACCTTGAGGTGGACGTGAGAAAGGATGACACAACTCCCACCATCGAAGTGACAGGCAGCGAAGATGGCAGTGCCATTGTGCTCAGTGGCAGCTATACCGGTAAGCTTCGTGTCAGTGGCTGCATGGATGTCAGTGGTGTGGCTCTGGGGACGACAGATAGTTGGATCGAGCTGGCCAACTGGTACGATAAAGAAAACGGGGACAGTGCACCGAATAGTAGCATTACTCTGGGTGACAATGATATTTCCATCAATGACGATTGGGGCGAACAGTCCTTCACTGGCACCGGCACGATTCACGTCAACAATGGTCCAAAGGAGAACTTGCAGCTCACCATCAATGATAGGAATCTTGCCATCCCTCATGTGTTCGGTGGTGAGGGCTCCTATGCCATTTTCCTCGGTCTTGCCGATGTGAACGGCGTGACCTTTGAGGTGAAGCAGGGCGATGATGCTCTGACGGGCAAGACTGTACGCTACGACAAATCCGAAAATGCAGAAGGCAACGATGGATTTGATGGAAGCAATGTCGAAAAGACCCATTTGGAAAAAGATGGAGAGAATACTTGGATCACCGATCCCAACAACATCTCCCTGACGGTGACAGTGGACGGCTGCACGATCATGTATGAAAACCTGCGCTACAACGGTCAGTAACACACGGCAGCAAATAAAAAGTGAAGCCCGGAAGGGCTTCACTTTTTATTTGCTGTGATAGGGGATTATCCTGCCAAAGAGTTAGTTTCACACTCCTGCCGGATCCGATTCAGATCGCGCATCGTCAGGAGCTTCTTTTCGGCGAGTTCCTGCTCGACGCGTTCAAAGAACTCGCGGTTGGCGGCGAGGATTTCCTTCGCCTTGCGGTAGTACTTTTCAATCTCAGCGGCGACGGCCTGCTCCTGATGTGCCAGCGAGGCCTGTGAGTTTTGATATTCCGTTCCATGCAACTGAAAACCACAGAGACAGCAGCTGCGGA
>CALCRH010000024.1 GCA_937894515.1 uncultured Clostridia bacterium | reverse complement strand
GTGAAGATGGGATATGGAGAATAATAATGAAAAACGCAGAGTTAAAATGCTTGATTATTAACGTATGCCTTGACAGGGATTTCCTGTATGATATAATTAAGAGAACGAATGGTCAGGCAAAAGGTTGTCGGAGAATCAAAATGAGAGAATAATGGCACTGTTTTTTATGTGTGTGATGCCGCTTTGCGCCCGTTCCGCCAATAGCCAAGCGACGCCGGAGACTGTATCGCTGTCAGCGAGGAAACACGCTTATCCGGTTCAAAGCGCTTGAGGCAAATGTCCGTATGATCCTGTATGGTGCAGTGAAGCATTATCATATTATTCGCAGAAAGAGGAATCTCCATGTTAGAAAGAATAACTCGCTTTTATCTCAGTAGAAAGACTTTTAGCATAGCCATCGTTGCGACGCTGCTGACTGAACTTCTGGGGATGGTTATGGAGCTCACGTTAAATGACCTTATTCCCTTTGAGCTGATCGCTTATGGCATTCTCTTTCTTCTCCTGATCGGATTATGCATCACCTATCATAAGCAGGATCATATTTTGATGAACGGCATCGTTTCCGGGATCCTGATTTATGAATTTGTCCGGTATGTTTACCTGCTCTCATACGTTGCCAATGACGCGCTGCTGTCATATTACAGCAGTGAGGGGCTTTTCGGCTGTTTTTGTTTTTCGTTTGTGTTTCTGTCTGTCGCTGTTGTTTTTCTCATCACCTACAATCATTTTACCATCAATCGCAGTCGTGCCGTTAATCGAACCAAGATCGTTCTTAACCAGTTTTTGCTCTTTTTATCGTTTTTTACACCCATCGCCATTATCGCTATGAGCTGTCTGCTTGCGTATTCCGTATATGAAATAGTCGCCTATGCTGCCGTCTATTTTTCAGATGCCCTTGTATTACTGGTGGTGGCCTGCTGTGAGCTGCAATTGGCCATGAATCGAACGGATGGAACCGCCATGGAGGAGCTGATTCCGTCGGATGTCAAGGCCGCATTATGGTATGCATTTTCGTTTTTATTTGGTTTGCTATGCTTAAGTATGAGCATATTAGTGTCAAATACCAAGCCCTTCGTGTATGTCTTAAGCAATACTGATCTTTTGCTGTCCTTAGCTCTGCTGATCTATTATCTCAACAGGAAAAAGGAACCTTCGCCCGGATTCAGGATTTGCCTCTGCGCCGGCTTCGTGACGACCGTAGGGTTAATGGTTTTTTCGATAGGCTATTTTGTATGGACGATCTTATCATAGAAAAACCGATAACGGAGATTAAGACCCATGATTCAATTATTCAAAAAAATCTATCTGAATAAAACCGTTTTCCTGGTTTTGATCGCGGAGCTGACCTCCTTGTTCCCTTTAAGCGTCCTGATGTGTGCCATGAGCGGGCAACTGACCGTTTTTTACGGGTTTATATACGGTGCCTGCCTGATATTGATCGTCAGCCTGTTTTCGGCGTATCGCCGTCATGATCTGATCCTGATGAACGGGCTGATCTCCGCCGTCATGATCATGGAGATCCTGCGATATGCCTATGTGATAGGGGCATATATCCAGATGGGCACGGAGGCGATCGTGGCAAGCGGCTTTATGCGCTGCCTCGAATTGGCGCTCAAATGCTTTGCTTTCTTCATTGAGGTATTCATCGCGTATAACCATTATACTTTGAACACCAAGCACGGCAATAATCAAACCAAGATTATCGTCAATCAGTTTTCTTTATTGGTGTTGGGCTTTGTGTTTTCAGGCATCATCGTGGTCAACTGGTTTGCCAATACCGATCCGTGGGTCTTGCTGTCCAATAGCTTACTCTATCTTTGTGACATTCTGCTTTACGGTGCCATTTCCTGCTGCGAGCTGGTTCTGTCTGTTGATCGGATCGACAATACCGTGACAAGAGGAAACCCCAAAGACGTTAAAGCTGCCTTATGGTATTTGACCATGTTCTTCTGTGGAGCTTATGGGCTGATCATCGCCTGTCTGCTGAAAGGACTTCCCGGTATTTTAATTGCCGGGGATTGTGTGATCACCGCCGTCTGTGCGGGAGGATTGATATATTATCTCCATCGGGAAAAGGATGTTGTGAAACCGATCGTTCATGTCGGACGTATTGTTGCTTTTCTCATATCCTTGGGAGCCATCGTTGCCATGATTGGTTTCCACGTTCAGACGCTTTCACAGTTTCATAAAGAGCTTCAGGCAGATGCGGTTGGCGATATTTCCACGCTGGATATGAAAGCTGTTGAGGAGGCGGAGAATTGTTATGTATTTAAAACAGGCGATCTCTATATCCTTTTCCCTCAATACAGGAAAGTCGATTTTGTATTTGAGAATCGCCCGTCCATGAAAGAGAACAGCAACCTGACCTATTTTGCTACTTCGACTTTCTTTAACAGCTTTGAGGCTGGTTTTCACCATGAAAACGTAGTCGGTGACCATGCACATGACGGTGTTTATTATAAGGGTGCGTCGGAAAAAGGATTGAGCGCCTTCACCTTTTATAATAATGAAGCGCACTTCGTTTTGGATGATCCGGATGCCGCCATTAAATCAGCCGCAGAGAACGGAGGGAGCGGTTTCGAACAGTTCATGTCCATATATGACGGAAAGGATCAGAAAATCAAAGTCGGAAAGCTTCGCTGTTATCGTCTGCTGGCTGAATTAAACGGAAGGGTTTGCCTGGTAGAAAGCTCTGTACCGATTCATTATGAAGATTTCATTCAGTCCGTACTGGATATTGGCGTTCAAAAAGCCCTTTATCTGGATATGGGTGCAAAAAGCAGCCATTCGCAATATCGAAATAACAAAGGGAACGCTGTCAATCTTTTCGCTGCAAAGCCCGGAGCTTTTATCCATAGCTGGGTCGTGTTTGAAAAATAATACTAATATCCAATAAGATCCATAGCGAATAGGTGACCTGCCTTTCGGTTTTGTCTGAGCAACTTAACCTTACTACAGGTCTTTCCTATTCGCTATCTTTTTTATTGCCCTTTGTAACACATCATTGTA
>CALCRH010000023.1 GCA_937894515.1 uncultured Clostridia bacterium | reverse complement strand
GTTCGCGCCTCAACACGCGCTACATCTTTCGGATTAGACCGCGCTAAATACGAATTTGGCCGTTTCTTGGGATTTAACTTAATGAAAGTTCCTGCTCGCACAAGTTTTGCACACAGGGCTTCATATTCTGCTTCTGACCCATCACACCAATAAATTTTATCCGGTGTTGTCAGTTTCGCAATTTCTGATACCCATTGTTTCACATATTTATTTGTTGTTGGTTCTGTCATGATATTTCCCCTTTCATCATCTCATTTTTGTTTTAAGCATTTTTTTATAAAGTGTCAAGCCTTTACTAAAAGTTTTGCAATCGGTGCATAACTTTTTCTGTGATATGGCGTAATACCGTATTTTTCAAGGGCCTCTATGTGTTCCTTTGTGCCATAGCCTGCATTCTTATCCCATTTGTATTGCGGATAATCTTCTGCCAATTTTGTCATGATTCTGTCCCGTGTCACTTTTGCGATAATTGAGGCCGCCCCTATCGATATCGATTTTCCATCTCCTCCGATAATTGCTTGCATTTTCATATCCCAACGGGGCAATTTATTTCCGTCAATCAGGGCAAACTCAGGTTGAAATCCTTTTTCTCTCACCTCATCTAATGCCCGTTTCATAGCTAAAAAGGTTGCCTGCAAAATGTTCCGCTCGTCGATCTCTTTTTCATCCAGCTTCGCAACGCGCAGACCGAACGCGACGTTTTCATAAACGTCCAGATGCGGGAACAGCGCGTACTTCTGGAACACGGTGTTGATCTGCCGCTTATGGGGCGGAACATCATTAATCCTCACACCGTCAAAGGTAATCTCCCCCGCATCGGGCGTAAGGAAACCACCGATAATCCGCAGCAGCGTGGTCTTACCACAGCCACTGGGGCCTAACAGTGTGAGGAACTCCGAATTATTGATATACAGATTGAAATGGTCCAATACCGGCTCTGTGTGAAAAGTCTTGCACACATCCCGCAGGCGAATCAACTCTTTGGACATTATCCTCCCCCGTTCCTGGCTTAAAATTTAGATAGAAATTACCTCTTTTCTCTGTCTAAACCGAGGGTCACACCTGACCTGTATTCTTTCGTTGAAATTTGGTGCTTTCAATATAGTAAAAAAGTGAGAAAATGTCAATAATAACTATAAATTTTTTGAAAAAGAAAAGCGTATCCGGCCGGATACGCTTTTCTCAATTCCTTATTCGTTGGTCGTGGTGGTGTGCAGCGTCACATCGTGATAGCCACCCTCCACGATGCTTGTGGCGGAAACCACCGTCAGTTTGGCGTTTTTCTGCAAGTCGGGAATGGTCAGCACGCCGCAGTTGCACATGGTGGACTTCACCTTGTAAAGGCTCTTGGACACGTTGTCCTGCAACGATCCGGCATAGGTCACGTAGGAGTCCACGCCCTCTTCAAAGGCAAGACCCGTCTTGCCGCCAAGATCGTAGCGCTGCCAGTTCCGGGCACGGTTACTGCCCTCACCCCAATACTCCTTGACGTACTGACCGTTCAGCAGCAGCTTGGCGGTGGGGCTCTCATCGAAGCGGGCAAAGTAACGACCCAGCATCAAGAAATCCGCTCCCATGGCCAGCGCCAGCGTCATGTGGTAATCATGGACGATACCGCCGTCTGAGCAGATGGGCACATAGACGCCGGTCTCTTCAAAATATTCATCACGGGCAGCCGCCACCTCGATCAGCGCTGTGGCCTGACCGCGGCCGATGCCCTTGGTCTCCCGGGTAATGCAGATAGATCCGCCGCCGATGCCGACCTTCACAAAGTCCGCGCCGCAGTCCGCCAGAAACCGGAAGCCCTCCCGGTCCACCACGTTGCCGGCGCCGATCTTCACGGTATCGCCGTAGTTGGCGCGCACATAGTCAATGACCCGCTTCTGCCACACGGAATAGCCCTCGGAGGAGTCGATGCACAATACGTCTGCACCGGCCTCAATCAAGGCAGGAATCCGCTGCTGATAGTCCCGGGAGTTGATGCCCGCGCCCACCATATAGCGTTTCTCAGAGTCCTGCAGGCTCAGGGGATATTCCTTGTGCTGATCGTAGTCCTTGCGGAACACAAAATATTTCAGATGATCGTTCTCGTCCACCACAGGCAGAGCGTTGAGCTTGGCGTCCCAGATGAGGTCGTTGGCCTCTTTCAGGGTAATGTCGGCAGGTGCCGTCACCAGCTTTTCCCGGGGTGTCATAAAGGTACTGACCTTTTCCTCGCCGGTCATGCGGCTGATGCGGTAATCCCGGCTGGTGACCATGCCCAGCAGCTTGCCGTTGGGAGTGGCGTCATCGGTGATGGCAATGGTGGAAAAGCCGTTCTTCTCCTTCAGCGCCAGCACATCATTCAGCGTATGCTCCGGCGTCAGGTTGGAAGCGCTGACCACAAACCCCGCCTTGTTGTTCTTCACCCGGCGCACCATCTCCGCTTCGCTTTCGATAGACTGGGATCCGAAAATGAACGACATACCGCCTGCCTTGGCCAGCGCGATAGCCAGCGTATCGTTGGACACCGCCTGCATGATGGCAGAGGTCATGGGGATATTCAACGAGATGGGGCACTCCTCCTGTCCCTTGCGATACCGCACCAGAGGCGTTTTCAAAGAGACGTTGTCGGGAATGCAGTTCTCATCGGTGTAGCCCGGCACCAGCAGGTATTCGCTGAAGGTGCGGGACGGTTCTTTATAATAGTAGGCCATTTCAATATCCCCCTTATGTTTTCTGTCCATCATAGCAGAGTTTATCTCTTTGTCAATCCCTATTCCGGAAAATATTTCTCCGCAAAGGGAACCCTCTCCACTTCAAAGGTTTTCCCCTGTAAGTAGCGCAGAATTCCCGCGTCTGTGGGGAAGTCAAAGGTCAGCTTATAGGAGTACAGCGCCTGACGGGTCTCGCCGTAACGCTTATTGACCTCGCCCCTGCCGTATTTGCCGTCACCCAACAGCGGGCACCCTAAATCCGCAAAGCTGGCACGGATCTGATGGGTACGTCCGGTCTCCAGCTCCACCTCCACCAGGCTCAGTTCCCCTGCCGTTTTCCGCACAGCATAGTGGGTGATAGCGGTTTTTCCGCCGGGAATGGGCTTGTGGTAGACCTTGACCTCTTTTTTCTGCTCGTCTTTTAAGAGAAAACACTCGATGGTCCCCTGCTCCGGCTTGGGCTTCCCCACGGTGATGCAGAGATAGCGCTTGGTGATCTCCCGATCCCGGATCTTGTCGTTGATGATCCGCAGCGTCTCGGCATTTTTCGCGGCAATGACCATGCCGCCGGTGTTCCGGTCGATACGGTTGCACAGCGCCGGGGTAAAGGCGTTCTCCCACTTGGGGTTCCATTCGCGCTTCTGATAGAGATATGCCTGAATGTGATTGATCAGGGTGTTAACCTTTTCCGTCTCATCGGCGTGGACCACCAGTCCCGGCCGCTTGTCCAGAATCAAAATGTTCTCGTCCTCGTAGACGATATTGAGCTGTGGCTTGAACAGCGTCAGGAACAGATTGTCCTCCCGGGGCTGTTCAAAGAACTCGTCGTTGATATAGAGCTCCAGCACATCGCCCTCCTGGAGCCGCATATCGCCCTTGGTGGTGCGAACACCATTGACCTTGATGCGCTTGAGGCGGATATACTTCTGCAAAAGTGCGCTGGGCAGCAGGGGCAGCGCCTTGCTCACAAAGCGGTCCAGCCGCTGTCCGGCATCATTTTTTCCCACTTTCAGTTCCTGCAAAGTACGCCCTCCTCTCCTTTTTGCTTTATTGTACCCGCGGCGGCAAAAAAAGTCAAAATATTTCCGAAAAATGTTTGACAATTCTCGTTTCATAACTTATAATACTACCCGTGTCATTGTGAGGTGTACTATGCGTTTGAATGTCAACAAACTGTTGCATACCCCCGAAAGTTCGCAGGAGTTCCGCTTTCCTCTGGATCTCCACGACCTGATTTTCGGCGGGAACGCTCCTGTTTCTGAGCCGGTCAATGTGGAAGGCCGAATCAAGAACAAGGCGGGCATGTTACTGTGCGAGATGACGGCGCATACGACGCTCCATTGCATCTGTGACCGCTGCTGTGCGGAATTCTCCGAGGAAAAAGTTGTCGATTACTCTTGTGTTCTCGCAGAGGAAAGACAGTTTGACGATGACGAGGATATCGTGCTGCTGGAGGACGATGAAGTGGATCTGGGTGACCTCGCCCGTACGGCGTTCATCCTCGATATGGACACAAAGTTTCTCTGCACTCCCGACTGCAAGGGTCTTTGTCCCGGCTGCGGCGTGAATCTCAATTTTGAGAAGTGCCGCTGCAAAAAGGAAGTGGATCCCCGGCTTGCCAAGCTGGCGCAGTTGTTGGAGAACCAATAATTTATTAAATCACTGCAAACGCAGTTTATGGAGGTGTCAACATGGCAGTCCCTAAGGGAAAAGTATCCAAGCAAAGACGTAATAAGAGACGTTCTTCCGTGTGGAAGCTCAGCACTCCCGCTCTGGTGAAGTGCCCCAAGTGCGGTGCTCTGCATCTGCCCCACAGAATGTGCCCCGAGTGCGGTACCTACAACGGCCGTCAGGTCAAAGAGATCAAGTCCGTTGCCGCCGGCAAGTAATGCACAATGAAAAAATCCCGTCCGTCCGGACGGGATTTTTTATTTTTCTGTTTCGATATACATCTCTTCCGTTTCCTGTTGAGCAGAAATCAGCTTCTGTTTTGCCGTACCGAAGTCCATCTCCTCCAGCTTGTCTATCGCATCGGTTATCGCATTAAACAGATAGTGGTACATTTTTTCGTAATTTACCATGCCCATTCCTCCGTAAATAAAAAGTGCGCAGCCGAAGCCGCGCACGAAAAATACACAGCTTGTTGCCGCGACGCAAAGTATAAGTCAATACACAAAGGTATGCTTATTCAAGCGTGTATTTTTACCGAAAGTAAAATACACACCTTTGTGTAATACTATTCACTTTGCGTCGCAGGAACAGTTTACCATGCTCAAATCAAAATTGCAACAAAAATCGGATTCGTAGGGGCGACCCTTGCGGTCGCCCGCAGAAAAGGCACGAAAACCGGTTGCAAAATACCGCAGTATCCCTTATAATAATATAATTAAAATGTTGTATTGTGCGCTAAAAGCGAGGATATATTATTATGTCAACCATTATCACCTCTATCGACCCACATTCCCCCGCAGAAAAAGCAGGAATCCGTGTGGGAGAACAGTTGCTCACCATCAACGGTCACGCCGTGGTGGATGTGCTGGACTACCGTTTCTACGGTTATGACGCGGTGTGCCATGTGGAATTGGATACCCGCAAGGTGACCATCCGCAAGGAAGAGGGCCAGGACTTGGGGCTCAACTTTGAGACCTACCTGATGGACACCATGCACCAGTGCGCGAACCACTGTGTGTTCTGCTTCATCGACCAGATGCCAAAGGGAATGCGCCAAAGCCTGTACGTCAAGGACGACGATGAGCGGCTTTCTTTCCTGCTGGGCAACTACACCACGCTGACCAATCTGTCTCAGCGGGAGGCGCAGCGCATCATCGACCTGCACATCTCCCCCATCAACGTGTCGGTGCACACCACCAATCCCCAGCTCCGCTGTTCCATGCTGGGCAACAAGGACGCCGCCAAATCGCTGGACTATATGCACGCTTTCGGCAAGGCAGGTATTCAGATGAACGGCCAGATCGTGGTCTGCCCCGGTTGGAACGACGGAGACGAGCTGCGCCGCACCATGCAGGATCTGATGGACATCGGCTTTGCCAGCTGCTCCGTGGTGCCGGTGGGACTCACCGATCACCGGCAGGGTCTTGCCAAGCTGAATCCCGTGGACACCAAAACCGCTGCCGACATCATCGCCATCGCCGATGAATTCGGGGCAAAGTGTCTGAAAGAAAAAGGCACCCGCCTGTTCTTCTGCGCCGATGAGCTGTACCTCAAGGCGGGACTGCCCCTGCCGGCGGACGATTACTACGAGGAGTACCGGCAGTTGGAAAACGGCGTGGGCTTGCTCCGCTCTCTGGAACAGGAGTTCCTTGCCGCCCTCCGCTTTACCGATGAAGTGGGCTCCCCTACCCCGTTCACCGTCGCCACCGGCGTCTCCGCCGCCCCGTTTTTGACGGAGCTTCTGGGCAAGGCACAGGACAAGTTCCCCCAAATCCAGGGCAAGGTCATCGCCGTGGAGAACGACTTTTTTGGCCACAAAATTGACGTGGCCGGTCTTTTGACCGGACAGGATATTTCCAAGCAGTGCCAGGGAAAGCTGCTGGGGCAAAAGCTGTTGATCCCTCTCCATATGCTGCGCCATGGAGAGACGGTATTTTTGGACGATTACACCACAGAGCGTTTGGGCACAGAGTTGAACGCAACCGTGCGGGTCGTTGGTCTGGATGGCGGCGATTTGCTGGACTGCATGATAGAAAGCGAGTGATACCTGATGAAACCCTTAATTGCCATTGTAGGACGACCCAACGTGGGCAAGTCCATGCTCTTCAATAAGCTGATTGGCCAGCGCCTTTCCATCGTGGAGGACACCCCCGGCGTGACCCGCGACCGCATCTACGGCGAGAGCGAGTGGTGCGGCCGGAAGTTCAAGCTGGTGGATACCGGCGGCATCGAGCCGAATACCGACAATCAGATCCTGAGCTTCATGCGGGAGCAGGCACAGATCGCCATCGACAACGCCACCGTCATCGTGTTCGTCACCGACATCAAGACCGGCCTCACCGCCTCCGATCAGGAGGTGGCGGGCATGCTCCAGCGCAGCCGCAAGCCCATCGTACTGGCGGTAAATAAGATGGACTCCACCGGCGCCGTGGATCCCGATTTCTACGAGTTCTACAATCTGGGGCTGGGCGATCCCATCGCCATCTCCGCCGTTCACGGACACGGTACCGGCGACCTGCTGGACGCCTGCTTACAGTACTTCCCGCCGGAGGACGAGGAAGAGGAAGATGACGATGTGATTCAGGTGGCCATCATCGGCAAGCCCAACGTGGGCAAGTCCAGTCTGACCAATCGCATCCTGGGCGAAGAGCGTGTCATCGTCAGTAACGTAGCGGGCACCACCCGTGACGCTATCGACAGCTACTTTGAAAATCAGTTCGGCAAGTACAACTTCATCGATACCGCCGGTATGCGGAAAAAGTCCAAGGTAGACGACAATATTGAGAAGTATTCCGTTCTCCGTGCCACCATGGCCATCGAACGCAGCGATGTATGCCTGATCATGATAGACGCCCAGGACGGCGTTACCGAGCAGGATACCAAAGTGGCAGGTCTGGCCCACGATGCCGGTAAAGCCTGTATCATCGTGGTGAACAAGTGGGATCTGGTGGAAAAAGACGGCAAGACCATGGATCACATGCGGGAGGACATCCGCCGGGATCTGAGTTATATGACCTACGCCCCGATCCTGTTCATCTCCGCCGCCACCGGCCAGCGGGTCAACCGTCTGTTTGAGCTGATCAACTACGTCAACGATCAGTCCAATATGCGTATCACCACCGGCAACCTCAACTCCGTGCTGGCCGATGCCCAGACCCGCGTCCAGCCGCCCACGGATAAGGGCCGCCGCCTGAAAATCTACTATATGACCCAGGTGGGCGTCAAGCCCCCCCACTTTGTGGTGTTCTGTAACGACAAAAAGCTGTTTCACTTCTCTTACCGCCGGTATCTGGAAAATCAGATCCGCAATGTGTTCGGGTTGGAGGGAACACCTGTCATTATGACCATTCGAGAAAAAGGAGAAGAGGAATGAAAAACAACAATCCTGTCCGCGGCATTCTATTTCCCCTGCTGGCAGCCCTGATTTGGGGAACGGCTTTTGTGGCGCAGGATGTCTGCGCCGACATCATCGACACCTTTACGTTTAACGCCATTCGCTCTTATGTGGCCGTCATTGTCCTGCTGCTTATCATTTTTGTCTTTGACAAGTTGAAAAAGGACAAACCCCTCGTCACCCCGGAGCAGAAAAAGATCGACCGAAAAAACCTGATTTTGGGCGGTATCTGCTGCGGCACGGCTCTCGCCATCGCTTCCAACTTCCAGCAGGCCGGTATCTCCGCCGGTACCGATGCCGGTAAGGCCGGTTTCATTACCGCCCTGTACGTGGTGCTGGTGCCGCTGTTCGGTCTGCTGTTCAAGCGGAAAGTCGACCTGCCTGTTTGGATCGCCGTGGTGCTGTCCGTTGTAGCACTGTACCTGCTGTGCATCAAGGGCGAGTTCCGGCTCCAGTTCGGCGACCTGCTGATCCTGGTCTGCGCCATCTGCTTTGCGGTACATATTCTGGTCATCGACCACTTCACCGAAACCGTAGACGGCATCAAGCTTTCCTGTGTACAGTTCCTGGTAGCCGCCATCTGGGCGACTATCGCCAAGGTGGTCTGTGTCATTCTGGGCGCTAACGGTATCGGCGATGCCGTCACCGCATCCTCCATCTTTGCCGCTCCCGACTGGAACGCTATTATAGAATGTACACTGCCTATTCTGTATGTAGGTGTTTTCTCCAGCGGTGTGGCCTACACCCTGCAGATTCTGGCGCAGAAGGGCTCCAACCCCACCGTGGTCACCATCTTGCTGAGCATGGAGAGCGTGTTTGCCGTCATTTCCGGTGCTATCATTCTCAAACAGCAGATGTCCGGCCGTGAATATCTGGGCTGCGTGCTGATGTTCGCCGCGGTGGTGCTGGCGCAGATCCCCAATCCGTTCCGGAAAAAAACGGCAGACTGATTTCTGCCATATAAAAAACCTGTCTGCACAGCAGACAGGTTTTTTATATCAGCCAAAGAGCTTCGTCAGCCATTCGCGGAAGAACGCTATGGTTTCTGTCAGCCAGTCCGTTTCCTCCGGTTCAGGCTCCGGGGTTATTTCCCCACCGGCATAAATCGTTTCCAGTATCGCAATCATCTTGTTTGCAATGATCTGTTGTCCGTCTGCACTGGGATGGAAATGGTCGATGGAAGAAATCGTTTCAGCAGATTTTCCGATCTCGGCGACATCAATGATGATCACCATCTCATCGTCCTTGGCCAGGTCTTTTATCATTGTATTCATCTGGGTCAGCGTATCGTGGGTAAAATCTATTAACTGGTCCACACCGTTTATCAGTTCGGTAACCTCTCCCAGTTTCTCAAGGATCGTCCGATCCTGGGAAAATGCCTCTGCTCCTACAAATCCAATGCCGATCAAAGCCAGCAGCGGGCTCAGTATGGTCAGGTCTAAATCAAACTGCTTCAGCAGCGGAACAAACAAGTAAATATTCGCAGAGAGGTTTACCAGTTTTGTCTGTATCCTGGTCAGCAGTACCACCTGCTGTATAACAGAGGCTGTTCGCATTTGGTCAAACAGATTGATTGCATCCCGGATATCCCGGTTAGATGCATCCAACAGGGCGGTTGCCTTGCCCACAAAGTCCATATAAGGGTCACCGGGGCTATAATAGTTCAACAGCAGGATCTGTGCATCGGCATTACAGCTGTGCAGCTGGTCAATGATATCGGTCAGATTGCTTTGCAGTATATCGCAAAAGTCGTTTGTCCAGTCTGTTCTTGAAGCCCGATTGGCATGCAGGAACCGCAGGATTCCATCCGTCATACCACTTGAGTGAGCGACCAATACATCCGAAAAGAAATCCAGCAAATCTTCATAGGGCAGCGAGAACCGCCGATCCGGTGTACTGATTTGAAAGATATTGTCTGCCACATACTCCAGATAATCGTTGGACCCCACGGACAATGCATAGCAGTTGGCTTCCGCAAGTGTATCCCGGTGCCGGGTGATGCTGCTCAGCACATCGTCATACACATTGCCGTCCCGGGCATAGTTGACCTGCATGGCGCCGTCAAAATGCTCTGTCACCAATGTTCTATAGGATTTTTCACCGATATGCAGACCCGTTCCATAGGAGATGCTGTCGCCTAATACTGCCAGATACAGGAGTTCCCCCTCACTCATGGCCAGGGCCGGACAAATTGTCGTCAGCGCCAATAGCAGCGCTAATAGACACGCAGTCACTTTTTTCATAGAATGTTCTCCTTTCAGAACAGGCTCACCTGTGAGGTGTCCGCCATACCGGCAAATGCTCCCAGATTACGGAGCTGTTCAATGTGGGTCTTGCTCAGCTTATTGCAGCACTCCGAAAATTCCTCCACCGAGATGAAGTTCTTGCCCTTTCGCTTTTCCACCGTGTCCAGCGCAGCAGCCTCGCCCAGCCCGTGTACACTGACAAAGGGCGGCAGCAGACCGTTTTCCGTGATCTTGAACATGGTGGCATCGGAGTTGTAGATGTCGATGGTGTCAAAGTGGAAGCCCCGGAGGTAGAACTCATAGCACACCTCCAGCGTCACCAGCAGGTTCTGCTCCACATCGGTGGCGTCCTTGTTGTTCTCGATCTCATGGATCTTCCGCTTCACGGCATCCATTCCGGCGCAGCAGTATTCGGCGTCAAAGGCCTTGGCGCGAATGGAGAAGAACACGGCGTAAAATGCCAGCGGTTCATGCACCTTGAACCACGCGATACGGAACGCCATCATCACGTAGGCCACGGCGTGAGCCTTGGGGAACAGATAGCCGATCTTGGCAAGGGAGCCGATGTACCAGTCGGGAACATTGTGTTCCCGCATGGCTTCCTCCCAGCCCGGCTCGAAGCCCTTCTTCTTCACCTTTCCCTTCCGGACGGCCTCCATGATCTTAAAGCTCATCTTGGGGTCGAGACCCATGGAAATGAGGTACAGCATGATGTCATCGCGGCAGCCCACCGTCTCCAGAACGGACGCCGTACCGCCCACGATCAGGTCCCGGGCATTGCCCAGCCACACATCGGTGCCATGGGAGAAACCGGACAGGCGCACCAGCGTGTTGAAGTTGGTGGGCATGGTGTCCATCAGCATGCCCCGGGTAAACCGGGTGTTGAACTCCGGGATCGCCACAGCGCCGGTTTCGCCCAAGATTTCATCGTGCTCATAGCCCAGCACCTTGGACGAGGTGAAGATGCTCATGGTGTCCGGATCGTCCAGTGGGATCTGGCGGGCGTTGACGCCGGTATACTCCTCCAGATACTTGATCATGGTGGGATCATCGTGTCCCAGCATATCCAGCTTGAGGAGGTTATCCTCCATGCAGTGATACTCAAAGTGTGTGGTGCACTGATCGGAATTGGGGTCATCGGCAGGATGCTGGACAGCCGTAAAATCCTCCACGTCCATGTCGTCCGGCACCACCACCAGACCACCGGGGTGCTGCCCGGTGGTGCGGCGTACCCCCACGCAGCCCGAGGCCAGACGGTTCAGCTCCGCATTGCCGAACTCCAGTCCCTTTTCCTCCTTGTATTTCAGCACGAAACCGATGGCGGTCTTATCTGCCAGCGTACCGATGGTACCGGCGCGGAACACCTGGGTCTGACCGAACATCTCGATAGCGTGGCGATGTGCCTTTGCCTGATATTCGCCGGAGAAGTTCAGGTCGATATCCGGCACCTTGCCGCCGCCGTAGCCCAAAAAGGTTTCAAACGGTATGTCAAATCCGTCCTTCACCAGCTTTTCGCCGCAGTTGGGACAGACCTTATCCGGCATATCCGCGCCGCAGCCGTATTGCTTGTCCTCCTGGAACTCCACATACTTGCACTTGGGGCAGCGGTAGTGGGGCGGCAGGGAGTTGACCTCCGTGATGCCGGACATATACGCCACCAGCGAGGAGCCAACAGAGCCTCGGGAGCCCACCAGATAGCCGTTTTCCAGACTCCGCTGCACCAGCTTCTGGGCGGACATATACACCACGTCATACTTGCCCAGAATGCCGCCCAGTTCCACGTTCAGGCGATCTACAATGAGCTGCGGCGGATTTTCGCCGTACAGCTCGTGGCACTTGTCCCACACCCGCTGGTTCAATTCCTGTTCAGAGTTTTCAAGGCGGGGCGGGAAGAGCTGACCGGCGGGCAGAAGCTCGATCTCCTCCACCAGATCCGCGATCTTCCGGGGGTTGTCGATGACCACCTCATGGGCTTTTTCCGCACCCAGATAGCTGAACTCGGCCAGCATTTCGTCTGTGGTCTTGAAGTAGATGGGCAGACTCTCGTCCGCGTCCTCAAACTTCTTGCTGGCCAAAAGAATATGGCGATAGATCTCGTCCTCCGGCTCCTGGAAGTGGACGTCACCGGTGGCACACACCGGCTTGCCCAACTCCTCACCCAGACGGACGATGGTGCGGTTGAACTCCCGCAAGTCCTCCACGGAATTGACCTCACCCCGGCGCAGCATGAACATATTGTTGCACACCGGCTGGATCTCCAGATAGTCGTAGAACGATGCGATACGCTTCAGCTCATCCCAATCCTTGTGATCCACGATGGCGCGGAACAGCTCGCCCGCTTCGCAGGCCGAGCCGATAATGAGCCCCTCCCTGTGTGCCACCAGTTCCGTCTTGGGGATGGTGGGCACACGCTTGAAGTATTTCAGATTGGACGCCGTCACCAGTTGATACAGGTGCTTCAGGCCCAGCTTGTTCTTGGCGAGAAGAATAATATGCTTGGGATAGCGGTTGGATCGGCTGCCCAAAGGCCGCAGCTTCAGCATCTCGCCGTTGATCTGCTGCAAACTGCCGATACCCAGCTCCTTTGTCATCTTGTCAAAAAACGGGATCAGCATATATCCCACCGTTGCCGCATCATCGCTGGCGCGGTGGTGGTTAAAGGCGGGCAGGTCCAGATGCTCCGCCACGATGTCCAGTTTGTACTTTCCCAGCTCCGGCAGCAGGTTCTGCGCCAGAATCAGGGAATCAATGTAGGTGGGGTCAAACTCCAGTCCCACCTTGCGGCAGCCGGCACGGATAAAGCCGATATCGAACTCCGCGTTGTGGGCTGCCAAGGGCCGTCCGTCCACAAACGCCAGAAATTCCGTCAGCGCGTCCTTCAATGACGGCGCATCTTTCAGCATGGCGTCTGTGATGCCCGTCAGTCCGATGATCTCCGGCGTCAGACGCCGATTGGGGTTGACGAAGGTCTGAAACCGCTCCGTTACCTCTCCGCTGCGCAGCACCACCGCACCGATCTCCGTGATCGCCTCGGTAGCCACGTTCAAACCCGTGGTTTCAATGTCAAAGCACACGATTTCATCGGCAAAGGGCTGATCTTTCGTCCCATGTACCGCGATACGGTCGTCCAGATTGTTGACGAAATACCCCTCCATGCCGTAGAGGATCTTGATCTTCCCCTCCGCCGTGTGCCAGGCATCGGGGAAGGACTGGCACACGCCGTGGTCGGTGATAGCGATAGCGGGGTGACCCCATTTGATCGCCTGCTTGATGACGCTCTTGGTATCCGTCAGCGCGTCCATGTTGCTCATCTGGGTATGTAGATGCAGCTCCACCCGCTTTTCCGGGTTGGTGTCCATGCGTCCCTTGTGGGTGATCTTGCTGATATTCAGCGGCCGAAGCTGTACGTCCTTGCCGTCACGGGTCAATTCCACCAAGCCCTGCACCCGCAGCCACATACCCGTGTCAATGGCGCCGCCCACCGCTTTTGCCTCTTTCTCATCTGTGTACTTCCGCACGCTGACCGAGCCATGGTAGTCGGTCATATCGAAGCTGATGCACCAAAGTCCCTTGCGGCGTGTCTCATAGCATTCGGCAGCAAAGACCTTGCCCTCCACCACGACACTGCCCATCTTGGGGTTCAATCCCTCCATGGGAATGATTTTTCCCTTGATGGTCTTGCCCATGATAATCTGGGGCGCGTCCTTATCCGACTTGGTGCCCCGCACGGTCAGGCGCATCTGCTTCAGGCCGTAGCACTCCATCAGAAGCTGACGCAGGGCAGACTGGGCCGCTTCCGGCAAATCCTCGCTGCACTCCAGCTCCAGCTCCATGCTGCGCTTCTCCGGATCCAGTACGCCGCCCACCACTAACGCATCATGCAGCAGCAACCGCAGTTCCCGATCCGGATTGAAATTTTCAAAAAAGTCAAAAAACGGTATTTTTTCACTCATAGCTGTTCGATTTCTTCCATCAATGCATCAACCAGCTGCTCCTGCGGCACTTTGTATAAAACCTCACCCTTGCGGAACAGCAACCCCTCTTTTTCGCCGCCGGCAATCCCTACATCGGCATTCCGCGCCTCACCGGGTCCGTTGACCACACAGCCCATCACCGCCACGGTGATCTGCTTGGTGCAGCTTTGCAGCCGCCGCTCCACTTCCTCGGCAATGGGGATCATATCATATTTGGTTCGTCCACAGGTGGGACAGGAAATGAGATTCGGTCCCATCTGCCGGATGCCCGCCGCGGAGAGGATACGCTTCGCCGCGTAGACCTCCTCCACCGGGTCAGCGGTCAGGCTGACGCGAATGGTGTCGCCGATACCCTGACACAAAAGGCCGCCAATGCCGATGGCGGATTTCAGCACGCCCATTCCCGGCGTTCCCGCCTCGGTGACCCCCAGATGCAGAGGATAATCGGTCTGCTGATGCAGCATCTGATATGCCGCCATGTTGGTGGGTACATGGGAGCCTTTCACGCTGATGCAGATGTCGTCAAAGTTGCAGTCGTTCAGCAAGTGGACATGCCCCATGGCGCTTTCCACCAGTGCCTGAGCCGTCACGCCGCCGTATTTTTGCAGCAGCTCTTTTTCCAGAGAGCCGCCGTTGACGCCGATACGGATGGGGATGCCCCGTTCCTTACAGGCGTCAGCCACGGCGCGTACCTTGTCCTGTGAGCCGATGTTGCCCGGGTTGATGCGAATTTTATCCACACCCTGCTTGGCACACTCCAGCGCCAGCTTATAGTCAAAGTGAATATCTGCCACCAGCGGGATATGGATGCCCTCTTTGATCTTTCCGATGGCCTGCGCCGCCTCCATGGTGGGCACCGCCACGCGAATGATCTCACACCCGGCCTCTTCCAGCGCCAGGATCTGCGCCACGGTAGCGCTTACATTTTCGGTTTTTGTATTGCACATGGACTGAATGGCAACAGGGGCACCGCCGCCTATTGTCACCTGTCCCACATGAATTTGCTTGCTCATACTCTCACCCTCTATGTGAATAGTTTCCAAATGTCACTAAATGTTATCACAGCCATCAGTCCCAACAGCAGAACAAGTCCTGCAAAATGAATGGCGTTTTCATATTTGGCGGGAATCTGCTTCCGAAACAGCGCCATGGCGATGGCATTGATCACCAAAAAGAAGATCTTACCGCCATCCAACGCCGGCAGGGGCAGCAGGTTCATCACCGCGATGTTCACCGCGATCAAAGCCCCGAAATAGGCGATATTGTCCAGCGCCGCCCGAAAACTGCCGGATTGCTGTCCCACCTCGGTAATGGTAGACACAATGCCCACCGGACCGCTCAGGTCTTTCACGCCGGCCTCACCGGTGAGAAGCATCTTCAGCGACATCCGCACCATGCGTACAAAGTCCATGGTGTTGCGCCAGCTATATCCCAGCCTGCTGCCGAAGGTCGCCTCCTCTGCGCCGAAATACAGTCCGTAACCGGTGTAGGAATTTCCCGCCTGATCTATATAGGTATTTCGTTCCATAGGGAAGTCCCGCAGCGTCACCCTTTCCCCGTCACGCAAAACCGTCAGGTCAAAGATGTCGGTCTGGTTCAGGCTGAACAGCAGACTCACGTCACTGTAAACATAGACCCGCTCGCCGTCTATGGCATAGAGGGTATCTCCCACCTGCAAATCCCCCTGTAAGGGACAGCCATCGGCAAAGCCCATGATCGTAGGCATATAAAAGGCCTTGGCGCCGCTGTAAAGCACCAGAACAATGAGTAAGCCGGTGAGGAAATTCATGGCGGCGCCGGCCACAAAGATCAGCAGCTTTGCCCAAAAGCCCTGATGATTAAGCGCACGGGGATCCTCGGAATCCTCCTCTTCCCCCTCCATGGCGCAGTAACCGCCTACGGGAAAGGCCCGCAGGGAATAGGTCGTCTCCCCTTTTTGTTTTTGCCATAGTGCAGGTCCCATGCCCAGGGCGAACTCGTTGACCCGCACATTGCAGGCCTTAGCGGTCATAAAGTGTCCCAGCTCGTGGATAAAAATCAAAAAACCAAAGAGCAGAACAGCCGCCAGAATATAGACAATGGTCATGTCAGACTTCCTTTATTTGTTCAGTACCGCGGCTCGAGCCAGACGGTCTGCTTCCAGTATATCCGAAAGGCTTGGCTGATATTTCACCGCCACCGCATCCAACGCTTTTTCCACGCTGCGGTGGATATCGTTGAAGCCGATTTCCCGGCGCAGAAACTGCAATACCGCTTCCTCATTGGCAGCATTCAGAATTGCCGGCGCCGTACCTCCCGTTTTTGCACAATCCTTGGCCAGTTTCAGGCAGCGGAATGCCTCCTCATCCGGTTTGGCAAAGGTCAGCTCTCCACAGGTCAGCAGATCCAGCGTCTGATCCGGCGTTTTGGCACGATAGGGATAGGTCAGCGCATAGCGAATGGGCAGCTTCATATCCGGCGTGCCGAGCTGTGCCAGCATAGCCCCGTCCCGATACTCCACCAGAGAGTGGACGATGCTCTGCCGGTGGATCACCGCGTCCACCTGCCCGATGGGCAGATGGTACAGCCGCATGGCCTCGATGATCTCCAGGCCTTTGTTCATCAGCGTAGCGCTGTCAATGGTGATCTTCGCCCCCATAGACCAGTTGGGGTGCTTCAGGGCATTTTCCGGACGCATCTGCTCCAATTCTTCGTAGCTCATGCCGTAAAACGGCCCGCCGGAGCAGGTCAGGATCAGCCGCTTGATCTCGCCCCGGTCCCGGCAGCCCTGCAAGCTCTGAAAGATGGCGCTGTGTTCCGAGTCCACCGGCACGATTGCCGCGCCGAATTTCTCTGCCGCGCCCATCACCAGCTCGCCGGCACACACCAGGGTTTCCTTGTTGGCAAGGGCGATACGTTTTCCTTTTTCGATGGCGGCAATGGTCGGCTCCAAACCCACGCTGCCCACCACCGCCGTCACCACCGTATCGGCATCTTCCGCAGTCGCAGCACGTAAAAGTCCCTCTGCCCCGCTCAAAATTTCCACATCTGTATCCGAAAGACGCTGCCGCAGTTCCCGGGCCGCATCCTCCCGATACAGCACAACAAGGCGCGGCTTATATTGCCGTACCTGCTGTTCCACCAGGTCTACGCTTTCGTTTGCCGCCAGCGCCGTGACCTGCAATCCCAATTCACTTACCACCTGCAGGGTCTGCCGTCCGATAGAGCCGGTACAGCCAAGCAGGGAAATTGCTTTCGTCATAACTCGCCTCAATAGATCGCCACCTGGCTGATGATAAGCCACAGCACCGGTGCCGCGAAGATCACGCTGTCAAACCGATCCAGTATACCGCCGTGACCGGGCAGCAGCTTGCCGTAGTCCTTGATACCGAACTCCCGCTTGATACAGGAAAACACCAGATCGCCCAACTGTCCAACAGCAGCACCCACAAGTCCCAGCAGCACACACCAGCCGATGTGGAGTTGTACCTCGGTAACCAGGAAAAAGCCGATTCGGAACAGGATCATGCCCGCCATACCGCCCAGCAGGCCGGCCACAGCACCCTCCCGGGTCTTCTTGGGGCTGACCCGAGGCGCCAGCTTTTTGTCGCCGAACAGCTTCCCGCCGAAAAGACTCCCGCCGAACAGCGCCAGCGCATCGGAGCAGAATGCCGCCACCAGCGGGATCAGCACCAGCCCGCCGCCGTACTCCATCAGCCGCAGCCGCAGCAGGCAGCCCAGCGCCAGCGGAATGGCTCCCCCGGCCACCATCAGCGTGCAAATATCGCTAAAACTCAATCCATTCGGTTTGCCATATCCCACTATCATACAGATCAATACGCATAGAATCATAAACGCGATCAGCCACGGCAGAATCACCAGTGCCGAATCCTCATCATGCCAATAGGGCATCAGAATCACAAAAAAACCGATAAGGCCCGCCATGCTGAAATACCGGTTGGCCTTCTCCTTCACCATCACGGTACCGCAAAGCTCATAGGCGCCCACAAAGCACAGCAACTCCAGAAAAATCGCCGTCGCCCACACCGGACACCGGCACAGGACAAACAGCAACAGGGGGATCCCCACCACCGCCACTAAAATTCTCTGTAACATATCCTTATCCTTTCACGCCGCCGAACCGACGGTCCCGGGATTGGTAGGCAATAATCGCCTGATTTAACGTCTCCTCATCAAAATCCGGCCACAGGGTATCGCAGAAATAGAACTCGCTGTATGCACACTGCCACAGCAGGAAGTTGCTGATCCGCTGCTCTCCGCCGGGGCGAATGATCAGCTCCGGGTCGGGAATGTCGGCACTGTACAGGTACTTACCGAAGTTCTCCTCCGTCAGTTCCCGGCCGGCTTCTGCACAACACTTTGCTGCGTGCAGTATTTCCGCTCTGCCGCCGTAATTCAGGCAGATATTGGCCTGAAATCCGTCCAGCCGCGCCGAAATGGCATTGGTTTTCTCCACCAGCTCCTGCAGTTCCGGCGAGATGGCGCTCAGATCGCCAAAGAACTTCAGCTTGATATTGTCTTTTTCCATGGTGTCGATGGCCTCCAGCATGTACCGTTTCAAAAGGCTCATGATGGTGCTGACCTCTTCTTCCGGCCGCTTCCAGTTCTCCGTAGAGAACGCATAGACCGTCAGATACTCCACGCCGATATTCTTGCAATAGGTCGCAATGGTGCGGAAAGTCTCCGCTCCCACCTTATGTCCGGCAGTACGAGGAAGTCCCCGCTTCTTCGCCCAACGACCGTTGCCGTCCATAATAATAGCGATATGGCGGG
>CALCRH010000022.1 GCA_937894515.1 uncultured Clostridia bacterium | reverse complement strand
AGAACAGAACTGGCGGCCTAAATCTTTTGTGTCTACTAACTATTGACTACTTCACTTTCGTGGGTGCGATTTTTTTGTGTGATGAAGTGAAAAATGAAAAGTGAAGAGTGAAAAATTTAGGTGTCGGCAAAATAGATTTTGCCGACGGTTGAAAGGCGGGGCGATGTGAGCATCGGCCTCTGCAAAAAATGCGGAATGTCCCGGCAGGATTTGTAGGGGCGACCCTTGCGGTCGCCCGTGATATGGTGGAGAAAACAAAAAACCGCCCGAAAAAATCGGGCGGACGACAAAATTCTCTTGACAAACGGGTGGAATGTATGGTACAATCAATCGTTACTATGGGATGATGGGCACATAACCCCTTTTATCATTTACTATGGATAGTATAACACGCCTCATGGAAAAACACAATAGGGTTTTCAAGAAAATAACAACAATCCCGTGTGTGTCATGATTTCGAGGCAACAAAACTGTTTTCAAAAAGAAAGTAACAATAAATCCAAACCAAAAGAAAGGTAGGGAGCAGAAACAATGCCTAAGGACAAACTGTACGGCAAGACGATGCGAAAGAACTTCGCCCGTCACGAGGAAGTCATGGCGATGCCCAACCTGCTGGAGATCCAGAAAAAGAGCTATAAGTGGTTCCTGGACACCGGTCTGCGCGAGGTGTTTGCCGATGTGGCGTCCATTTCCGACTATGCCGGCAATCTGGAGCTGAGCTTCATCGACTACAGCATGGACGAAAACCCCAAGTACAACGTGGAGGAGTGCAAGGCCCGCGATGCCACGTACGCCGCCCCCATGAAGGTACGGGTACGCCTGTTCAACAAGGAGACCGGCGAGATCAAAGAGCAGGAGATCTTTATGGGTGACTTCCCGCTGATGACCCACGGCGGTACCTTTGTCATCAATGGTGCAGAGCGCGTGGTGGTCAGCCAGATCGTCCGCTCTCCCGGCATCTATTACGACAAGTCCATCGACCTCAAGACCGACCTGCCTTTGATGAGCAATACCGTGATTCCTTATCGCGGTGCATGGTTGGAGTATGAGACCGACACCAACGAGATGTTCTGGGTCCGTATTGATAAAAACCGCAAGCTGCCCATCACCTGCCTGATCCGCGCTCTCGGTGCCAAGACCGATGCGGAGATCCTGGATCTGTTCGGCGATGACCAGCGGGTGATAGTCACCATGGAAAAGGACACCTGCAAGACCTATGAGGATGCACTGCTGGAGATCTACCGCAAGCTGCGTCCCGGTGAGCCTCCCACGGTGGACAGTGCCGAGACCCTGCTGAATAACCTGTTCTTCGATCCCCGCCGTTATGATCTTTCTACGGTGGGCCGCTATAAGTTCAACAAGAAGATGTCCCTGTGGGTTCGTGCCAAGGGACAGAAGCTGGCGCTGCCTGTGGCGGACCCCGCTACCGGTGAGATTTTGTTTGAAGAAGGTCACGTCCTGACCGGTGCCGAGTGCAACGAACTGGATGCCATCGGCGTAGGCGAAGTGACAGTGGCGCTGGACGATGGCGCTACTCTCAAGATCTTCACCAACAAGATGTGTGATATGCGCCGCTATGTGGACTTTGATCCCCGGGAACTGTGCGGTATCAAGGAGCGGGTGCGCTATGCGGTGCTGCAGGAGCTGTTGAGCCAGTACAGCGGTGAGGAGCTGATCGAGCAGTGCAAGCTGCATGCCGATGATCTGGTGCCCAAGCACATTATCGTTGACGACATCTTTGCCTCTATCAACTATATGAACGCGCTGGCACACAATCTGGTCAATAAGGACGATATCGACCATCTGGGCAACCGCCGCCTGCGCTGTGTGGGCGAGCTGCTGCAGAACCAGTTCCGTATCGGTTTTTCCCGTATGGAGCGCGTCATCCGCGAGCGTATGACCATTCAGGATCTGGATATCGTGACCCCCCAGAGCCTGATCAACATTCGTCCTGTCACCGCCGCCATCAAGGAGTTCTTCGGTTCCAGCCCGCTGAGCCAGTTCATGGATCAGACCAACCCCCTGGCCGAGCTGACCCACAAGCGTCGTCTTAGCGCTCTGGGCCCCGGCGGTCTGAGCCGGGAACGTGCCAACATGGAAGTCCGTGACGTGCACTACTCCCACTATGGCCGTATGTGCCCCATTGAGACCCCCGAAGGTCCCAACATCGGCCTGATCTCCTATCTGGCTACCTATGCCCGTATCAATGAATACGGCTTTATCGAGGCGCCGTTCCGCGCCGTGGATCCCGTGACCCACAAGGTCAGCGACGAGATCACCTATATGTCCGCCGATGTGGAGGACGAATATGTGGTCGCCCAGGCCGCTGAGCCTGTGGACGAAAACGGCTGCCTGTGCGGCCGCCGTATTACCTGCCGTCACCGCGATGAAATCGTGGAGGTGGAACCTGCCGGTGTAGACTTCGTGGACGTCAGCCCCCGTATGATGGTGTCCATCGCCACCGCCATGATCCCCTTCCTGCCCAACGACGACGCCAACCGTGCCCTGATGGGCGCCAACATGCAGCGTCAGGCCGTGCCTCTGCTGAAGCCGGAGGCTCCCATTGTCGGTACCGGTATGGAGCACAAGATCTGCATCGACTCTGAGGTTGCCGTATTGGCCGAGGGTGACGGCGTTGTCACCAAGGTGGACGCCACCAACGTGACCGTGCAGTATGACAATGGCGAAGTGAAGGATCACAAGCTGATCAAGTTCCTGCGCTCTAACCACGGCACCTGTATCAATCAGAAGCCTATCGTCTCTGTGGGCGAGCGTGTCCACGGCGGTGAAGATCCCACCGTGCTGGCCGATGGCCCTGCCACCGATCAGGGTGAGATCGCCCTGGGCCGCAACATTCTGGTGGGCTTCATGACCTGGGAAGGTTACAACTACGAGGACGCTGTTCTGCTGAACGAGCGTCTGGTGAAGGAGGACGTTTACACCTCCATTCATATCGAAGAATATGAGATCGACGCCCGGGATACCAAGCTGGGGCCTGAAGAGATCACCCGCGACATCTCCAATGTGGGGGAAGATGCTCTGAAGGATCTGGACGAGCGGGGTATCATTCGCGTGGGTGCAGAAGTCCATGCCGGCGATATCCTGGTGGGTAAGGTCACCCCCAAGGGCGAGACCGACCTGACCGCCGAAGAGAGATTGCTGCGCGCCATCTTCGGCGAAAAGGCACGGGAAGTCCGCGACACCTCTTTGAAGGTACCCCACGGCGAAAGCGGTATCGTCATCGACACCAAGGTCTTTACCCGTGAAGCCGGCGATGATCTGGGGCCCGGCGTGAACGAAGTGGTTCGCGTGTATATTGCCCAGCGCCGCAAGATCCAGCCCGGTGATAAGATGGCCGGTCGTCACGGCAACAAGGGCGTTGTGTCCCGGGTCCTGCCCCAGGAGGATATGCCCTTCCTGCCCGATGGCACCCCGTTGGACATCGTGCTGAACCCGTTGGGCGTTCCCTCCCGTATGAACATCGGTCAGGTGCTGGAAGTTCATCTGGGCTATGCTGCCAAGACCATGGGCTGGAAGGTGGCTACCCCCATCTTCGATGGTGCTACCGACAAGGATATTACCGAGGCTCTGACCATGGCGGGTCTGGATCCCGAGGGCAAGAGCTGGCTGTACGATGGCCGTACCGGTGAGCGCTTTGACAATAAGGTCACCGTGGGCTATGTGTACTTCCTGAAGCTGCACCATCTGGTGGATGATAAGATCCATGCCCGTTCCACCGGCCCCTACTCCCTGGTCACCCAGCAGCCTCTGGGCGGCAAGGCCCAGTTCGGCGGCCAGCGTTTCGGCGAAATGGAAGTTTGGGCATTGGAGGCCTATGGCGCTGCCTACACCCTGCAGGAGATTTTGACCGTCAAGTCCGATGATGTGACCGGTCGTGTCCGCACCTATGAGTCCATCGTCAAGGGCCACAACGTGCCCACACCCGGTGTACCCGAGAGCTTCAAGGTTCTGGTCAAGGAACTGCAGTCCCTGTGCTTGGATGTACAGGTGCTGGATCGCGATGGCAACCAGATCGAGCTGAAAGAGGACGAGGACGCTATGGATACGTTCAATCTGGCCCGTATGGATGCCGATGATGAGCGTCAGCGCCGCTATGCCGATGAAGACGAGTTGGCCGATGCCGGTTTTGACTATGTGGACGATGACGAAGTGGATGCTTCTTTTGATGAAGATCCGCTGGACGATGAATTTTAAGAAAGGGGAGGAGTAGAACAATGAGTGAAATGATCAAGACTGTGGACAACAACATTCAGTTTGATGCCATCAAGATCGGCATCGCTTCCCCTGAGATGATCCGTCAGTGGTCTTACGGCGAGGTCAAGAAGCCGGAGACCATCAACTACCGTACGTTGAAGCCGGAGCGGGACGGCCTGTTCTGCGAACGCATTTTCGGGCCCACCAAGGACTGGGAGTGCCACTGCGGCAAGTATAAGAAGATCCGCTATAAGGGCAAGATCTGCGACCGCTGCGGCG
>CALCRH010000021.1 GCA_937894515.1 uncultured Clostridia bacterium | reverse complement strand
AAAATGGTGGTTCTGCGCAACGGATATTGCCGAAGCACTGACAAAATCAAAAAATCCGAGAAAATATTGGAATACAATCAAAACGAGAAAATCGCAGTTGTCCTCAATTTGCAGACAACTGAAATTAAAAGCAAAAGACGGCAAGTTTTACAATACCGATGTGGTTGACGAAAGTGGGCTCAATACCGTTATCGCTTTGATCCCGAGCAAAAAATCCGATGTTTTCGCCAAATGGATGAAAAATATGGAGACATCCATCGACGAAAAAAGCAAGCAAAAAGCATACGAGTTGTTTGAAAGCGGCTTTGTTGACGAAATAGAGGTCGGCACGGTCAAGGGATTGCAGCAGATACACGGCTATATTTTCGGCGGTCTTTATGACTTTGCCGGACAGATCAGAACGCTGAATATCGCCAAAGGCGGCTTTGCATTTGCTCCTGCATTGTATCTTGACGGAGCACTCGCACACATTGAAGCGATGCCGGAAAACACGCTTGAAGCTATCGTGAACAAATATGTGGAAATGAATGTGGCTCATCCTTTCATGGAGGGCAATGGTCGCAGTACCCGCATCTGGCTCGACTTGATTCTCAAAAAGAATCTGAAACAATGCGTGGATTGGAGTCAAATTGATAAAACCGAATATCTCGATGCTATGCGTGAAAGCGTTACCGATCCGGCAAAGATATTTGCGCTTCTCGAAAACGCTCTGACAAGCGAAATCAATGACCGCGAGATCATTATGAAAGGCATTGACTATTCGTATTATTACGAGACAGAAGAATAGAATATGGTACAAGTCCGTTTTATGGGACATCAGTTGTGAGATAATATAATGATGGATTGATGGATTTATGATAGTGATCTCTATTTTATCTATAAGAATTCAAATCCACATCCATTCACATTGGAGGAAATGATTATGCCGAAAATAATGGAAATAATCGAAAAGGAAACAAAGGGTAAGAGTTATCATACCTTCAAATACAGTTTTGACTCAATAGGTATTCCCTCCATCGATTATGATGACGAAACAGATAAAGTGATGAAGTGGCAAGATACCGCCGAAACGGTCAAGCATACATCTGCTATTGATTTAAAGCCGCTTGCGGATAGCATCAGAGATGATGCTCCGCTTATAAAGTATTTTTTGGATGGCTCACGGCATGTGTTCAAAGTCGATGACATTGCCTATAACAAACAGGTATTTCCCGTTGTGGCCGGTCAGATAGGAGTCGGATGCTGCAAGCGAGAAAACAAACGAATGAGTAAGGAACTCTTCTATCGAGAATTAGTCCTTTCTTTACCGGACAAAGCCAATGCCGATGGTTGGGATGATAACGCTTTCTTTGCATCAAAAGCCGAAAAGCTTAATGAATCCGAAGAATTAAAACGGCTTGGATTGGAGTTTTCAGCCATATTACCTTATAAAACTTCAACGGCAAAAGATGTACGAGTAAAACTTGAAGATTTGGCAATAGCGAAAATACAAGATTATATGGTTGAAGCTGAAAAGCGTATGGTGGCGCAACTGGTTAAAGAAAACAAGCTGGATCAAGATAGTTATTTACTGAAGGATGGTTCTCTTGAATATCCGAAAATGAATTCCGGAATCCCAAGCCTGCGTTCCTTGCAGCAAATAAAGCATAATTACAATTGGGTAATAGGTGTATCAAAATCGTTTAACCCGGAGTTATGTTACGATCACACCGGCAAACCAAATTCAAATTACATAGCAAACCTTCCCGTATTTCATAGAACTCCGGTTGCACGATATACAAGCAGTCGTGTTGGAAATGATGTTACATTCGGAATTTGGTATATAAGACTAAGAGATAAACGCCGGACGCAAACCCCATTTGACGGAGTAGTAAAAGTTGAAAAGATTATGATGGATGAGGAAATTGATGGCGGCATAAACAGCGATGTTATTGATTTGATTTCGGCAAACATAATCAATGAAAGAAACCCTACTTGTTACGGTACTGACAAGCGATGGGCAAATCATTTATACCCCGTATTTTTAACAGAATCATTTGTAAAAAGTAAGTACATAAGCACAGAGATGTTCCTGCATCTATTTTAAGGAGGATAAAAATTATGGCCAACAATCTTATCGGAAGAATACTCGCTACGGAAAAATGCCCCACAACAATTGATGATTTTACTTTCTGGACTGATCCGGAACTTATTTTGAATCCCTTTGATATTGTAAAAGTTGAGCATGTCAATAATTCTTATTCCTATGGAGTGATTGAGGATATTTCGCATATTACTGATGCTGCAAGCTTTCTCACTAATTTTATTTCCAGTGATTTTGGTGATGTTGAAGCCGAAGAAAACACCCTTCGTGTTGGCATGAACTATGTCAAGGCAAAAGTTATATGCAATACTCATAATATCTATATTCCGCTTCAAAGCAACGCTAAAGTTATGCTTGCCACCGCCGAAGAAATAAACTATGCTTTGGGACTGGATAACATAAAGAATCCTCTTGTGTGCGGATATTTGGAAATGTACGAAGGTACAAAGAATTGCGAAAAAGTCACTTTGCCGGTCAATTTGAATTCTAAGTTTATCA
>CALCRH010000020.1 GCA_937894515.1 uncultured Clostridia bacterium | reverse complement strand
CCGTACCGCCGCTTGGTTTTGTAAGATAGCAGATACAAAGAGAACTGTTATCGACCAAGTGGCGGTTTCTTTTATGCATACAGTCTGATGTGTACTCTTTGGAAACATATACTACTTTGTCTGCTTGCGACTTTATATGTTCGTATTTTTCTATATCCGCAGTTTTCCAATTTCGGGTTTGATTTTCGCACGGCAAGACAAGGATCAACTTTATCTGCGGATACTGTCTTTTTAAGCGAAGCACTGTTAAAGCTGCCATTGTATCAAATCCCAATGCTCCACCGGCTCCGAAATAGCAATAGCCGTTTTCGATGCTTTCAACTATCGCCTTCTCCAATGCTTTCGACACAGCATTTCTTTCAAGCAAAGGGATGATTCTATGCCCGGTAAAACAACAGGTTTGATTTCTCATTCATTTACTCACTCCAATCATCAAACGCTTACAAAAAGCATTTATAACATACCATAATTATATCATTGCTCACAGATACAGTCAAGTTTACATCGATAAATACAGCGATGATCGGGTATAAAAAGTATAATTATATGTAATGAGTAGAAAGGTGGCTTGAAATTTATATGGATAAAAATGTTGCATTCAAAAATAGAGATAGATTGATTCAACTTGGTATAGCAATTTCAACGATTCGCAAAATGCGTGGATTGTCACAAGAAAAATTAGCGGAGAAAGCAAATATCAGCCGGTCGCTGATTAGTGCAATAGAAGCACCCGGACTTGCAAAAAGTTTTTCATTAGAGGTGTTATTCAGCATTGCCGATGCTTTGGATGTTGATCCGGCAGATTTAATCACTGCTTCGGTTCTTCCGGATAAAATTATTAAGAACAAGTAATCAATAATAAGCAAATAAGCAAAAATGCCATTCGAACATACACATGTCCGAATGGCATTTTTGAATATTAAAATTTTACTCTACAGACTGTTTTAGGGAATGCTGTTAAAAATATTATACATTATTTTTTACAAACGGTAAGCTGATTAAAAAATAATACACACTATTTTTTACAAAACATTAGGTTTTTCTTCAAGAAATTCTGTAGACCAAAAATTCGTCACGAAAAAACGAAGAATGTATTTTTGCGATATTCAGTTTATGTATTGACTTTGCGGTTTGATTATGTTATAATACACCTATCTTGTATGGAGGTGAAACTATAATTGAATGTCGTAGGAGAACGGATGAAAGAAATTCGGGTGAATGCACGGTACTCGCAAAGGCAGATTGCCGAAAAGTGCGGCACTACGCAGGCAAGTATCGGACGGTATGAAACAGGTCTTGTAGATCCGCCGTTTGAAAAACTGCTTTGGTATGCCGACTTCTTTGAGGTGTCACTTGATTACATCTTCGGCAGAACGGATAATCCGCAGGGTATGCTCTATCAGCAAAATGCGGATGTGCTTAAAAAGAGTTTTTCCGAGACGGAAGATTTCGACAGATTTGCAGAGCTGTGCTTTGAACCCGGAAGCAAGTTAAATCAAAAATTAAAGTCCGCCTTAAAACAAATGATAAAGGAGGTAAACGAAGAAGAATGATTGCTGTCATATATGCAAGATATTCTTCGGACGGACAGCGGGACGAATCCATAGACGGTCAGTTGCGTGAATGCTACGAATACGCAAAGCGGAATAATATAGATGTTATTGACACCTATATTGACCGTGCATTATCTGCAAAAACCGATAAGCGACCGAATTTCCAAATGATGATTAAAGACAGCGACAAGCGAAAGTTTGATACGATTATTGTTTGGAAGTTAGACCGGTTTTCACGAAACCGATACGATTCGGCAACCTATAAACATAAACTGCGAAAGAACGGTGTATCGGTTATATCGGCAACCGAAGTCATTTCAAAGAATGCAGAGGGTGTATTGCTTGAATCGGTTTTGGAAGGATATGCGGAATACTTCTCGTTGGAATTGTCCGAAAAGGTCAACCGAGGGCTGACCGAAAATGCTCTCAAATGTCAGTTTAACGGCGGAACGGTTCCGATAGGTTTTGTCATCAACAAAGACCACCGATTTGAAATTGATCCTATTAAAGCACCGTTGGTGGTTGCGGCGTATAAAAGTTATGCCGAGGGGATGACAATCAAAGAAATCGTAACCATGTTAAACAACAAGGGTCTTACCACTTCGCACGGCACGAAAATGACCATCAACATTGTGACCGATATGTTAAAGAACAGACGGTATATCGGTGAGTACCGATTCAAGGATATTGTCAATAAAGACGGTATACCGAGAATCGTACCGCAGGAACTGTTTGACAGAGTACAGGAAGTCAGGGCTAAAAACAAAAGAGCCGCCGCAAGGCACAAAGCCGAGGACGACTATTTACTGACTACCAAACTGTTCTGCGGGAAATGCGGTTCCTTTATGTGTGGCGAAAGCGGTACGGCACGAAACGGCAGTGTCCACCGATACTACAAATGCAACGGAGCTAAATACAAACACAACTGCGATAAGATAACGGTTAAAAAAGAATGGATTGAAAATATCGTAGTAGAGAAAACAAAAGAACTTCTTATGGACGAAAATGTAATTGAAGATATAGCAAATATCGTCTTAAAAGAAGCAGGAAAGGAAAATCCGGCACTTACGGTGCTGAAACAAAACTTAAGTGAGACCGAAACAATAATCGGTAACTTGCTGAAAGCAATAGAACAAGGAATTATTACACCGACAACCAAGCAGCGTATGATTGAGCTTGAACAAACGAAAAATGAATTAGAACTGAAAATCATCAAAGAAGAGATGAAACGCCCGACAATAACAAAAGAGGGCTTAATGTTCTGGCTTAGAAGATTTCAAAAGATGGATGTTGTGAAGAAAGAACACAAACAGAGATTGATAAACAGTTTTGTAAACTCGGTTTATCTATATGACGATAAACTTGTTATCAGTTTCAACTATAAGGAAGAATGTAAAACCGTTACTCTCAAAGAGGTAAACGGTTCGAGTATAGAATGCTTCGGCGCACCAAGAAAAGCCCTCTTTTGTCTATCAAGACAAGAGAGGATTTTCTTTCATTTTTGGAAAAAAGGTCGGGTGTACAGGATTTGAACCTCGCCTACTCAAGATAATTATTATAAAATTGCTATATTAATAGGCTAATTGCTTGACATTTACATATATATCCGGCTTTCTTCTGCTACTGAATATTACGGGGGTACCATTATTATATTTGCACAAAATTATACACTATCATTCGCTTATTTGTGAAATTATTTACTTGCTTTTTTTACAATATATGGTACACTATATGAGAAAACAAAATATGGGGTTAGGACGGAGGGGGGATATTTGTTAATATTTTGATTGTTACATTGTCAGGATCTCTTATAATTTCTAGTATCTAATATAATTTTTTTTGGGGGTTGTTTTATGAAAAGATTTTTTGCATTAGCACTTGCGTTAATTATGACCTTCGCATTTTGTTCCTGCGGTAAAAAAGACGCCAAAGAAGCATCGGTTAAAATCGGAATAGCCGCACCGGAAGTTACCCACGGATGGGTTGCAGGTGTTGCGTATTATGCTGAAAAATACTGCAAGGATAACAGCTTAACCTATAAGACCGTTGTTTCATCTGATGCCGCTGAAATGGCCGCCGGACTTCAAGATTTGGTTGCGTGGGGTGCAAATGTTATCGTTTCTTATCCGCAGTGGGCTGGTATGGAAACTGCTGTACAAGAAGTGATAGATGCCGGAATCCCTGTTGTCAACTTTGATGTTGATGTCAAATGTGACGGGGTATATATGGTAACCGGCGATAACTACGATATGGGTTGCCAATCTGCAAAATACATTGTTGATAAGGTCGGCAGTTCAGCCAATATCGTTGTGATGGATGTTCCGTCCTCCGGTTCTGTGTGCAAGCTTCGTAAGCAGGGTTTCTATGACTACCTTGACAAGATCGGATATGATAAATCTAACATATTCGAAATTCAATTAGCATCGTTTTCCCGTGACGACGGCCTCAAAAATATGGCCGATGTCCTTGAAGCCCATTCCAAGATAGATGCAGTATTTTCTATGGATGACGAAACCTCTCTCGGTGCAATACAGGCGATTACCGAAGCCAAACGTACGGACATAAAAGCCATCACCGGAGGCGGCGGATCTCAGGAGTATTTCCGCTTGATTGCATCCGATGAAGGAAAGGCGGTCGGTGCGGCTTCTGCACTATATAGTCCTATGATGATTCAGGACGCTATCAAAAATGCCCTGATCCTCTATAAGGGCGGCAAGGTTGAAGAAAAAATGATCATACCGACCACTATTGTTTCTGCTGATAATGTAGCCGATTTCATTGATCCGGAAAACAAAGTGTATTGATTATTGCAAAGCGGGATATGACGAATGCCATATCCCGCTTTATTGCTATAAGACTTATTCAAAAAAGCCGTGCCAAATATAAAGTGACTGTTTTGTGATGTCTTTATAAGGATGTGATACTTTGTTTTTGGAAATGAAAAAAATAAACAAGTGTTTCGCCGAAAGCCGTGTGCTGTCAGCCGTTGATTTCTCACTGAAAGCCGGCGAAATATGTGCGTTAATAGGTGAAAACGGTGCGGGCAAGTCAACGCTGATGAATATACTCGGCGGTGTTTTACCGGCCAACAGCGGCACGATAAAGATTGATGGTAAGGAAGTGCACTTTGCGAGCCCTGTCGATTCACAGAAGGCAGGGATTGGTTTTATCCATCAGGAGCTTAACCTCATCAACGATTTAAGCATATATGAAAATATGTTTATATCACATCTGCCGAAAAAAGGTTTGTTTCTCGATACAGAGCAAATGAAAAAGAAAACAAAAGAGCTTTTTGTCGATATGAATATTGACCTTGAACCGGAAACTATTGTGCGTGACCTCGATGCTTCGTATAAGCAAATTGTGGAAATATGCCGTGCGTTGTTGCAGGATGCATCAATCATCATAATGGATGAGCCTACTACTTCTCTTACAGAGCCGGAAATCCAACGGGTTTTTGATATGATGCGTTCCTTAAAAGCACATGGGGCGAGCATTATCTTTATTTCCCACAAGCTTAATGAGGTTATGGAAATCTGCGATAAATATACAGTCCTGCGTGACGGTGTCATGGTGGCAAACGGCGATATAAAAAACACCGACATAAGTAAACTTGCAGAACATATGGTTGGGCATAAAGTCAATTTTGATGTTCTCACCGAAAAAAGCACACCGGGGGACGAGGTGCTTAAATTAGATAATCTCTCGGACGGCAAGCATTTTTGGGATATTTCTCTTTCGGTTCGTGAGGGAGAAGTCCTTGGAGTGACCGGACTTCTCGGAGACGGTCGGAGTGAACTTTTCCAAACTGTTTTTGGTTCTATGGGAGGACAATATACGGGCACAATCACGCTTGCAGGAAAAACAATTCATCCCGTAAATACCTTTCAGGCATTAAATTACGGTGTCGCTTATGTCCCGAAAAACCGTCAGGAAAATGCTATTATCAAGGATATGAGCATTTTGGATAATGCCTGTATTGTTCATCTTCCAAAAATGAAAAAAGGGCCGTTTCTTGATATAAAACAGCAAGAACAGTGTTTTAACGAGCAACGCAAAAAATTGCACATAAAGGTGAGTGATAAAAATAATCCGATAACAGCTCTTTCCGGCGGAAATCAACAGAAGGTCGTTTTGGCAAAGTGGCTTATGTGCAATCCGAAACTGTTGATTCTTGATAACCCTACGCAGGGTGTTGATGTGGGAGCCAAAGAGGATATTTACTTAATTATCCGTCAGTTATCGGCAAAAGGCGTTGCGGTCGTTATACTGTCATCGGAAGTGCAGGAAATCATCCGTGTCTGTGACAGAAGCCTTGTTATGTTTCACGGCAGAATATCAGGCGAGGTCAAAGGCAATGATATGAACGAACACAGAATGATGTTTCTTGCCACCGGCGGTGAGTAATAGAAATGAAGGGGAGGGGTCAATATGAAAGAAAAATTACGAAACATTAAATTCATCAATATAATTGCAAAAAGTGCCATTCTTCCAACACTTTTTGCACTGATTGTTATGGGTCTCATTCAAGCCGTGGTTATGGGCAGTCTTGCAGGTTCCTTTTCCGGTATGTGGAGCAAGATGACGATGGCTTGGCTGAATATACTTAGGAATAACGTATATTCGGGTATTATTGCACTTGGAATGTGCTTTGTTATATGCTCGGGAGGCATTGATTTAAGCGTTGGTTCTATGCTCTGCGCCATGGGTGCTATTCTGATGTGGCTGCAACCGCTACAGGCAGAGGATAAGACGCAAAAAAGCGGTTTGCTTGCTTCTCTTGGTCTTAACGGACCGATTGTATATATAGTTGCCATTGTTATAATTATAGGTGTCGGCTATCTTCTTGGTACTATTAACGGCTCACTTATTGCTTACGGAAAGCTACCGCCATTTATTGCAACGCTTGGCACTATGAAAATATATCGTTCAGTTACCCAGCAGCTCACAAAAACATTTAATCCCGAAGTTCCTGACGGATTTAAATACATAACATCAAGCAAAATCGGCGGTCAGGTTGTACTGCCTATTATCTATTGGATTGTCATTGTTGTAATTATGCATATACTTTTCAAAAAAACAACCTTTGGCAGACATACTATCGCCATAGGTTCCAATGAAAAGTCTGCTATTCTTTCAGGCATAAATGTTAAACGTGAGAAAAGGCGTATTTATGCTCTTATAGGTGTGATGTGTGCATTGGCAACCGTCATTTACATTTCCCGTATCGGTTCTATGGACTTTGCCAATGCCGGTAACGGTTATGAGATGGATGCCATTGCGGCGGTCGTCATCGGCGGACACGTGTGGCTGCTGTCGAAGTTCCGGTTCGAGTTTGACGGCGAAAGCTATGTCTTCTGCGGCAAGCGCGTTCTCATCAAGGACATCAAGGCGGTCGATCGCTCCCAATGGGAGAAGAAGGGCATCGTCAAGGTCGACGGCATCACGCTCGACGCCTGGCACCATGTCGGCGTCAAGGAGTTCGAGG
>CALCRH010000019.1 GCA_937894515.1 uncultured Clostridia bacterium | reverse complement strand
GAGATCTTCAACATCCTGCTCGGTCTTGCATTCCTTTTTCTCTTCAAAGAAAAGCCTGCGCATTTCCATCTTCACTTGCATCATGCGCTGAAGCTCCTTGCGCTCTTCTGTGCTCATGCTGTTCCACCAGCTCGGTGCACCGCTTCCACCTCCACTTGATCCACCGGAGCTGCCTCCACTACCTCCGCTGTTAGCCTGGCTGTCGTAATACTTCTGCTGGTTCCAGTCAAATTCCTGCTGCCACTGGCTGTCCTTCACCTGGTCGCGCTGGAGCTGATACTGCCACTCCTGGTCGTACCGCTGGTCGCTGATAGTGTCGCGGTATCTGCTGTATCCCAGCTCGTCTTCATACCTTGCGTCGGCCATTGCGTCGCGGTATCTGTCGTATCCAACTTGTTCAGACTGGATTGCCAGCTGATTAAGATACTGCTGTCGTGCATAATCCTCTGCTTCCTGCGCCTGCAGAAGAGCCAGCTTGTAATTATAGTCAGATACCTGGTCACGATACTTGCCATATTCATTGTCCCTCAATCCTTCAAGGAGCTGATATTGCCTGTACATCTCGGTTCCTGCGTCCTGGTAGCGCTGATAAGCTATCTGTTCAAGCTCCAGTGACTTGTCCGCCAGCGCGTCCATATATCGGCCATATGCTGCCTGTCCCACGTTCTGCGCATAGGTGTTCCCATATCCGCCCGTCAGTGCTGCAGCCTGGCCCATGGTGTCTTTCATAGCCTGCTGCCCAAGCTTTGTATACCTGTCCTTGTAAATGCCGTATGTACTATCCTCATCAGCGTTGTATGAAAAAGGATCTCTGTTAACTATGTTGTTGTATGCGCTCTCCAGCTGAATATCATACTTGTTGTTGTATGTGGGGGCGCTGCCCAGGTCTGCTGCAATCTGTTGCATCGCCTGCTGATAAGCCACGCCAACCGCGCTCGGGTTGTAGTTCATGCCGTAGTTCGGGTTGTATGACTGCGGCGCGCCTACGTTCGCATATTTATCTCCGCTGCCGTTATAGGATCCTGCGTTGCTTGGTGGGCTCATGTATCCGGAAGAACTGCTCGAAGAGGAGCTGCCGCTGCTGCTCTGCCCCGTAATCACGCTGCTTCCTGCAACGGCTCCTGCTGCAGCGCCCTGCATAGAAGGTGCATTAGCTCCTATACCCTGTTCTATGCGCTGCGTCGGGGTGCTGTCTGCAGCGCCTGCGCCGTATAAAGCATCCATCCCGGCAAGTGATCTTGCCGGGTTCTGCAGTATCGGGTTGCCGTTGATGTCGTAGTATGTCATTTACTCCTCCTCTTCTTCGTCTTCCGGTCCTTCTTCTATCTCTTCTTCAATGAACACTTCCAGTGCAACTGCTTCCGGGTGTGTTTTTGCCAGTCCCTCAAAGCCGGTGACAATCGTGTCGTATATGATCCTCCCGGGGTACATATGCAGGATATCCGGGTTAGCCTTTGCCCTGAATACTGCATTTTCCTCGTCCTGCAGGATCTCTTCCTCCATGCCTCCTGTCTCCGTCAGCATAGCAGCAAGTGTGTATGTCAGCATTGATGCTGCAGCGCATATAATGTCGTGACCTTGCGGCCCTGCGCCTGCGTGCCCTGTGACTTCAAGAGAATATTCTGCGGGGTTATACTTTACGTTTATCATTTTGTTGCTCCTCCCGGCTGTGCCGCTGTTGCTGCGCGTTCGCGTGCATTTTTCATAAATGTCTGTTCCGGATTTCCTTTATCCAGGTCCGGTTCTGCCTGTACAGGCCCGGTCATTGGTGCTGCCTGCCCTGTAATTGCCTGGCTCAGTCCTTCCACCATCTCAGGGGCGAACCTAACTGCCAGCTCCATGCAGAGCTGCTGCCACTGCCTCAGATTCGTGAACAGTGTGCCGTTCATAGCAATCTTCTGCATAAGCTCATCTTTGCTATCGAAATCCATAAGTTCCAGCGCAGTGAGTGACTGATCCGCCACCTGCGGGTTGAAAAATCCAGAGCCGTATAGCTGAAGTGCAAATTCATTCTGGCTTATCTTGCTGTAGCTGCTCCGTTTCTCCGGCACAACATCAATGTCGTACTCCGGCACTCTGAATCCAAGATCTACGCCGCCAATGTTGCCCTGATACTGCGGCCTCATTTTTGTGTTGGTGAAGGAAATATACTGTTCTTCGCCCATGTCGCCCACTATGCGGAACTGTCTTGGCAGGTCGTACTTCTGTCTTATCAGCTCAATTACCTGGTATACAACCTTTTCGTATGCCCGGTATGATGTAAGTGTTGCATCGCGGCTTGTCTTCCCGCTTGCCTCCTGCAGCGCTGCATAAGCCGACGCAGCGGTTACGCCGCTTTGTGCGATGCCGTTGCCTGCCTCTGTGTTGCCGGTGGTTTCTCGCAGCTCCTGTATCATGCTTGACAGCGCTGAAATGTGTGCCGGTGTGACCTGCGGTGTCTCAACTGGCAGCAGATAGTTTTGGTCAAGCCGCGGCACATGGATAATTTTCTTTTTAAGGTTTAAAAACTCCTGTTCGTTGATTCCTCCGTCATTCTGGGCAAAGTATCGCTTTGTCGTTTCTTCCCTGGTTCCCTCCAGCAGCGTTTGCGTCAGAATATCAATGCGTGTCATAGCATTTGCTGATACATCTACGTACCCAAAGCCTGCCGGCGTATCGTCCAGAGGGTGAAGCACATCGAACACATAAGGATAAAGACCGTGATCGTAGAGTCCGTCTGCCGCCATTGTGTGCACTCTGGTTATCTCTCCTGTGATTGGGTCTGTTTCTGTGCTCATTATCTCGTTGTCGTTTTCAGTGGCATAAAGCACAGTTTCGCCAACATATTTAGCGTAATGCAGCTTTCCTCTGCGTTTGTAGTAAACGTCGATTACTGCTACATCCTCATCTTCCGGCACATAGTCTTCGGTGGGCAGCTTTTCAATTTTCACCGTACTGTGCAGGCTGCTCTCCTCCAGCTGCGGGAACTCATCCATCAGCGTTTCCCTGTCCACCATTTCAACGTCAAATATCATTTTAGAGTCCTGGATGTCTGTAATTCCGGGTTGCCAGAAGAGATTCAGCACAGATCTTCGTACAATGGATATATCGCCAAGGCCGTGGAGTTTGTTTTTGTCCCAGATAGTCTTGTATATTGCCAGGCCGGTTTTAAGTTTTGTCCAGCCGTTCAGATCGTATGTTTCCTCGTAGTGGTTCTGGCTCAAAATTACCGGCACAATTTTGCTGAGTATCGCCGCTTCCTGCTTATCATCAGCCGCCCTTGCTCTGATGTTCGGCATAGGGTAGGCTTCATGATAATCTGCGTGCTTACTGCATAGGACGTTGAACAGCCACGCAGTACGGGTCCGAAAGCCACGGTCCTCATCGCCCATATCCGTTTCTTTTGCCTCCTGGAACTCGTTCTGCAGTCTCCACCATCGTTCGGCCTCCAGCACTCGGTTTTCCAGGTTAGCTTTGCCCTCTTTGTACTTTTCAAGTCTTTGTGTCCACTTGCGGCACTGTTCTGCGCCTATCGGCTTAATAGGCTGTATCCGTGACATATAGCCGCCGCTCTGCAGTGATGCCCCTGTGTCGGCAGCTGGGACCGGTGCGCTGTATGAATCGTTTTCAGGAATCGGCATAGGCGTGATTCTTTCCATATCGTTTAAATTGTCCATCTTTAACGTCTCCTCTTTTTAAATTGGTCTAAAGGATCTGCAAATGTTTGCGGTTTCTCAATCGGTACAAGCGGGGCAACGGGGTTCTCCATGCAGAAATACCGCCACTCGTCGCAGGCGTGGTCTTCCAGGGAAGTATCAAGATCCTCAACTTTGTGCTCGTCATACATCTGCAGTGGTACTGTCCGGATAAAATCCTTGCAATTCTCAAAAACATACATGCGCGGATATCCATTATCATCAAACTGCAGCCTGTAATGGCATTGATACCACCCTGGTATTCTGTCGTTCTGCCCCGGTGAGAAATAAACGCTGTACTTTGCTGCAATGTCAGCCACAGATAGTCCTTTGCTACCGTCCCATATTGCAGGATCAGCCACTCCGGTTATCTGCTTTCCGGCCAGCCAGGGGTGCGTCCGCTCTATCCTTGCTATCTCCGCAAATTTCTGGTCAGGCGTAAGCTTTGTGCCTTCGTTCGGCTCCCCGGTGCAGCCGTACCATTCCATAATTCGGTATATAACACCGTCAAAGTCCACCGCCCACCAGGCGCAGCTGAAAGGCCTTCGGTATCCGTCATCGTAAGAGCGGTAAATCTTCCACGCTCTTCTCGGCCCCTGGTTAAGATCAAACGGCGCTATTACGTGACACCAGCGACCATTGCGTTTAAGGACCTCTGGCGAGTCGTAGCAGCCATGTTCCACCGCCGCCGTCACATCAGGTTCTATGCGGAAGTCTTCAAAAAACTGTCCCTCAAAGATGTCCCACTCACCTTCAAGCCATGCCTTGCGAATCTTTGATGGCAGTTTTTTCAATGTGTTCATGTAGTTCGGGTTCTGCTCCATCAGCACCTTGTTATCAGTAACAAGTGCCTGGATGAAGCTGTAGTTCTCTGGAACCTCATCCCCCTCATATTTCCTGTCTATAAACAGCCGTTTGAAGTATGTGTGGCTTGGCCCTCCGGGGTTTAGCATAAAATATGTTCTGTTCGGGAATTTTCTTAGTATCGGCATACCTGTCTCCGGGTCAAAATGGACCCCTCGCGTGCATGCGTCTATCTTGTCTATCCACTCTGCCAGCAGCAGGCAAGCCTCATCAATAAACATGATGTCGTACTCAGCGCCCTGGAAGTGGTCAAGATCACTCTCGCATGCACAGTATTCAAACTTAATCGTGCTTCCGTTCGGGAAAACAAAGATCTTCTCGCTTTTGTTGTACTTCGCTATCCCGTTCAGAATCGGTTTCATCTTGTATATGTAGTTGTTGCGCAGCTCATCCAGCGTCTTTCGCACAATGCAAATTCGTATTCCGGCAAACGTCAGCGCAAACAATATGGCCATCCACATAGCGATGAAGCTTTTTCCGCCGCCTCGTGCGCCGCCGTATGCAACATAACGGTGCTTATCCTTCATGAAAAGCTTCTGTTTTGGGTTGGGCTCCGGCATTGTCAGCGTTTTCATCCGATCACCTCTCCAAGCTCTTCAACATTCATGCCCATGATGTTTATGCTGATATCCTTGTTCTCCTGTTCGGTGTTAGCCTCACGTTCCAGCTTTTTGATCCTTGCTTCCTGTTCTCGCAGATCAGCATCCGTCTTAATGCCCTTGATCTCTCGCAAATCTTTTAGCGTTGATGCCAGCTCGCGCAGCTGCTTTGTAGACAGCTCAGATCCCTCGGCGATCTTGACCACCTGTTCCAGCAGCAGCTCTGCCGCATCCTCTATTTTGCATGCCTTTTTGGCCTTCTTCGCGGCGCAGGCTTCCGCGATTTTTGCGTTGGCTTTTGCGCTCACTGCGCGCACTTCTTGCGTCCAGTGCTCTTTTTCGCATCTGCGTCTCAGAGAGCTGTAGGATACCCCGTGCTTCTCCGCCAGTTTTCGCGTGCTAATGCCTCCGTTCAAATACTCTGCTTTTATTTTTGCCCAATCGGCAGCCATAGCTCTCCTCTCCTTTGCTTGTTGCAATTAGAATAAAGAAACGGGAGGCCCCATTGGGAGCCCCCCGCTACGGCTTTTTCAAAAGCCCTGCTGCATGCGCACACTGTTTCCAGCAGTCATTTGTGCAGTATTCACGCATATATTTTCTTTTGTTCTCAGCCGCTTCGAAGTATTGAGAAGAGCTTGCACTATTTTCTGCCACGCCATCACAGAAGATCCTCTGCGCGTCGTGCTTGTGATAAAACGGACATTTTGCGCTATGGCTAACGTGCTGCTGGCTTCTCATTAGTCCTTTCCTCCTGTTTATCCCAGGCCACCCGGGCCTCCGCAGCTGTCGGCATCGCCGGACCTTTCTTCCCGCATTTGTTGCAGCAAAGGAAGTACTTGCCGTCTCTGCGTTTAAACATGAATACCAGGTTGTCTGTTCCGCATTTACTGCAAGGGTTTATCAGCAGCATCTTCATTCTCCTCCAGCCAGGCAATCATTTCTTTCATATTCCCGAATTCTTTCTTTATGTCGCTGTCAAATATAACGATCCATCCCCCGGATCCTGTTCTTGATATCAGCATACTTCATCCTCAAAGATTTTTATTATTTTCACACTGCCGTGAGAATAATCTGTTGTCATATAGTTTTGCAGCCTCTCGAATATATAGAGGTCTTCAAATAATGGGAAAATATTACCATCATCATTTTTGAACTTGCCGTCTTTGACTTCATAGATTTTCCCTACGGTCAGACTGTCCTCGAAGATATCTTTATCAACTACAACGAATCTACAGTTCAATTTTTTGGGGGTTTCTTCTGTCTTTTCAGTCCCAAGCAATCTGTCCAGCGCAAGCCTTGCACCAAAAGTAAAATCAAATACATCTTCAGGAGAACATCTGGCCTCAGCAGTTTTTTTGCTCCCTATGTTTTTTGCAACAACCGTATTCCCGTCCTGATAGATTACAATCTGAGGTCCAGCGATCTTTTCAAGCATTTTGGGATTAACCCACAGACCGTGATCCGGTTCTGTACGCCCGTAACAAGTATGAGCAAATGGAGATGCCTCTTTAAACCTAATACCCAGATAGGTGCCCGACACATCAACTACTTTACCCTGTGCACCCTTTTTGTACCCATAATAGCTCTCTTTCAGGGCTACTCTGTCTCCGATTTTAAACTTCATTTGTCTCCTCCTCTGGTGTTGTGTCTTTTGTTGTGTTCCTTATGGCCTGTGCAATTGCAACCATTAACTCATATTCTTGCACAAGCTCTTTTGGCGCTCCCTCAGTGTTTACCTTTGTGTTGAGAACTTTATCAACAAGATTGATCATGTCTCCACCTCAAACGGTTCTATAAATATATTGCACAGTTTCTTGCGCTCGTATTCATGGAAGGGACAGAAGTCAGCAGCGTATGGTGAATCCGCATTACAACAGATCTCGCTGAAATCGTCTGATAACCATTCGCACTCTTTCATTCACGCCCTCCTGTTCCATTTTTCTGCTGCATCTTTAAGTCCGTTTTTATAAATTATCAGTTCTCCGTTGTAATCTAATGCAAACTCAATATTTCCCCAAAATGTAATTTGGCACTTTTTGCATCCTAACCTATAATTTTGAACAAATGCGCTTCCAGTTAGCGCTGCTGACATTTTCTCAACGCTTGCTTTTTCCCCGCAAAAAGGGCAAGGTTTCAGTTCTATCATGTCTCCTCCTCAAAACTTAAAGCATTCAAAGTAGCAGCCCGGTGTTCCGTCATACTTGGTGTAGTCCACCTGGACGCGTTTCCAGCGGTGCTTCCAGTTGATATAGACCACATGGCCGATTGCCGTGTAGCTTGCAACCTTATCAGAGATCTTTACCACTACCTCTTCGCCAATCTTATGCATTCTCATTTTTTACCTTTCTTTCCGATTCTCCTGCCCACTTCGCGCAGGTTACCTTTAACTCCTCTTCTTGCTCTGTCCACCTCATAATTGGTGAGCCTGGTGTCTTGCAGCATTTCCTGCTTCGCCATATCCAGGTCATGCGCCGCTGCAAGATAAGCCCCGCAGTGTGAATGGCAGCCCATCGTCCGCTCAGTGCACTTGTGGCAGCAGCGTATTTTACCGGCGCTCATTTTCCCGTACTCCCGAATCCGCCGGTACCTCTGTCGCTGCCGTCCAGTGCATCTACCTCAATGAAGTCCACGCTGCCGTGCTGCAGCAGGATCATCTGTGCGATCCTTTCTCCCTTGGCGATGTAGCAGGGCTTCTCGCTGTTGTTCTGCAGTATAACCATGATCTCGCCTCTGTAGCCGGAGTCGATCACGCCGGATACGTCATAGCCCTTGCTGAACATGGAGCTGCGCGGTCTGATATCTCCGTACCATCCCTGGGGAATCTGCATTGCAATGCCGGTTGGGACCTTTGCCTGGCAGTATGGCTTTACCACCTCATTTTTGGCAGCGTAGAGATCATATGCGGCGTCTGTTGGGTGGGCACGCTCCGGAATGCGTGCGCCCTCGTAAAGCTTGACTATCTTGATTTCCATAGGTTCAGAATTCCTCCATGAATTTTTTAATGTTTTCCTGCATTGCAGACTGCGTGCTGGCGTTCTGCCTGGTCTGCTGCTGCAGATTGTTTTTCTTCAGCGGGAATATTCCCTGCCAGCAATTGACTATGCTCTGCTCCAGTACCGCGATCCATTCAGAGCTGTTATAGTTTTTCTTCAGCTCCATGATCAGCAGCTCTTTGGCTCTCTCTGTCATGGGCTTCTTTATCTTCTTGCGCATGTCCTCAAATGCTTTGAGAGTATCAGCAAGGACCTTGTCCTCTCCCGCGAAAGCCGCAAAGGGATCCACCGGCTTTTTCTTCGCTTTTGCGTTCGCATCCTCCCTAAGGGGGGATATAGGGGGGTTGATATTCTTTACTTTACTTTCCTTTACTTTACTTTCCTTTATGGCATAATTCGCATTGCGATTTATGCGTTCGCATGCGTTCGCATCTTTTTCTATGCGTTCGCATGGTTCCCAGCGTGCAGCAGCGGCTTTTTTTGCGGCTTCTGATCTCGCTTTTGCTTTCTCAGCGTAAGACCTAGCACTCATGTCTTCCTGCAGTCTTACCCGGTTGGAAAAGAAACGCTCAGGTCCGCTGAGCGAGGTGATCTCTCCGGTTGCTGAATATATCAGCAAGTGCCGCATGAGACGCCCAAACTCAGCATCATTAAGCATTTCCATTTCCTCCAGGTATTGATGAGGAACACTGGTGTAACCTTCAGCCATATTAATCCTCCTGCTTTAAAACGGCAGCTCGCCGTCGTCCTCGTCGAATCTGGCCTGCCTATGGTTCCCTTCAAAGGGGTTGCCATCGCCATATCCCGGCATTTCCGTAAATTCCGGAGGCGCTGTAACAGGTGTCGGCACAGCGGCAGGCGCAGCCTGTGCGCTGTTCTCGCCG
>CALCRH010000018.1 GCA_937894515.1 uncultured Clostridia bacterium | reverse complement strand
TCATTTGGATGAAAATTAATCAATGTCATTGCTCGTTTAAAATCATCATTATTATCATTGTTATCATTATATTCAACGACAGAGCTCATTACTTCATAATATAAACGAAAATTACTGGACTTATCAAACGGCACAGAATATAGTTTTATCACATATCGAATATAGTGCGCCCAAAGCAAAGGCTTATGTCGAAATGGCAATTCAGGATTTCAGCTTGTTTACGGCATTTTGTTTGGCAGATGATACGCTAAGTAAAAGAGATTATATTCGGCTAAAGGAGCATATTGCACCGCATATTAATTCTGAATCAAACTTGCTTCTCGGCAAGAAAAAACAACTGTGGATATCAATCTTTATGCTTGGAAGGATTCCTTTTTTAGCTTGTCGAAAAGTATGGCAATTACTATTGAATAGAAGTGGTGATTAAAGAAACAAAGGAGCGGAAGTATTTTGAACAGATTATCCATTATTATTCCGGTCTATAAGGTTGAACCGTATTTGCGAAAATGTATAGACAGTGTATTAGCGCAGAGCTATGCGAACCTTGAAATTATCCTTGTTGACGATGGCTCTCCGGACGGTTGTTCTGTCATATGCGATGAATATTCATATCGCGATAATAGAGTGAAGGTAATTCATCAAAGCAATGCGGGAGTAAGTATGGCAAGAAATGATGGACTCTTTCTTGCTACGGGTGACTTTATTGGATTTGTTGATAGCGATGACTGGATCGAACCGGATATGTATGAATACCTGATGAAGCTGATTGTTGAAAATCAGAGTGATATTTCAGGCGCTGATTTTTTCATAGATAGGAATGATTTCGTTGATACCCAAGTTGATAAAGTCTCGGTGTATGAACATACAAGGCAGACCGCTCTCGCTTCTTTGGTACTAAAGCAGGATGTTAATGTAAATGTAATCAATAAAGTATTTGCCAAAAAGCTTTTTGTCGATAATATATTCCCTCCGGGTGTTCCGATTGCAGAAGACGAATTGGTAACTATCCGCTCTATTGCAAAAGCAAAAATAATTATTCAAAGCAATAAGAAAGTTTACCATTATATAACAAGACCGGGCTCAGCTATGAATACCTCGTTTTTGAATGAGGAAATCAGCAATATGAATCAAGAGCATTTTTTATATTTTGCCATGATGGAAGCGCTGCCTGAGAAAAGACAATATGCTGATTATATTCAAATACAGTGTGATATGGATTTCGTGACTCGTTTGGTATCAGAGAAGAGGTTGAGTTATCCGTATTATCGAATCGTTAAAGAAAGAATAAAAAGACATCTTTCCAAAGAAGCGTTTTTGCTTTGCAATACAAAATATAAGTTGTGGATTATATTGTATATTTGCGGATATATTCCATTCTGTGCATGGGAAAATATAAAGTTTAAGAGAAGATGAGATGATAAATCTATGCTACTAAAGGATAAAATTTCAGTTATTATCCCAGTATATAAGGTTGAGCAATATTTGCCAAAATGTATTGATAGTGTTTTGGCTCAGACCTATACGAACCTGGAGATCATTCTTGTCGATGATGGATCGCCTGATGGTTGCTCCGATATTTGTGATGAATATGCGGCACTGGATTCTCGTATTACTGTTCTTCATAAAGTGAATGGTGGCACAGCAGAAGCCAGAAATTATGGGCTAAAGTTGTTTTTTGGCAAGTATATTGGTTTTGTTGATAGTGACGACTATATTCACCCGCTAATGTTTCAAAAATTGCATGAAGCACTCATGCAATCCAAAGCCGAATTGTCCATTTGCAATTTTGTTAGTGTAGATGCTAACGGAAATCGCCTTGATGAATGTATATCTCCAATAAAAACGGAAGTTCTTTCGGGAGAAGATATTCTTGCAAAAAAGATGTTTGAACACCATTCACATTATTGGGTGCTTCCAGTAATTAAACTATATTCGGCTCAACTATTTCGCTCCGTAGGGTTTATAAATGGTAGAAGACGTGAAGATGAGTTTATTCTACACGAGATTCTTTTACAATGCAAATCGGTGAGTACGATAGAAGATGTGCTGTATTTCTATTTTCAAAGAGATGGAAGCGCTATGCATCAGAATATAGGATATGCATTTTTGGATGGAACAATTGCCCTTCTTATGCGAGCGCAAAAGATGATGGAAGTTAAGTCTCTAAAAGAATATACTGAAAAAGCTTTATTGAAAGCCACTACTGATTTTGAGCTTCATTTCCATTATTACAAAAACGATCGTTCTGACTTGACACAACAAAGACTAATAGAGGTTGAGAATCTTTTGACAACAGTTTTTAATACGGCATTGAAAGAAGGTTTACATTTTAAAACGACCCATTTGTTATATATCTTAAAAATTATGGCGAAAATTCATTTTGCAATTGTATTTTGGTAAGATTCATCTCACGAGAAATAGTATAACAAACGGTATTATTGTCTCTATTTGCTCTCTAAACTAATTTGTTTTATGAGGGTTAGTATTATTCTAACAAAAAGGATTAGATAATGAATATGAAGAATGATAGCAAACGCTTAATTTTGACATTAGTATCGCAGATTATAACATTTGTTATTAGTATGGCCATCAGCTTTTTCCTTACTCCATACTATGTCGAAAATGTTGGAGAAGATGCGTACGGTTTTATCGGTTTGGCAAATAATTTTATCAGTTATATCCAAATCATTACCGTTGCCATCAATTCGATGGCGGGCCGTTTTGTAACGGTTGCAATACATAGAAATCAAAAGACAGAAGCCAGTCAGTATTTTTCCTCGGTTTTGTATTCAAATATATTAATATCTATTCCACTCACAATTATTTCTACCGTATTTATTTACAACATCGAAAAATTTATCAATGTACCGAACGATCTTCTTGTAGATGTAAAAGTGTTATGGGCATTGATATTTCTTGGGTTTGTTGTTAGCTTAATTGGAAATGTATATACAATCTCATGCTTTTCCAATAATCGACTTGATTTCAAATATAAAGTAACCGCTGAATCTTATGTTGTCAGAGCGGTTACAATTATTTTATTGCTTCGCTTATTTGACGCATCTATTTGGTTTTATGGAGCGGCGGCGGCGTTTGAGAACATTTATCTAATTATTCGAAATGTTTTTTTTACTCGCAAAATGTCCCCCGATTTAACGTTTCATCGGAAAGACGCTTCTTTTAGTAAAATAAAAGAATTGCTGGTTTCGGGTATATGGAGCAGTATTACCAAATTAAGTGCAATATTGACAAATGGGTTGGATTTGCTCATTGCAAATTTGATGATAGATGCTTCAGCTATGGGCAAAATTTCTATTGCGAGGACTCTTCCGCAATGTATCATTGTGTTTTTCGCCCTTATCGGTCATGCATTTATGCCGGAGATTACTATTTTGTATGCCAAAGGCGAAATGGAGACTGCCAAAGAAAAACTGGTGTCTGCAGTTAAATTGTTAACGGTCTTTTCTTCCATCCCTATGGCGTGCATATATGTTTTTGGTATGAATTTTTATAGCTTGTGGGTGCCGAGCCAGGATTCGACCTTATTATATTTGTTAACTATTATAGGTAGTATGGAATATGCGGTCGCTTTACCGTTAGAGCCTCTTTGGAATATGTTTACTGTAACAAATAAAGTGAAGCTGTCTTCGTTAATTACTTTGATTACTGCGGGTTTATCGTCAACCGTAACGATAATAACATTAAACTTTGTATCGGATCCAACCATTAAAATGTTTATTATTGTTGGGGTCAGTTCGTTCTTGGCACTGGTTAGAGCGTTGACAGTATTGCCGATTATTTCTGCCAATATGATTGGTGCTAACAAGAAGTCGTTCTATTCGTGCATTCTTTTGTCGGTTGTATCAACAATAATAGCAACGGGAATTGGATTTGGAATTAAATATCTCATCTTTGAAAATACCTGGATAATGTTCTTTGTGTGTTGCTTCTTGACCGCTTTGGTATCTTTGCTTTTCAATGCGTTTATTATGTTGAACAGAGCCGAACGCAGACAGTTGGTCATAAAAATGAAATCTTTTTTCAATATATGAAATGATAAAAAAGGAGAATTGATATGGAATACTTGATACGCGAATGGCAATTGTTTGAACTGGATATTCTTAAAGAATGCTGTTACCGAAACGCTTGATGATTGCGAAATTATTAAAATGACATAAGGAAAATGGTGTGATGAACTCTGATTTTTTGCAGATTTTAAGTGATTTTTTGAACGCTAAATCATTTGAGGGACTTATATCGGATGAGATCGTTTCTTTGGCTCGTTCTCATCAAGTTTTGCCTATTATATATTATCAAACGAAGAATGAGCTGTTGAAAAATCACTACCTCCAGGCAATCAGCATTTATACGCAGAGAAAAGCATTATTAAATCAAATTACCGAGGCTTTTTCCGACATCCCGTTCTATACGGTAAAAGGAGTGTCTGTTTCTCAGTATTATCCGGTGCCTCAGCTTCGTACAATGGGAGACTGTGATATTATTGTTCATGAAAGCGACAAAGAGAAAGCCAAGGAGAAGCTTGTATCAATAGGGTTTCGTTTTATCGAAACTAAACGAGACGGCGCAGAGTGGCATTTTGAAAAACAAGGTTTGGATTTTGAACTTCACCATAGACTTTTGTATGACGAAGTCGTTAATTCTGAAGAGGAAAAGTCCTTTACAGATTTGGCGTGGGAGTACGTTCAAGGTCATGAGCTGGATGTTAATTTTCATTTTGTGTTTTTGATCATTCATTTGAAAAAGCATTTTCTTGACCGCGGTGTTGGTATTCGTCAATTTTTGGATTTGGTGTTGATGAGTAAGAACGCTTCTCTCGAACCCAAGATAATTGCCGCGTATTTGAAGCAAGTTGGATTAGAACGATTTGCGGGTGTGTGTTCTGCTTTATGCTTTCGGTGGTTTCAAATTGCTCTTCCCGTAGATACACCGAATATTTCTGATGAGCTTTACTATTCCGCAACCGATACTATACTATGCAATGGTGTGTTTGGCTTTGATCAATCGGATAATAATAATAACGGCTTCCTAAATAGAGTTGACAAGTATGGTAAATTAGGCTCAATACTTAATAAATTCTTCCCCTCTTATGACGATTGCGCCGGGACGATTAAATATAAATGGATAAAAGGAAAACCTTATCTTATGCCTATATTATGGATTTACAGACTGTTTGAGTTCTTGTTTTCCGGCAGGATAAAAGAAGGCTTTGGGCATATATCCAATGTAGCCAAAAGCGATGAAACAATAGCAGAACGCAATGAATTGTTAGTGTCCTGGGGCTTGAGATGATAGGTATGTAAATGACTACGTTGCTGTGCCACCGAAAGACGACCGGCTATCGGAAATCAAAAAACAGTCAGAGTTATTATTTCAAGATCATAATTATCGCGATATAACGCGACAATTGTAAAAAAATCATTATATTATATTGACAAATAACGGGGTGGTATGATAGAATAGCGAAAGTCTAATAATAAGATGAGGACATAACTATGAATTATTTAGTTGTCAAACAAGCATCCCAAAAATGGAACGTACCCGAGCGGCGCGTGACTGCGCTTTGCCGGAGCGGGCGCGTTATCGGCGCAAAAAAGTCAGGGAAGACATGGCTCATTCCCGATGATGCAGACCTGCCGCTTGACGGACGCACAAAAGCGGTGCTTGAGGAAAAGACCGACAGCCTTTCCAATCAGACGACTGTTGGCTATACGGAAGTCGGAGCCAAAAACAGTGTGTATGATGCTTTCCGGAAAACCTACGGAAAAGAGCCGCAAAATGTGGCATTTACCCCTTACCGCATCTGTCCCATCGGTGCGCATGTTGATCACAACCTCGGCAAGATCACCGGCTTTGCTATCGACAAGGGAATCTATATCGCCTACGGCCCGAAGATGAACGGTATCATCGAGCTGAGGTCTTTGCAGTTTCCCAAGCGGGCTCAATGGCACGTTTCTGAGGTGCCACAGACCAAAGAAAACGACTGGGCTGACCATTTGAGAGGCGCGACCATCGCCCTCAACACCCGTTATCCTTTGCGTATCGGTCTTTGCGCCGTGATCGACGGTGAATTGCCGATCGGCGGTCTTTCTTCCTCTGCGTCGGTTATTATTACGTTTCTTTCCGCCCTTGCAAGCCTCAATAATATCAAGCTCACGCCTGCCGAAATGATCACCATTTCCAAGGAGGCAGAGAACAAATATGTCGGAGTATCCTGCGGAAAGCTGGATCAATCATGCGAGATATATTGTCGAAAGGATCAGCTGCTTTTCCTTGATACACAAAATGACAGCTACGAACTCATTTCGAAGCATCCGGCTATGAAGCCTTTTGAGATTGCCGTTTTTTTCTCGGGACTGGAACGCTCGCTTGCGTCATCCAAGTTCAATATGCGTGTGGACGAGGCTCGAAGCGCCGCTTACGCGTTGATGGCGTTTGCCGGAATGGATTACGGCAAGTTCGGTGAGACGAGTCTGCGCGACGTGCCCTACGAGGTGTATCTGAAATACAAGGACAAGTTGCCGGAGAATTGGGCAAAACGTGCCGAACACTGGTACACGGAGTGCCGGCGCGTGGAAGCGGGAGCTGAAGCGTGGAGACACGGAGATATTGGGGAGTTTGGACGTCTTTCGTTTGAAAGCGGAAAAAGCAGCATCGAAAATTGGGAGACCGGATCGCCTGAGCTTATTAAGTTGTATGAGATTATGACGCATACCAAGGGTATTTACGGCGGGCGTTTCTCCGGTGCCGGCTTCAAGGGGTGCTGTATGGCGATCATTGATCCCGCTTTTGAAAAAGAGATCCTCGAACAGGTGGAGAGGGAATATCTTGACGCATTCCCGAAACTGAAAGGAAAATACAGTGCGCATATTTGTCACACTGCGGACGGTGTAAGACTATGAAATGTCTGATTTTAGCGGCGGG
>CALCRH010000017.1 GCA_937894515.1 uncultured Clostridia bacterium | reverse complement strand
CTTCTTTCATAGCATCACCTCAGCAGAATGACCGCATTCGGACACTGACAGGGTCTGCTCTGCAAAAGATACCGTTGATACCCTCCAGCCGGTCTTTTGCTGCAGCCTTCTCTTCCAAATGCTCCCTTAGTGCGACGATGTCATCCACATCGAATTTGGAGAAATCCAGTGATGTCAGCAGAAGAGTATCGCTTACCAAAAGCGGCTCATAGATATGCTTCCGAACATACGGCGTGATTTCCGGCAGAGAGATCGTACTCTCTTCCGCAGAGGTCAGCTGCTCAGATAGTTTCATAAGGTCAACCTTCATTCTGCACCTCCGTTTCCTTATCAAAGCGCACCATAATAATGGCGTAGTGGGAAACGTTTTTGAGAATTTGCTCATGGAGTTTTTCCCCAATGACAGCCTGACAGGACGGTGCATAGTACAGTCCTGCGTCTGGTAAAATTTCTCCCTGCATCATGCCAAAATGCCAGAATAGATGAGCGGAAATCTCTTGCTCTGTCCCTGCTTTTGGATTCACAGTAAATCCCCGCACCTGTTCATCCGGTGTCTTTTCCTCCACGTCACAGTGTTTCAGGATGTTGTCAAGATGGAACTTCACAGCCTTTTCCTGATGCTCCCGTCCCTGAAAGTACAGAGCCAGGAACTGGTCGGGATTTGTCCGACCGAAGATGACACTGAACGACTGATGAATGGGATGCCCCCATGCCTCAGGAGCCGGCTGAAAGCTGCCGCAGATTTTCCCCAACGAGGGCTGGAGCAGCTCTGCAGTCTGTGTCCAAAGGCTGGTGCTGAGTTCTTCATCACTGCCGTGCAGGGCATTGACGGGATAGATGATTGCCAATTCTGTATGCTTCATGTAAGGCCTCCTTAATATTCATCCGGCAGCAGAAAGGTCGTTGCCGACCGGTCTGCCTCGGTGATGATCCAGAACCTTGTGCCGTCCTTTGCCAAATAGGCAGAAAGGATGCGAAGCCCCTTTTTCACAGCCTGGTCATTGGCCGCCTGATCCTCCGCACTTACCACGCCCCAATCACCGACAAGATGCCGCTTCATGGCGTTGATGAGTTCATCGGTAGGAACAGCCGCCAATACGCCGGGAGTCGCCACGATCCGGCCCACATGGAATTTGTTTCTCTTTACTTTTTTCTTTGTCATATCGCACCTCACGTCAGAGCCTTGAAGCCCTTGGGCGTCAAGACGTTGAATATCATTTTGTTGGAGATGGTCTCCTTTACCTCACTGCCCATATGCTGACCGCGGGAACTGAATTTGTCCTCCGTCTCACGGCGAACCACCTTGACGATACGACCCTTGATAATATGGGGCGAGTCGCATTGTATTAGCCCGTTGATCATCCCGGAGCCGCCGATCAGGCCGATCTGGCTGATGGAGAGCGGCAGCAGCGGACGCTTGATCCCGCTGTCCAGTTCGCTTCTGGCCATCATCTGGGTGAAGCTGTCCGAACGGCGGAGCTGCTGCTCCAGTTCCTTTTGGTTGAACTTCTCCCCCTTAAAGGTGTTGACCGTCAGGGGCTGTGCGGGAATGGCATACTGTCCTTCCGGCAAGTCCGCAAGATAGGGAATGGTATCCGGCATCACGCCGAAGCGTTCCAGCCATGCGGTATCCTGCGGCTCCACATCCCTGTGCTTCCGCTTTCCCAGGATCGCCACCTGCTTGAACTTTTTGAACTCGCTGTCGGTGAAACGCCAGACGGAGAGGTCTTCAAAGTTGTCCTGCAGGATACGGCAGATATCCGGTGTCAGACGGTAGTAGGGGATGATATAGATCAGCAGACCGCCAAGGGTGAGAAACGGGAGACTTTCAATCAGGAACCGTTTTTCATGCCGTGACCGCCCGCCGTTTTCATTGAGAACGGACAGATACGGTGGATTGAGAAACAGCAGATGAAAGGCCTCGTGACTGATCCGGCTGTGGAAGAAGCTGCCGAAGCCCACACGGTGGAGCCGGGTCTGCGCTTCCTGCGCACGGTTTTCATCCAGCTCCACGCCGTAGGTATAGCAGTTATTTCCCTGTGCCAGTTGGCGCAGTGCCTTGCCGCAGCCGCAGCAGGGGTCAAGGAGATTGGTAGTTACACCGGCAGGAAACTGAATGCCATGGAGCAGCAGGTCGATGTTGTCCGGGTCGGTGGGATAGTAGCCCATCTTCACGTTGTTCATCAGCCGCCCAATGACTTGGGCATTGGCCGTATGGGACTGCGTCGGCAGATTTTCCGCATAGCGTACCAGCAGCTCATAGACCGGCTTATAATTGTTGCTCATGAGGTCAAATCGGCGCAAGCCCTCCGTCAGCTTACCGGCCTGTGTGGCGGTATCGTATTCCTCCACCTCCATCAGCACCAGCCGGCTGTCGGATATGCTGCTGACCAGATTTTTACGGGACTTTTTCAGTTCCTCATAAGCCTCTCGCGCCAGCTCCATATTGCCTTGCCGATATTTCTCCACTTTCGCTCTCTGCACGACCATCGCCTGGGATAAGCGCAGGATACGCTTTTGCAACTCGCTTAACTGCTCTGTGGCATAGTAGCGTGTTTCGGTACTCTCAGGCTGCGTACTCATAGGGCTGGCCGTCCTTTCGCAAAGACTGGAACCGTTCCAGGAGTTCTTCGTAGCTGAGAGATCTCAGATCATTCACCGACAGGAAGTGGTTGTAGCCGCCCTTGTGATCCCGAAGATCCCGGATGGTACGGAACAGCACCACATTTTCAGAGCCGCCGAACAGCTGCTCCAAACAGATGTAGATACCGTTTCCCTCCCACATTCCGTAAAGGGATACGCTTCCCGAAACACCGATGCCGGCCGGATTGGATGTGACCAAGGATTCACGGAAACCCAGATCCTTGGCCATAGCCCGGAGGAATACCTTCCCCATATTCAGAAAGGTCTTCTTATCTCCGTTGGGGCCGCATTCCTTTTCACCGAAGATATAGCCCAGATCGTGACTGAGCAAGTCTGCCAGATGGCGCATATTGTTTTCCTGAGATTTGATCGACATATCTTTTTACCTCCTGATAAGAAAGGCAAGGGGCTTTCGCGCTCCTTGCCTTCAAAATTCTTATGCCGCTTTTCCTGCGGCTCTGTTCTTGTTAAATTCCAGTACCGAAGCCTTAGCATTTTCCTCCGGTGTTCCGGGAACGACCTTCAGGGTACAGCCCTGCTGCCGACACAATTCAAACATAGTCACGAACCGGGTCAGCTCCGGGTCACCCAGCGCATTCAGCTGCAACGCTGCCTTGGACAGCGTTGCCTCCGGTTCGCTGACATTGTCCGGCTCAGGCTTTTCCACGTCAGGACGGTACTCGGCATCCATTGTCTCAGGCTTGGCCGTCAGGGATGTCCACCAGGAG
>CALCRH010000016.1 GCA_937894515.1 uncultured Clostridia bacterium | reverse complement strand
CCACTTGGGATGAATCCTCCGGCAAGTTCACGCCCTCCTATGATGATACCAAGAATATCATGACCATCACCATGGCTGAAACCGGCCTGAAAGAGATCAATACCTCCGCCACCGTATATTCCGATAAAGTCCACAGCGGCTACTCTGATTGCTATATGCGTATTACCTACACTGCCAAGGTCAATAGCGACGCTACCGTGGTTTACGGCGATGCCGGCAACCCCAATGGAGTGGAACTGACCTGGAAGCGTACCAACAGCACTTATTCCGACACTCTGAAAGACTGCTGCCATATCTATACTTACGGCATGGACTTGACCAAAACCTTTGCGGACGGTAAGGGTGATGCTACCAAGGTACAGTTCAAACTGCACAATGACACCGATGGTTATTATGTCGTGGCTGCCGTAAAGGACGGCGTGTACTATGTAACCGGTCACAATACCGACAAGTCCAAGGCTACCGTTTTCAGTCCTGTTGCATCCGGGCACTTGATTGTCAAGGGCTTGGAAGATGATACCTACACCATCACTGAGGTTCAGACTGACAAGGGCTATCTGCTGTTGAAGGATGACATCAAGATGGTGATTACTGCCGCCGAGAGTTCCACGGCTTGTGAGACCTGTGGCAAAAAGCTGCTGACTGCCTCTGCCCAGGTCAATGATACCGCTGTGACCATGACCGGCAGCAATGCCATCGTGCCTCTGACTGTAGTGAATAATCCAGGTTTTGAACTGCCCAAAACCGGTGGCTATGGCAACTGGATGTTCCCCGCTGTCGGTGCTCTGATGGCTTGTATTGCCGTGGCGCTGTTTGCAACAGGTAAGAAAAAGGGCAAGCAGGCTGAGTAATAGCAAATGATTAAAGTATGAGCCGGAGAATCCTGTAATTTCTCCGGCTCGTACTCGTTTGGAGGTTCCTTATGAAAAAGAGGAGTAAACTTTTCAGAATTCTCACGGTAATCTGCTTTCTGCTCGCCGTTTTTCTGATGTGTTATCCCCTGATAGGAAACATTCTGTCAGAAAAGTATCATTCCGACCTGAAAACTGCCTATACAAATGCTGTGGAAAAAGCAGGGACAGCGGAATTTATTGCCGCTTATGATGCCGCTGCCGCTTATAATACTCTACTCTCAGATGGCATCAGCAATACTTCAACTTATGCCTACCCTGAACTGCTGAACATAACAGGTCAAGGGATCATGGGCTATGTAGATATTCCATCTTTGGGCATATATCTTCCCATTTGCCACGGTACAGATGCCAAAACGCTGGAACAAGCCGTAGGACACGTTATGGGGACTTCACTCCCTGTGGGCGGGAGCAACACCCATGCCGTTCTTTCGGCACACAGCGGTATGTCATCCAGCAAATTATTTTCAGACATTGATAAGCTCACCGTGGGAGACACCTTCTTAATTCATGTGCTGGACCAGACGTTGGCTTATGAGATAGATCAAATTCGTGTGGTAGACCCAACAGACACCTCTCTTTTGGCAATCGAGGACGGCATGGACTATGTGACATTAGTTACCTGTACCCCTTTTGGCATCAACACGCATCGCCTACTGGTACGAGGGCATCGGACAGAAGTCCCCGAAGTCAAGCTTCTTGCGGCGGACACAGAGATTTCTACACCCGTTGCCTCCACATGGATGCAGCACTACTTGAGAGGGCTTGGTATTAGTCTTGGCGCATTTATTCTGCTGCTTAGCGGATACTTCATTTTCAGAAGGAGGAGCGCATGAGGTGTATGCGGATAATTTTTTCTATCATACTGCTATTCGCAGCTTTGATTGTCTCTGCCGTACCGCTGTTTCAGCGCCGGCATATAAATTCGGAAACGGCAAAAGTGGTGGAGAAATTTCTTTTGTTGCCCGAAAAGGCAGAGATCCCGTATGCGGAGCTTTATGCAGCCGTGTTGGATTATAACGATGCCTTGGTAGGACAGCAAAACAGTCTCCTGACCGATCCGTGGTCTTATGAGCAGACCAGCTTTAATCTGATAGATTATGGCATTGAAGACGGTGTATTCGGCATCCTTGCGATCCCTGCCATTGACCTTTCTATGCCGGTATATTTAGGGGCAACGGAAGAAAATATGGCAAAGGGTGCCGCACATCTGAGCAACACCAGTCTACCCATTGGCGGCATGGGTACTAACAGTGTGATTGCCGGGCATCGTGGATACAGCGGTGCAGACTATTTCCGCCACTTGGATAAATTGGGTATAGGGGACGAAGTATTTCTGACCAATCTGTGGGGTACTCTGCACTATCGGGTGGCAGAGATAAAAATCATCGAGCCGTCCGATATTAAGCAAATCTATGTACAAAATGGTCGTGACCTTTTAACGCTTCTGACCTGCCACCCTTATGCCAGCGGCGGGAAACAGAGGTTGGTCATCTATTGTGAAAGAGCGAGCGAAAATATGTAACTTGATTGAATAAAACCTGCAATAGGAGGTAATAGCCATGGCAGTATGCAGGGTACACAAAACCCGCGATTATACGCTTATGAGCAACTATCATCTGCGGGATAGAGAACTGTCCTGCAAAGCCTGCGGACTGCTCTCCAAGATGCTCTCCCTTCCCGAAGAATGGGACTACACCACACGGGGGCTTGCCGCCATCTGTAAAGACGGCGTGGATTCCATCAGCTCCGCACTCAAGGAGTTGGAACAGCGCGGCTATCTTGTCCGTACCCGCATCCGCGACGACAAAGGCAGGATCACTGACGTGGAATACAACATCTATGAAACCCCTCAAATGCCTGTGCCTGATACGGCTTCACCACATACGGAAAACCCGGATATGGATATGCCGGATACGGGTAGTCCTTGTACGGAGAACCCCGCGCAATTAAATACTAACAAATCAAATAACCAAAAAGAAAATACTTATCAATCAACTACTCATTCATTCTTTCCTTCTTACTCCCCTTCGGGACTGACGGACGGAAGGACGGTGAGAAAAGAAATCCAAGAACAGATCGAATACAACATCCTTCTTGAGCGAATTGACCGCGATCAACTGGATGAACTGGTAGAGATTATGGTGGAGGTCGCTATGAACCGAAGTAAGACGATCAAGCTGGGGCGTGACGCAGAGTATCCTACAGAGTATGTACAGGAGCGATTCCGAAAAATAGATGCCGGACACATCGAAAAAGTAATGGACGGTATCAGAGAAAACACCACCCTTGTTCATAACACCAAAGCATACCTCATGGCAGCCCTGTTCAATGTGGTATCCACCATTGATAACCACTATGCCATGCTGGTCAATCATGATTTTTACGGCGGCGAATAAGCCGTCTTTTTTTATGCCCAGAAACAAGAAGAAAGGAGCGCCGCTATGCACAAACTGTTTTCGTACTTCCGGGTATTTCCGCCTTAGTGCTGTAAGCCGTTCAGTTGCGAAATGATTTTCCATAACACAAAAGAAACATAACGAGGCGAAAAGCGGTTGACCGCCGTCCTCGGTATTGATTGGACGGAGTATAACGAAATGAAAATTTTCTTTATTATTTTGGGCGTAATCGCTATTTTCAATGCGTTTGCGCTCTACTGCTGTATCGTGGTTGGCGCAAGGTCGGAACGGGAGTGGAAGGTCGGTGACAAAGAAATGAGGTGAGATTATGCAGGAAGATGTGGAACACCGCATCGTCGTTTTAATTGAGGGCTGTGCCAAGCTCTCCGAGCGCGAGCTGCGTCAGGCGCTTTCCAAGCTGATACAGGAATACCAAAAGAGACAGCATACCGCGCCCAGCGGCAAAATGACCGTCAAACAGCTTGCCGCGCAGAACAAAGGGATGCAGAGCATCGAAGTGACCAACGATAACATCGGCTCCTTTAACCGTGTGGCACAGAAATACGGCATCGACTTTGCACCGTTCAAGGTCAAGGGCGAAAACCGGTATCTTGTGTTCTTCAAATCCGGTGACATGGATGCCATGACCGCCGCCTTCAAGGAATATACGGCAAAACAGCTCGACAAAGAAAAGCGTCCTTCCGTGCTTCAAAAGCTCCAGCATTTCAAGGAAATGCTCAAATCTGTTGTAGTTGACCGTACCAAGAAAAAGGAGCTGGAGCGATGAAGAACATCAAGAAGATCGTACTTCCGAATATTCCGTATGTGTTCGTCGCTCTCTTTGCCACCAAGCTGGGGCAGGCCGCGCGGCTTGCCCCCGGCGTGGGCTTCTCTCAAAAGGCAGTGTATATCATGGAGGGCTTGCGCTCTGCGTTTCAGTCCCTTGCACCGAGCTTTCATCCCACCGATCTCTGCGTCGGCATTATCCTCGCCCTGCTTCTTCGGCTGGCAGTCTATCTCAAAGGCAGAAACGCCAAGAAGTTCAGAAAGAACCTCGAATACGGCTCTGCCCGCTGGGGAACGGCGGAGGACATCAAGCCCTATGTCGATCCGGCGTTTGAAAACAACGTCATTCTGACAAAGACGGAATCCTTAACGATGAATAACCGTCCAAAAGACCCGAAAACCGCACGAAACAAAAATGTGCTGGTGATCGGCGGCTCCGGCAGCGGTAAAACCCGTTTTTGGCTGAAACCCAATCTGATGCAATGCACATCGGAGAAATACCCCTGTTCTTTTGTCGTGACCGACCCGAAAGGAAGCGTCGTGACGGAATGTGGAAAACTGCTTCTGATGAACGGCTATCGCATCAAGATCATGAACACCATCAATTTCAAAAAGTCGATGCACTATAACCCGTTTGCGTATATCCACAGCGAAAAGGACATTTTGAAGCTGGTGACAACGCTGATTGCCAATACCAAGGGCGACCAAAAAGGCGGCGATGAGTTTTGGACGAAGGCGGAAACCCTGCTCTATACGGCGCTGATCGGATATATCCACTATGAAGCGCCGAAAGAAGAACAGAACTTCTCCACGCTGATCGAGTTCATCAACGCCATGGAGGTGCGTGAGGAAGACGAAGGCTTCAAAAATCCCGTGGACAAGCTCTTTGACGAGCTTGCCGCAGAAGAGCCGAATCACTTTGCCGTCAGGCAGTATGTGAAGTTCAAGCTGGCGGCGGGCAAGACACTGAAAAGCATTCTCGTTTCTGCCGGTGCGCGTCTTGCTCCCTTTGACATTGCGGAGCTGCGGGAAATCACAGCCTACGATGAACTGGAGCTTGATACGTTGGGAGACAAGATTTATCTGCACCCGGAGGACAAGAATGACAAGCGGTATCAGAAGACGGCATTGTTTCTCATCATGTCGGACACAGACACGACCTTCAATTTCCTCATCTCCATGATTTACACGCAGTTATTTAACCTGCTGTGTGAAAAGGCCGATGATGAATATGGCGGTAAACTGCCTGTTCACGTCCGATGTCTCATCGACGAAGCAGCAAATATCGGTCAGATACCGAATCTGGAAAAGCTGGTGGCAACCATCCGAAGCCGTGAGATCTCCGCCTGCCTTGTCTTGCAGGCGCAATCTCAGTTAAAGGCGATCTATAAGGATAATGCCGATACGATCATCGGGAATATGGATTCCCGTATC
>CALCRH010000015.1 GCA_937894515.1 uncultured Clostridia bacterium | reverse complement strand
GAAGGAGAGAACTAATCCTAAGATTCTTAATCCACAGAGAAAACATCGTATTGCAAAGGGTGCCGGTGTTGATATAGCTGTTGTAAACAGATTTATCAAACAGTTTGAACAGACACAGAAGATGATGAAACAGATGCCGGGTATGATGGGTGGTAAAAAAGGTCGTGGTCTATTTGGCGGTTTCGGTGGTATGAAATTCCCTTTTTAGTATGGGTTTCATATATATAAACTAGTAATTAATATTTTGGAGGAAAGAAAAGAGGTTACAAAGACTACTCTGTATATTACTGTAACTCATAAAACGGCGGATCAAATGTCAGATCAATATCGTTTTAATGCAGATCAAGACGAACAACTTGATGAACTACTCAACGTAGATAACTCTATGTGGCTGGCGGTGCTTTACGGCATCTATGGTTCTGATGATATGATCGTTCAGGTGGCATTGTCGCAGATTGGCAATGTCGGCGGTGAGCCTTATTGGTCATGGTACGGCTTTGGTAGTCGTGTGGAGTGGTGTGCTTGCTTTGTGTCGTGGTGTGCAGATCAGTGCGGGTATATCGAAACCGGCGTGTGTCCGAAATACGCAGGTTGCGTAAACGGTGTTGCATGGTTCAAGGAACACAACCAGTGGGTTGATGGTTCTGAAACACCTTCACCGGGCATGATTATCTTCTATGATTGGGATAGTCCTAACGGCGAGTCGGGTCCACAGGACGGACTTTCAGATCATACCGGCATTGTTGAGAGAGTGGAGAACGGTATCGTTTATACCGTAGAGGGCAACTCCGGTGATAGTTGTCGTCAGTGTCATCGAGCAGTTGGCAACTATGAGATTCTCGGTTACGGTGTTCTTATTCCGTAATAATTCGGCTCCGGCATCGGGTACTTGGGTACTCGGTGTCGGAGCTTTTCTTTTTTATGTCGGTTGTAATCGACATTGATGCAGAATATTAAAGCGACTTTCGCCAAAATCTTGAAAAATCGGTTTGCTTGTGCTATAATACATCATGTATCTTTATATTTACTCGCAGAACCCACCCGTTGGGCACTTATATACGGAGGATATCTTCACATGACAGTATCATACGATAAACTTTGGAAACTGATGAAAGCAAATAAGATGAAGAAGAGCGAGCTTGCAAGGGCTGCTGAGATAAGCCAATATACTATGACAAAGCTCAATAACGACAGGCTTGTTTCCATGGAGATAATGCTTCGCTTGTGCAAAATCTTTCATTGCGATATAGGCGATATTATGGAAGTAATTGAAAACGACTGAATCCGTTTGAGGTTGGATTTATGGATAACGAAAGCAAACTGAGACTACTTTACATAGGGAAGATGCTTCAAGACACCGACGAGGAGCATCCTCTGACAAACGCTGAAATGATGCAAATTCTTGAAGATAAGTATGGGATGACAACCCATCGGACAACCATTCCTTCCGATATTGATCTCCTTATCAAGTCTGGAATGGAAATTGAAATTATTGAATCAAAGCCCAAAAAGTATTATTTGAACGACTATGCCAGGACATTTAACCTTCCTGAACTAAAAATGCTTGTTGACGCGGTTGCTTCATCCAAGTTTATAACAAAGAAAAAGAGCGATGAACTAATCGAGAAGATCATCACTCTTGGCACTCCGTCGAGTCGTCCGTCTTTGAAAAGAAACCTTTGGTCTGAGGGACGCATCAAGCAAGAGAATGAAAGAATCTATTTCAATATTGAAGCTGTCAATCAGGCAATCAATGAGGGTAAGAAGATCAGTTTTCAGTATTTCCAGTATGATGTAAGGAAAACGCAAAAACTGAAGCATGATGGAGCTTCATATAAGTTTTCACCTTATGCGCTTGTATGGAACGGCGACTATTATTACGCAGTCGGATACAGTGAAAAGCACGGCGGTATTGGTAACTTCAGAATAGATCGTATAGCAAAGACACCGCGCATCCTTGATGAAGTTGCAATCCCTATGCCCGATGGGTTTGATATTGCTGAATATATAAACGGAATGCTCCGAATGTATAACAGTGAACGTACTGATGTTGAACTGATTTGCGATAACAGTTTAATGGACGCTATTATTGACAAGTTTGGGACAGGGGTTAAGACCTATGCCTATGATATGACGTCATTCAAACTGGAAGTAAATGTTGCAGTGAACCACGTATTTTTCAGCTGGGTTTTCGGGTTTGGAGGTAAGGTAAATATTAAGTCCCCGGAAGAAGTCAAAAATCAGTACAAAGCTATGGTTGAGAATGTGAGCAAAAGCCTGTAATCAATTTACTTTTAGTCCGAAAATTATAATTTAATGTGGAGGTGCTTATGAAAAAAGCAGCAACTTGGGGAGCGTTGATTTCATTCGGAATTGCTATAATTTCCTTTGCTATTATTGGTATAAAGTTGTTGGATGGAAATTATGAGTTTACTGTCGAAGCATATATTGGTGCAGCAGGTTTTTTCATCATGATTGTTTGCGGTCTTATAAGAGCGTTTAGCAATAAGTGCCCTCATTGTGGAAAAACAATTATGGATAATGGAGAGTATTGCTCTCATTGCGGTAAGAAGATTAAAGAGTAAGAAATTTGAATTTGTTCTTGCACGGCAGTCCCACTTCCAGACTGCCGTTTTTAGAAAAAATTTTCAAAAACTTTCTCAAATCTTGCAACCGAGCGTGAAAAAATCGTACTTATAGGGTGAAAGGCCTTTTAGATTCAAATGATGGGAGGTGAACAACATGGATGACCTTCAAATTATCGAGTTGTACTTTGCCCGTGATGAGCAGGCAATCAATGCAACCGATGATAAATACGGCAAGCTGTGTCTGCACGTAGCAGTCAATATCCTGTCCAACCGAGAAGATTCCGAAGAGTGCGTAAATGATACATACCTGAACGTGTGGAACAAGATACCACCGACACGTCCCAATAATTTCAAGGCGTTTATCTGCAAAATCACAAGAAACCTGTCTTTGAAAAAACTGGAGACGGCAACCGCCATGAAACGCACAACAGCGGCAATTCTATCGTTGAAGGAAATCGAAGAAACCGTACCTGATTCCGGTATCTCGCCGGAGATCAGCGATGAAGAACTCGGAAAACTGATCAGTGCCTTTCTGTGGAAGCAAAGCGAAGATGTGCGAAATGTCTTTCTCCGCAAGTATTGGTTTTTCGATTCGGTCAGCGATATAGCAGAACGTTATGCGTTCAGTGAGTCCAAGGTAAAATCCATGCTGTTTCATACCCGGAATAAACTGCGGGATTATTTGGAGAAAGAAGGTTTTGAACTATGAGTATTCCGAAAATTGCTAAAGCAATGGATTATATTGACGATGATCTTGTTTCCGGTGCTATTGAGTACAAGAGGACAAAGAAAAAGAACACCTGGGTTAAGTGGGGTGCGATGGCGGCCTGCCTGTGCCTCATGGTCATAGGTGCATTGACAATCGAGAATAGTCTTCATCATAAAAGCGAAGATCCATTATCCGGAAAATTTGTGGGAAATGTTATTGAAATTATCGATTCTAATCAATGTATTGTCGAAATCACTGCCGGAGATCACAACCTTCCTGAAGGGGCAACTGCTTTTGTTGTATATGAAAAAATAGTATGTAATTCCGAGATATACAGTAATGCTCTAAAAGAAGGCGATAGTGTAGTCGTTATTTATGACTCTATACAACTGGAAAAGAGAAATGATAAATCGGTAATTACTATTGAAAGTATCGAACTTGTTGACAAAAACATACCCGCAGAGTAATGGAGGAGCGTGATTATATGAAGAAGAAAGTAATAATTGGCGTATGTATTTTACTTGCAGTCATTTTACTAATACCAATTCCTATGCACCTGAAAGATGGTGGTACGATTGCATATAATGCTATTCTGTATAGAATTGAGAAAGTGCATAGAATTAACCCTGAAGCCGTTATCGAGGATGATTATATCGAGGGGACGATCGTAAAGATTATCGGCATAGAGGTCTATAATGATGTCGAATAAAACGACGCAATCTTCTATGACAAGCATCATAGCTTCGGGGCATTTTGCTCCGGAGCTATGCTGGTATATTTACGGAGGTATCAGTATGAATAGAAAAGCAAAAGGTTTCTAATTTCAATGCGGAGGTATAGGAATGAAAAAGAAGCTTAGAGCATCCACACTACTACTTGTAGTATGTTTTATTGCATCAATTATCATTAATATCGTTTCAATAATCGGGTTGAGGCACCAGCAGATTATGGATTGTAGTCAAATTGGGCTGTCTGAGTTGATTGGAGCTGATATTTCTGAAGCATTTGTTGATGAAGGCAATAATCCGAATCTACAAGGCGTTTTTGATGATCCCGTAGCAGTTGATGAATTATACAGTATATTGGAACGAGGATGTTACCAACACTGTTCACCTATAATCAGAGATTCAGCCCCAGGATCAAATTCTTTCCCGTTTATCCGATTAAAAACGGAGAATCATACATATGCAATAGCTGTTATGGGAAATAGAATCCGAATTACTATAGATGACGAATCGAACTGCTATTATTCTAACGTACAATATGAACTGCTTCAGCTGATTAACAACATATTAGGGCAACATTTCACAAACTAAAGATTATATCGCTCACATTATTCAGTTCTAATAAGAAAAAAGAACTTTGGCAAAGGAGTGTGGTTGTATGCTGGTGAAGGAGTTTGAAACATGAAGAACACAAAAATTATGCTGTTAGGGATTGTAATTCTGCTGTTGGCTATATGGTGTGCAGCGCTGTCCGGAAATAGCGGCTCAATACTCGGCGGTGTCTCCATTTGTCTTATGCCTGTTGGCTTGTTGATTTTCCTTGTTGGATTTTTAAGAAGCAGTAAAACAAATGATAATTTGACAAAGGAGCGTGATTGAATGATATTCCAAAAATGGATACCCACAAGCAATTTAGGTAATGCTTACGATGGTAATCCGGTTCGTAATGAAATGTAAAGACGAGAATCTGCCGAAAGAGATTCTGTTGGGGTTTGAACGATAGAAGGTACGTCGCGGCGGCGGATTTCTATACGTTCTCAATATCACAGCTTCATTTCCTTACAAGCCATCACAAAACGAGGATCATGCGTTTGGGACGAATTAGCTTGATTCCTTACCGTTTCTTTGCCGAAGCTCATGATATAATTATACAGGGGATTATTATGCCGAGGAAAATAAAAGATGCTATCATCACATTATCCATATTAGCGGTCACTTTTTTTATCAATCTTCTCATCCAAATTCTGTTTCAGACAGATTCGCTGATTCCTATGGTGTCTGTACTCGGCGTTTTCTTGATTGCTTTTCTGACACAGGGGTATTTCTGGGGTATCGCGGCATCTGTAATCAATGTTGCTGCCGTTAATTTTGCATTTACTTATCCTTACTATGCTTTTGATTTTTTTGTTCATGAAAGCATTTCTTCTGCGGTCGTCATGCTGATTGTTGCGATCATGACCGGTACGCTGACAACCAAAATCAAGGAACATGAAAAAGTACGTGTGGAGA
>CALCRH010000014.1 GCA_937894515.1 uncultured Clostridia bacterium | reverse complement strand
ACGACATTCTTTTGGAGCGTTACGACCGCCGTCAACTGAATGAGCTGTTGGAGATCATGGTGGAGGTCACTATGAACCGCAGTCAGACGATCAAGCTGGGGCGCGATGCGGAATACCCAACGGAGTATGTGCAGGAGCGTTTCCGAAAGATCACCTCCGAGCATATCGAGAAGGTGCTGGACGGTATCAAGGAAAACACCACCCGCGTCTTTAACACCAAGGCATACCTCATGGCGGCATTGTTCAACGTGGTATCCACCATCGACAACCACTATGCCATGCTGGTCAACCACGATTTTTACGGCGGCTGAGAAGCCGTCAATTTTTATGCCCGAAACCGGGCGGAAAGGAGTTAAGCCATGGACAATGCCACGATACAGTCCTTTGCCGACAGTGAGTTTGGCACGGTCAGGATCATCGAAGAAAACGGCAAGTACCTGTTCTGCGGAATGGATATAGCCAAAGCACTCGGATACGCAAATCACAGGGCGGCACTTCAACAGCATTGCAAGGGAGTCGTGAAACGCGACGCCCTTTCCCACGGAGGTATTCAGGAGTTTTCTTTCATTTCCGAGGGTGATGTTTACCGCCTGATCGTCCACAGCAAGCTGCCCTCGGCAGAACGCTTTGAAAAATGGGTGTTCGATGAAGTCCTGCCTGCCATCCGAAAGCACGGAGCTTATGCGACGGACGAGCTTTTGCAAAATCCCGATCTGCTGGAGCAGGCGCTGAACGCACTGGCGGCAGAGCATGAAAAACGCACCGAGCTGGAAGCGAAAAATGAAATACAGCGCGGCATCATTCGGGAAATGGAGCCGAAGGTGTCCTACTACGACATCATCCTGCGGACAAAGAACGCCGTACCGATCACGCTGATCGCCAAGGACTACGGAATGTCCGCCACGCAGATGAACCGTATTCTTCATGCGCTGGGTATCCAGTACCGCGTCGGCGGCACATGGATGCTGTATCAGAAATATGCCGGTGAGGGCTACACCGTGACCCACACCTACATCATCGACCAACGCACAAGCCGGATGCACACCTGTTGGACGCAGAAGGGACGCTTGTTCCTCTACGATCTGCTGTGCGATCACGGCATCTATCCCGTTATGGAAAGGAGTTAAGCCATGCACAGACTGTTTCTGCGGCATCGGGTGATACCGCCTTAGTGAATATCCCCGACAGACCCATCAAAATCAATATCCGCACCTGCGGAAATATCAAAAACGGAGGAAAATCCAATGACCAATAACAAAAACACGAAGCAGGGCAAAACAAGCCGGAATATCATCATCACCGTGCTTGCCCTGATCGTCGTCGTGCTGATTGTGCTCCTGCTGAGAAGCTGCGGCGCGGATGGAACTAACGATACGACACCGCACCGTCTGTTTTTCGATAATGCCGCTGTGGAAGGCGGCTGGGACGAAGCTGACCTCGATGCCATCGTAGATAATCTGAACGAAAAGGTGGAAGCCGGTATGATTAACATTTCGATGAATACCGCGCCCGTCTTTTCGGACGGCACCTCTGCCGGTAATCTCATGATCGTCAATGAAAGCTGCAATAACTACCCGCAGATCGTTGTCATCACAAGAAACGATACCGGCGAGGAAATCTACCGTTCCGGCGGCATCCCCGTAGGAAGCAAGATCGAAGCGGCACCGCTTGCCACCGATCTTCCTGCCGGTACTTACGAGTGTACGGCGATGTTCCACAACGTCGATCCCACAACGGGCGACAGTCTCGGCTGTGCCGGTGCCATCATCAGCATTACCGTACTGGAATAATCCGGTCAAAACCACAAAACCAAACAAAATCTATTTTTTAACTGAAAAGGAGTATTTATTACCATGAAAAAGAATGTTTCCAAAATCGTTTCCCTCGTCCTCGCAGTGGCGATGTGCTGCTGTATGTGCGTTACCGCCTTTGCCGCAGAGGATAATACGATCAGCACTGCCGGAGGCTCCGGCACGACCCCTGTCAATCTGAGTACCACCAAGGACGGCACTATCGGCGGCGATCCCGCAGCTACCGCGCTGAGCGTTACCGTTCCGACCTCTCTGCCCATGGCTATGGCGCAGGACGGCACGGTGACTACCGCGACCAACTGCAAAATCACCAACAATTCCTACGGCGCTGTGCGCGTGAAGACCGTGACCATTGCCGGTGCCAACGGCTGGAAGCTGACTGCCTTCGGTGACAAGACCACCCTCGCTTCTGAAAAGGTCGATTCCAACAAGCTGGGCTTTGCGATGAGCATCGGCGGCGGCACTCAGGTCAAGACCGACAGCAAAAACGCTTCGACTCAGACCCTCATCTCCGCACCTGCTACCGGCTGCTATATGTCCGGCGTGGGTAATACCAGCGCCAACAGCGTGTCCGTCCTCTATGACGCTATCGTTACTCCGCTGTCCAACGCCATGACTGAGGCGACCATTGCCAATGTGGTGTTCGTTGTCGAGTGGGACATCTAAGCTACCGGAAATCTCTGAACGCTTTAACAACACATACGGCGGGCAGTCCCCAAAGCGGGACTGCCCTTTGCCGTAAGAAAGGCAGGAAATTATGAAATCCAAACGAATACTCACGCTGCTCCTTGCCTTGACCCTCGTATGCGCCTTTGCGACCACCGCTTTCGCCGCAAGTGATACCACAGCCACCGTGCCGGTCACGCTGACGGTTGCCAATGAATACCGCGCCGTCAATGTGACCATTCCTGCGTCACTGCCGGTTGAGGTCATCAACGGCGTGGTGGTAACGGCGGATAACGCCAAGATCATCAACAACAGCAAGACCGGTGCCGTACAGGTAACGGGGATCAGCGTAACGGACGGCGCATACAAGGTCGGTAATTATGACAGCTTCTCCGGGGCAAAAACGATTGCTCTGAAAATCAACGGATGCACGACCAAGGCGGCGGGCAGGCTGGCAATCAGCGAAGCGGCATTCCCTGCCATCGGTGCAGGCGGCACACAGGCATTGACCTACTTTGCCAAGGTGTCCTCTGATGCTCCCAACGCATCCGATGTGGAAGCCGCGCACGTTATCATCACGATCTCCATCGTGAACTGAGAGGCGGTGAACCTATGAAAATCAAACTCTCCAAACGCCTTGTGTCCACGGTGCTGGCCTGTCTTATGGTCTGCGCCCTCTTGCCGGTCACGGCATTCGCCGCATCGAAAACGGTGACTTCCACCCATTCAAGCAAGATCAAGCTGACCGTCAGCAACACCACCCCGGAGGTGGGCGATACCGTAACGATCAAGTTTCAGGACACGCACTACGAAGATTCCTCTGTCATCCCGTTTACCTATAACTATTGGTGTACCATGCCGGAGAAATATGAAATCTATCTCAATGGCAAGCTATATCATACGGTTGATCTGAAAGCGGCGTATGACAAGAATATGCGGCAAAGCTACCTCAATCTGAAAGACAAGGAATACAGCGTAAACTTCACCTACACCGAGCCGGTAACAATTACCTTCAAGGCGATCTACTGCCGCACGGTCTATCTTTCCACCAACGGTACGCTGTTGTATAAGACCTACGGATATTGGAGCAATGTGGCAAGCTATTCTACCAAGCCGATTACGGTTGCCGCCGTGGAAAAGGAACACGTCCATGCAGACGGTGACGGCAACGGCTTCTGTGACGAGTGCGGATACGATATGCGTACTTTCTCCGTGACCGTTCCGGCATCCATGCCGCTTGTTATGGACGAAAACGGCAACGTATTCTCTGCCAATAACGCAGGCATTACAAACCATTCCACTGTCGCCGTTTCCGTTATCGACGTAGAGCTGACATCGGCAAACGGCTGGACTATCGTACCCTTTGCCACCAACATGGCAGATGAAAAGGTGGACAGCCGCGAGATCGGCTTTGCCATCAACGGCGCGGAAACCATTGACAGCGGTGAAAGTGAAGCATTGGAGGTAGGCGGCGGATGGAATGTCGAAAAGGATTCCTCTCTGCCGCTTGCCTATGACGCGGTAGTGTCCCCGGTATCCACGGCAGTAAACGGCGAACAGGTCTTGACCGTCGCTTTCATCCTGGATTGGGCGGAATAATAATGAAGATCATCCTGATCGTTTTGGGCGTAATCGCTGTTTTCAATGCGTTTGCGCTCTACTGCTGTATCGTGGTCGGCGCAAGGTCGGAACGGGAGTGGGAAGGTCGTGACAAAGAAATGAGGTGATACTATGCAGGAAGAAGTGGAGCATCGCATCGTCGTCTTAATTGAGGGCTGTGCCAAGCTCTCCGAGCGCGAGCTGCGTCAGGCGCTTTCTAAACTGATGCAGGAATACCAAAAGAGGCAGCATACCGCGCCCAGCGGCAAAATGACCGTCAAACAGCTTGCCGCGCAGAATAAAGGGATGCAGAGCATCGAAGTCACCAACGATAACATCGGCTCCTTTAACCGGATAGCACAGAAATACGGTATCGACTTTGCACCGTTC
>CALCRH010000013.1 GCA_937894515.1 uncultured Clostridia bacterium | reverse complement strand
TGGGATGTAACGCTTAAAAACGAAACCGGCGAAGAGATTTCCTGTGATGTATATGCCTATGTGGAGCTTTCCCAGTTCCTTGCCAAGGAGGAAAACACCCTTGGATATTACCTCAAGTGGAATACCCGGGCAGTTTTCGATGAGAGCTTGCATGCCATCACCTATGCCTACACCGCCTGGATGCACCCCCGTGCCGGTGAATCTCCACTGGTCTATTTCGGTTCCAGTGAAAAAACAGAGTCTTTCTGCTGCAATCGGGACTGCTTCTGCGGCAATTACCGGGACGAGCGGAATCCCGTAGAAGTGGAAAACGGCACACTATCCAATACAGACCTGAACGGCGGCGAACCCTGCGGTGCGCTGCATAGCCATGTTTGCGTGGGAGCCGGAAATGGAAAGACGCTTCACTATTATCTGGGTGTTACCCCGGGTGCTCTCTCCAATTACGAAAACGCAGTTGCCGAAACCGGGAAAACCCTTGCCGCATTACGCACGGAAGGTGCCGTTGAGGCGCAGTTTGCCAAGTGCTGCGGCTGGTGGCACGAGCATTTGAACGTTCTGCAATGTCAGATCCCGGATGCGGAAGCAATGCGCAATATCAACACCTGGAATCCGCTGCAGTGCGTCCATACCGCCCGGTATTCCCGCTCCATCAGTTCTTCTGCCTCCGGTGTCCGGGGTATCGGCTTCCGGGACAGCGCGCAGGATATGCTGGCCCAGGCTTACAGAAAACCCGAATGGGCATACGAAATGCTGGAATACCTTGCATCCATGCAGTTCGAGGACGGTCACCCGGTGCATATCATGTGGCCGGAGGAGCGGACACCCGCCCAGGATATTACCCGCTCCGATAACCACCTTTGGTTGGTATATCTGGCTTACGCGATCCTTGCGGAGAGCGGTGATGCATCCATTTTGGATCGGCAGATTCCCTTCCTTGCTGCGGACAATGTGAACCATACCGGCAGCGCAAGCCTCTGGGAGCATCTGCTTTTGAGCATCGACTTTACAGAAAAGCACCTGGGCGATCATGGTCTGCCGCTGATTCTCTTCAGCGACTGGAACGATCACCTGGGTCCCTTCGGACGGCGCGGCAAGGGCGAAAGCATCATGGTTTCCCAGCAGCTTATTTACGCTCTGCGGCAGATGATCGAAATGGCAAAGCTTCGGGGAGAGTCAGAGTTGGCAGAAAAGTTTGCTGCCAGAATCCACCAACAGGAGGAAGCCCTCGAAAAATATGCATGGGATGGCGACTGGTATCTGCGCGGACTGGATGATGACGGAAATCCTGTGGGCAGTCACACCGCCGAGCATATGCGGATCTGGCTGAACACCCAGAGTTGGATGGTGATTTCCGGCGCGGGCAATCGGGAGCGCAATCTCCACGCCATGGACAGCGCGGGGAAAGAACTGGACACCGGCATTGGTTTGCTGCTGAACACTCCCGGCTTCCCGGGCTGGCCGTCTCATGAGGCAGGAATGGCAAACGGTCTGCCTGCCGGTTATTCCGAAAACGGCGGCATTTTCGTTCAGGCCAACTGCTGGGCAATTATGGCAGAAGCATTGCTGGGCCGTGGCGACCGTGCATGGCAGTACTACAAGCAGGTCATGCCCCAGTCTGTGATTCAAAAGCTGGGCGTTGATCGGTACAAATCGGAGGCCTATGCCTACTGCTCCACCATGCTGGGCGTTGCAAACGAAAAATGCGGCTGGGGCTGCGTCTCTCAGGTGACCGGAACGGCCGCATGGATGGATGTAGTGGCAACTCAGTACATCCTTGGCATCCGTCCCACACTCAAGGGCTTGCTCATCGATCCGACCATCCCGGCGGAATGGGAGAGCTACGGCGTTAACAGAATCTACCGGGGTTGCCATCTGACCATTCGGGTAGAAAACCCCGACCATGTGCAGCATGGTGTGAAGGCATCGACTGTCAACGGAATGCCGATGGATCTGACAAACGGAGCAGTTCTGACAGATGAAATCCTGCGGGGCTGCGCGGATGCAGTTGTCCATGTGACAATGGGAGAATAAGCACTGAAAAGAAGCATATTGGCAAAATATTGCTCATTGGCAAACCGATTATTGCAGCCGTGGTCGCTGCTTTTGCTGCGATAATCCGCACTGTAAAAGGAAAAGGTGCAGTCTCTTTCGAGACTGCACCCATATTCTGCATAAAAAACATCCTTGCCCGCACCTGGCTGATTCAGCGGGCTTTTTTTTGTCCCTGACAGGAAAAATCACAGCGTCTCCAGGAAGGCCACCACGTCGCCGACGGTCTGGAAATCCGCCAGCTTCTCGTCGGGCACGGTGATGTCGTACTCCTCCTCGATCTCCATCAGAAGCTGCAGCACGTCCAGCGAGTCGGCGCCCAGATCCTCCTTGATGCGGGCCTCCATCGTGATCAGGGAAGCGTCCTTCCGCAGCTGCTTGGCCAGAAAGGCCTGTACTTTCTCGAACATGGTTCGTTCCTCCTTGAGTTATTTCTGATAGCCGGCCCGGGTGAGGGCCTCGTAGGTCTTCTCGTTCAGATCGGCCTTGGCCATCCGGTAGGCCTGGTCGACGCTCTTTTCGATGCAGACCGCTTTCGCGCTGCCGTGCGCCTTGATAATGATCCGGGAGATGCCCAGAAGCGGCGAGCCGCCGTAGTTCTGGTAGTTCATCATTTCCTTTTCTTCGGCGAACATCTTCCGCATGAAGAACGCGCCGATCTTGTACGAGACGCGGGAGAAGATGTCCTTCTTGATCTTTTTGAGGAGCTCCAGCGCGGTGCCCTCGGTGGTCTTTAAGAGCACGTTGCCGCTGAAGCCGTCGCAGACGACCAGGTCGTAGCTGCCGGACAGGAAATCGCGGCTTTCCATGTTGCCGACGAAGTTGAGGTCCTTGAGCTCCTTCATCTCGGTCGTCCTGGTCCAGTCGAGCTGAGGCTGATGCAAAGAGAGCTTCCATCCTTCGAGGGTGCGCATTCCCGCACCGTTCTCCGGCACCTCCTTCCACTCGCTGCCTCCCTTCTCCCTGTTGAAGACTATGAACCAGCTCTGCGAAGGTCCTATCTTGGCGTGGATGCGGCCCTTGGTGAGAGTAAGGCGTGAGCGGGTGCCGGTGTTGGCATCATAGAGCCATGCCGTCTTGCCGGAAGTGATCGATGAAGGGAAGACGAGATCGGTCTCGCGGGCCTCGCTCATGTGCGCGTTGACAAAGAAGAACATGTCGGACTTGTCATCCGTGATGTAGTGGTTCTGGAGCAGGAAGCGGTCGGGGTTGGTTACCGTGACTGCGTGAGGCAGGCTGTACTGCACCATCACGTCCTTGTACCACTCGAGATACTTGCCGTCCGCGGGCTTCTCCAGCAGGATAAAATTCTTCGGATATGCCTTGAGCTGCTCCACCAGGGTCTTGATTTCCTCATCGCGCTGCTCAAAGTCCTTGAGTCCAAGAGATTTGGAAGGATAGTTGCCGATACAGAACACACGGCCGCCGGTCCTGACGAACTCAAGAAGCTTCACGAGGGTCTCCCTGGTCGTGCCCTCAACGCCGACCATGAAGAGATTGGCGTACTCCTTGGGACCGTAGCAGAGCTTGCCCTTGCGCACGGCCGCGTCGTGGATGACGTTCTCCGAGAGGTAGTCGGCACCGCCGCCGTTCTTGTGGATTGCCTCCCAGACAAGGGAGGTCCAGGGGTTGTGGAGATTCTCCGGGAAGGGCTCCGTCTGGACACCGGTGATGGTCCACATGTCATAGTTTGCGGGAAGAAGCGCTAT
>CALCRH010000012.1 GCA_937894515.1 uncultured Clostridia bacterium | reverse complement strand
TTCTTCGCTCAGACGCCAAGCCAACGAAGCAGAAGGGAAGAAACCCCAAGGTTGTTTACGGAACTTGCGGAACAACGGCGGATTATTTTGTTGAATGGCGTGAGGATGATGTTGATTGGCAAAAAGAAATTTGCGAAAAATGTTCACCCGACGGTCGCATTTTAGAGCAAGACCGTGTTGCGGCTTCGCTTTTTGATAAAAAGCGTTTTTTGACGCTTATTCACGATTATATTTTGTATGACAGCAACATCAAAAAGATTTGCCGTCACCAGCAATTCTTTGCGGTTGAGAATGCTATGAAACGCATTGACGGACTTGACCAAAAGGATTCGACCGGTGGCGTTATTTGGCATACACAGGGCAGCGGAAAGTCGCTCACAATGGTTATGGTATCAAAGTATATTCTCGAAACCATGTCGAGCCTTAATCCGCGTGTTGTGATTGTTACCGACCGAAAAGAACTCGATAAGCAGATTGCCAAAACCTTTGCCCACACCCGCTTAAAGCCGGCACGTGCGACAAGCGGTAAGCATCTTTTAGAACTTATCAACGCTGGATCTGCAGATATTATCACTTCCATTATCAACAAGTTCAACACGGTTGAGAGCTGTGGATTGAAGAATAAATCAAGAGATATTTTTGTATTCGTTGATGAAAGCCACCGTTCCAACTATGGCTCTCTTGCGGCGAAGATGCGTACTGTATTCCCCAACGCATGTTATATTGGCTTCACCGGAACTCCTCTTATGAAGAACGAAAAGAACACGATGGAGCGTTTCGGCAAGCTGATTCACAAATATACCATAAAAGACGGCGTAGAAGATAATGCGATTGTTCCGCTGATCTATGAAGGAAGATTCGTCGATCAGAATGTTGATGAGGAGAATATCGACCTCTGGTTCGCGCAGGTAACAAAGCATCTGACAGACGCACAAAAGGCTGATCTCCGAGATAAATGGAGCACGATGAAGCGTCTTGCATCTACCGATGCGCGTATTAAGCGTATTGCGTTGGATGTCAATCAGCATTTCCTTGAAGGTTATAAAAACACCGGTTTCAAGGCAATGCTTGCCTGCAATTTCAAAAAAGATGCGATTCGTTATCAGAAGTGTTTTGAACAGTTTGGCGATTTAACAACTGCCGTTGTCATTTCCTCTCCTGATATGCGTGAAGGAACGGAAGAAGTTGACGAAAGCTCTGATGATCTCGTTGTTTCTTTCTGGAACAAGATGATGCAGCAATATGGAAATGCAGACGACTACGAGGATGCTCTCAAAGCTAAATTCATTGACGGCGAAATAGATATTCTGATTGTTTGCAGCAAACTCTTGACCGGTTTTGATGCTCCCCGTACGCAGATTCTGTATATCGACAAAGAACTGAAAGATCACGGCCTTTTGCAGGCTATTGCCCGCACAAACCGACTTTTTGACGGAAAAGACTTTGGACTAATTGTCGATTACCGTGGACTTATCAGCAAACTGGATTCCGCAATGGAAATGTATAGCGGTGCAGGACTTGAAAATTTTGAAGCAGAAGATATAAAGGGCACAGTCTGCGATGTTATGGCATACGTTGCGCGGCTTAGGGAAAGTTATTCTCAGCTTTGTGATATCTTTGCTCCTGTCAAAAACAAAGATGATACAGAAGAAATAGAAGTTTATCTTGCAGACGATGAAATCCGCGGAAAATTCTATGATGCTCTTTGTGTTTTCGGACGTGCGCTTAATATGGTGTTGAACTCCGAAAAAACCTATGCTGCATTTACAAAAGCAGAACTTGGAAAGTATCAATCTGCCTTTATCTTGTATGCCAAGGTGCGTAGAAGCGTAAAAATCAGATATGCTGATGCCATTGACAACCGTGAGTACGAAGCACAGATGCAGAATCTGCTCGATACACATTTGTCTGTTTCCGGTATCAAACAGATAACTAATCCTGTTGATATTCTGAACAAAGATGATCTTGAGAAAGAATTGGAAGAACTGGGTTCTCTACGTTCCAAAGCAGACGCCATTGTGTCACATATGGCAAAGAGCATCAAAGTCAACCACGATGAGAATCCTGCATACTACGACAGCTTTTCAAAGCGTATAAAAGATGCTCTCGAAGATTACAAAAATCGCGTAATTTCGGAGGCGGAATACCTTGATAAGATGAAGTCTATCATGGCTGATTATCGCAAAGGCACCACCAATATTGTATATCCCGAAAAAGTCAAAGGGAATGTTCATGCACAGGCATTCTATGGCGTGGTAAGCGCAATCTTGGATGATGAGATTGATCTGAATGCAAATATTGATATTGTATCTGATATAGCACTTGAAATCACTTCGATTATTCAGAAGCATGATACGGTTGACTGGCAGAGCAACAAAGACATTCACAATAAAATCGCTCAGGATATTGATGACTTATTCTATCAGCTTGAAAAGGATAAAGGGTTTGTTATTGACTTCGACACGATAGATAAAGTGATCGAAAATGTAATAACGGTAGCGTTAAGGAGATTCCATGATTAAGCAGATAGTATTGAATGGGCGAACGATTAGCTACGATCTTGAGAGAAAGAATGTCAAAAACCTAAATCTGAGAATAAAACCGGACCAAAGTGTTTTTGTTTCAGCGAATCATTTGGTCGCGGAAGCCACAATCGAAGATTTTTTGACCTCAAAATCCGAATACATCTTGAAAGCGCTTGACCACTATGAAGAACAACAGAAATATATTCCAAAGCCAAAAGAATATGTTGATGGAGAATGTTTTAGAATTCTTGGCCATGAATTGAGATTGAAAGTCAGTTCCGCTTCAAAAAACGAAGTGTTCTCTGACGGAGCGTTTATTCATCTGAAAGTCAAAGACACAACAAATTACGATATCAAGAAGCGAACAATGGATAAGTGGATAAAACAGCAGTGCCAAATTACATTACAGGAAGTATGCACATCTGTTTATCCAAAATTCCAGAAATACAAAGTTGACTTCCCAGAACTCAGATTCCGAAATATGGTATCTCGTTGGGGAAGCTGCCAGCCCAAGAGAAAAGTATTAACATTTAATATTGCTCTAATTGAAGCACCATTATCGTGCATAGAGTACGTTGTTGTTCATGAGTTTACGCACTTTCTTCAACCTAATCACTCAAGACAGTTTTATCAAACATTAGCGATGTTCATGCCGGACTGGAAAGAAAGAAAAGCATTGTTGGAAAAAATCTATCCTCACGCATTATAAAGGAGAATTGATATGCAAGTTGAGAAATACAACCCTAATTCATTGAGCGTTAGTGCGATATTGGGACTAATTGCATCCGGAGACATTGCAATCCCTGAAATTCAAAGACCGTTTGTCTGGAAGAAAACTCAAGTCAGAGACCTTCTGGATTCGTTGTACAAGGGATATCCTACAGGCTATTTGATTATTTGGAAAAATCCAAATGTAAAACTGAAAGATGGCACTATTTCGGCGGGTAAGAAAATTTTAATTGATGGACAGCAGCGCGTGACAGCACTTATGACAGCAATTTCTGGGATTCCCGTTGTTAATAGCAACTACAGAAAAGAACGAGTAAAAATAGCATTCAATCCATTTGAAGCATTATCAGAAGACAAGGATGCCGAAATATTTGCCGTCCAAGACCCAAGCCACTTGAAAGGCAAAAAATGGATTCCGGACATTGCAGAAGTATTTAAGAACGATTTTTCAGTGTATAGTTTTATTCAAAAATACTGTGCTGAAAACCCGGAAATGGCTCCCGAAACTTTGGACAAGGTAATTACAAATTTAAGAGGTATTGGGAACAGACTAATTGGCGTAATTGAACTATCAGAAAACTTGGATATCGATATTGTCACAGATATCTTTATTCGGATCAATTCTAAGGGAACTGCATTGAGTCAAGGCGACTTTGTCATGTCCAAAATCGCAGCAGATGAAAGCTTTGGCGGAAATATGCTGAGGAAGGCTATTGACTATTTTGCGCATCTTGCTGTCGAACCAACCTTCTTTGATTACATAAAGGAGAACGATAACGAGTTCATCGAATCTGAATACTATAACAAAATCGCATGGCTGAAAGATGATAAAGAAACAGTTTATGATCCAGACTGTGACGACATATTGCGCGTCGCCTTTATGCACATGTATCCCAGAGCCAAATTGGCAGATTTGGTAAGCTTACTGTCGGGCAGAGATTTCGAAACAAGAGAATATAAAATTGAAATTACCGAGGATACTTATGCGAAACTAAAACAAGGCGTTCTCAATGTTATGAATGAGTACAATTTCACTCAGTTTATGATTGCAATTAAGAGCGCAGGTTTTATTTCAAACAAGTTAGTCAATTCGCAAATGGCTTTGGATTTTGCTTACGCTTTGTATCTTATGCTAATACAGCGCAAGGAAGTATCCGTTGGAGAAGTCAAAGGTATTGTTCAAAGGTGGTATGTTCTTTCTGTACTTACCGGCAGATACAGTAGTTCACCCGAAACAAAGTTCTATAGTGATATTCGACAAATAAACGAAATTGGTGTTGTAAAAACGCTCGAAAACATTGAAGCGGCAACACTTTCTGATAACTTTTGGAATGTTGCTGTTGTTCAAGATCTTGCGTATACGTCAACAATTAATCCGACATATCTTGTTTATCTTGCTGCTCAGGTTGCAAACAACGATATGTCCTTACTATCAAACAATATCTCTGTGAGATATTTAATTGAACTTGCTGGAGATGTTCACCATATATTCCCGAAAGAGTATCTGAAATCCAACGGATATGATAAGAATCTCTACAACCAAGATGCAAACTACGCTTATCTTGATACTCAGGTTAATAAGTCTATCGGAAAGAAGGCTCCGTGCGAATATTTTGCAGAGGCATTGACTCAATGCGATACAAAGGTTATTACCTGCGGTTCAATAACTGATTCTGAGCAGTTAAAGAAGAATCTTGAAGCAAACTGTGTGCCTTTTGAAGTTTGCAATATGAATCATAATGACTACCCGGCTTTCCTTGAGGCAAGGAGAAAGCTGATGGCGCAAAAAATCAAAGAATACTATTACAGTTTGTAATAGTGCAAAGGGAGATTTATTATGCTACATAATGGACTTTACGAACAATTAATAAATAAAGGTCTGGATTCAGAGCTTGCCGCGACTGACAAGCTCTCTCAAACTGCGCCTATTGATAGTGCGGAAGCGTCCAAAGTGTTAGCAAAATATGTTGCTGAGATCGTTGAAAAGGGTCTCAACAACGTAAAAGACAACGGCGGAGACTTGAACTCTCAGGTAGAACTTG
>CALCRH010000011.1 GCA_937894515.1 uncultured Clostridia bacterium | reverse complement strand
AGATGGATTTGCCAACCGTCACTACTACATACCCCGGTTGATGTATATGAAATCGTTCTCGCATTGTTTTCCAGGCTACCACCATCAGCAATCATCACGGAATAACTGTCTGCATTCGGAGACAACAGCCTTATCTGCTCCTGAGGAAGATACTTCAAGGCCTCTAAATATGTTTGCAATTTATAAGTTCGGTTCTGTTCAGCCCATTCTGTCCGTTTTGTTGCAAAGTACCGATTTTCATCGGTAAACATTCGTAATTGACCGCAGTACACCTGACGTTTTTCCGTGAAATAATATCGTATGGCAGGTGCATTTTGAAAATCAAAGTCAGATGTCAACAGAATATCGAAATTATCACTATTCGTATTCAGGTCGGCGGCATCGTTCAGTTTTTCAAGTTTCGCAATCCATTCCACAATTTGGTTCGGCTCAAGATCAGATATGCTATGCCCTGTCATTGGATAATAACGGTTTGCGGCGGGATTCGTCAGAAAACACACACCAACCACAATGCAAACCACAACAGCAACGGCGATGATCCAAAATGCAGGTTTCTTATAGTTCAGCACAGTTTTAACCCTTTCCTTTACGCCCACCTCGCCAAAGGCAAGCGGACAGGCGGCAATCCTTCTGCGGGGAATGCTGCAATCCAAAAGTGCTTGAGAATAGGCGGCAACACTGCCCTTGTCCATATCCCGAATGACCTTTTCATCGCAGGCCATTTCAATATCACGGCAAAGAAGGACATAGGCAAGCCAAATCATCGGGTTGAACCAGTAAACAGTAAGCAGAAAATATCCGAGAGGCTTCCACCAATGATCTTTGCGTTTGATATGCGCTTCCTCATGGGCTATGACGTGATTCAATGTTTTCTCATCCATACCGGATGGAATATAGATCACGGGTTTCAAAATGCCAAGGATAAAGGGCGTGGATATGTCATCGGACATCTTGAGCCCCTCACGCCGTGGTATTGATGCACCTACCTTTTTCCTCAGATATAAATAACTGCCTATCGCATAGAGGAGCATCCCGCATACTCCGGCAAGCCAGATACTGATAACAGTCGGAAGGTAAAGATCGGATGTGTGTTCACCGACCGTCATACTATCGGGAGACGCGTTGTCATCCACGAGAGCAGGCACGGAAAATTCCACTTCGGGCTTTTCGGTCTTGCCGTTGTATTGGAAATACTCAATCTGTCCTTGCGTGCCAGCAGATGACGGCATCATATTATAAACCGACAGATTGCTTTGGATACTGAACGGCAAAATGAGCCGCAGAGCCACAAGCACCCACAAAAAGCAGATGATATTCCTTGGCGCTTTCTTCAGCAATAGTCTTAAAACGACGATCACCAAGATAATTATACTTGCTGCAAGACTCATGTTGAGGAGCTTGACAAAAAAATCGTACATGATCAGCCCTCCTTCTTGAAGGTATCTATCATCTTTTGGATTTCTTCCGCTTCTTTTGCGGTCAGATTCTTGTGCGAGATAAAGGCTGCAATAAACGCCGGAAGAGAGCCATCAAAGGTGTCCTCGACAAATCGTTCGCTCTTTGCCGAATAGAAATCCTCGCGGGAGATCACGGATGTGACTGTGCCGTTCAAGTTCTGAAAAAGCCCTTTTTCGCAGAGCTTCCGCAGGACGGTATAGGTGGTGGGCTTCTTCCAGTTCAGCTCCTTTTCGCAAATTTTCACGAGTTCACCGGAGCCGACCGGTTCATGCTCCCATACGATATGGGCGAATGCTTCCTGCACTTCGCCAAGTTCGATCTGTGCCATATAAAAACCTCCATTGGGTTTATTTGAAATAAACCTTGTTTATAGTTTACTCAGAATAAACCATTCTGTCAAGAGGTTCGGGAAAACTCATAAATTGTTTACAAATAGAAAGGCTCCCAGCAACCGGGTGCTGATCCGGTGACGGGGAGTAATGAATATGAGAGATCGAAT
>CALCRH010000010.1 GCA_937894515.1 uncultured Clostridia bacterium | reverse complement strand
CGCGGTACACGCCGGGGCTGATTTCCCGGAAGGTCTCACACACCTCATCATGCTCGTCCCAGATCTCACCCACCAGCTCCTCCAGAATATCCTCCATGGTCACCATGCCGTAGGTTCCGCCGTATTCATCCAGCACCACCGATACATGGAGCTTGTTTTTCTGTAATTGGCGAAGAAGGCTGCTGATCTTTTCGTTTTGCATGACAAAGATCACCGGAGAGATCAGTTCGCGGAGCGCTTTTGCAGAAATCCCGCCGTGATCGTAAAAATCCTTCTGATGAATCACGCCGATGATGTTATCTATGCTTTCCTCATAAACGAGAATACGGGAAAAGCGTGATTCGGAAAAAGCCTGAGCGATCTCTTCTTTCGTAGCTTCGACCGGTACAGCCTCCAAATCAACCCGGTGTGTCAAAATGTCTTCGGCCTCCCGTTCCGTAAATTCTATGGCATTTCTGAGAAGCTCGCCTTCGTTTTTGTCAATACTTCCGTCCTGCTGTACTTCTTCCACGAGCATCAGAAGTTCTTCCTGTGACATTCGTGAATCGTTTTCCAGCTTCAGAAGCTTAAACACAAGCTTCTTCCACATGGAGAAAACGAAGTTCAGCGGAGTCAGCAGCCATATCAGAAGATGAATAAACGGAGCGGAAAACATGGCGAACTTTTCAGGACAATCCTTCGCAATGCTCTTCGGGGTAATCTCGCCAAAAATCAGAACGACAACGGTGATTACAATAGTAGAGATGGTGGCTCCTATGTCACCGTATACTTTTACAAAGAGCATGGTGCCGATAGAGGCCGTGGCAATATTCACAATGTTATTGCCGATCAGAATGGTAGAGATCAACTTGTCGTATTGCTCAGAAAGCTTGCAGGCAAGTTTTGCTTTACGGTTGCCTTTTTCAGCAAGTGTCTTAATTCGGGTTTTGTTTAGAGAAGAGAATGCGGTTTCCGTTGCGGAAAAATAGGCAGACAGCAGAATCAGTACCGCCATGATTATGATATATGTACTGGTCATTGATATGTAACTCCTTTTCTATGTTTATGAGATTTGTAATTTGTTTTATAAGCGCAAAAAAGCATGCCCGCTGCTGAACCGAATGCAGCGCAGGTATGCTCCAAATCTCAAATACCATATAAAGTTGCTACAGTTCGCGTCCTCGCTACTGTCTTCGTCCATGAGTTTATCATCCTCCCAATTTCAAATTGACTGTCAAGTCATTTATATTTTACCGATTACAAAGGCTCCCGTCAACGCAGCGGAAGGCTTCTTTACCGTGTCTTAGCCGGTATTTCAATCTGATTACATATCATCTTCATTCAGCATCCGATAGCCGACGCCCAATTCATTGACGATATAAGCATACTCTCCCGGCTTTGTACCGAGCTTTTTTCGGATGTTTGCCATGTTTACCTGCAGCTTTTTCACACTGCCAGAATCACAGCTTCCCCAAATTCCCCGGATGATGGATGTGTAAGTCATCATTTTTCCTGCGTGCTCGGAAAGCAGGGCAAGGATATTATACTCTGTCTGCGTAAAATCCACAGTCGAATCGGAGACAGTCACAAGCCTCTTGTCATAGTCGATGATAAGTTCACCCAACCGAAAAACGCCTCCGGGGACGGCACTCATCTGCGTGCCGTGACGGGTCGTTCTAAGAACCGCCCTTACACGGGCAAGCAGCTCTCCGGTGCTGAAGGGCTTGGTCACATAGTCGTTTGCGCCCAGGTCCAGCGCCTGTATTTTATCGTTTTCCGTGGTTCTGGCAGACAGCACGATGATCGGAGCAACACTGTTTTTACGAATCTCCCGGATAAACTCCAGTCCATCCCGGTCCGGCAATCCCAGATCAAGGATCACAAGATCCGGCATGTGAGAAGCAAAGAGAAGAAGCCCTTGTGCGCACTTACCGGCACACAAGGCGGAATATCCGTTGGTCTCAAGAAGCGTTTCAATGAAGCTGCTGATTTTTCTGTCATCTTCAATAATCAGCACCTTGTACTTATTATTCCCCATCTTCCGTATTCTCCTTCCTCAGTATAAAGCGAAAACGTGTGCCGCCGTCCTTACGGTTTTCTGCCGTGATTGTGCTTCCGTGCGCCTTGATGATAGCGGTGCATACGGATAGTCCGATTCCCATGGAATTCCTGTGTGCATCCGACGATGGCCTCTCACTGCTGATTGCGCCGGTAAAAAGACGATCCATAATGGCTTCCGGGATCCCGCATCCGTTATCTGTGATTTCAAAAGCCACGCTGTTCTCAGCTTCTGATACGGCTAAACGCAATTCGGTCATTCCTTCGGCATGAAGCACGGCGTTCTCCAAAAGATTGATCAGAACCTGCTCAATGAGAAGCGGATCAACTGCGACCATGATAAAGCCATCAGGCGCGGTAACGGTTAGCGGCGCTTGCGGGTAACGTTTTTTGAACTTTGCAACGGCGGCGTCAATGAGTTCTTCCAAGACAGTGGGCGTTTTGGTTACCTGCACCCTTCCTCCGTCTATCCTCGTGACAGACAGCAGATTTTCAACCATGCGGATCAGCCATTCGGCATCGTCTCGCGCATCGTCCAAAAGCTTCAACTGCTGTGTTTTTGTGAGAGAATCGTAATTTTCGATGACGGTGGAGGTTGCTCCATAGATTGCCGTCAGCGGCGTCCGGATATCATGAGACATAGCCCGCAGCAGATTTGCCCGCATGATCTCACGTTTTCATGTTCCTTGATTTTCGTTGTCAGCGTGCCGGTCATGATTGCAACGATCAGCATGACAACCGCAGAAGAAATGCTTTCATGAACAAAAAAATCAAAAGCATAGTAAGGGTAAGTAAACGCGAAATTTACTGCTGCAACATTGATAACAGATGCAACGATGCTCCAGCAATATCCCTGAGTCAAAAAAGCAATCAGAAAAACGCCGAGCACGGATACCATAGGAATCAGAACATCCGTCTGAAAAAGCTTCTGAATCAGGAGATTCACAAAAAATGTTGCTATTATAATCACTACTGTGATAATTGCGTCTTTTGCTTTTCTCTGCATAATTATCTCCCCTCTATCATTATATCATAAATACCGGCTAAGAAACAGTAAAAAGCATTTTCAAGCAGCGAATTCTTTATTTTTCGTTTCTTCATCAACGGTCAACGCAAACAGATAGGTTATTAAAGGTTATCTTTGCGTATGCACATTCCGCGAAGCGGGGGGAGAAATCACTTAATAACCCTCCCATAGCACAAAAACGAATCATCTTTTCCAAACGCAATTGGCTTATACGTCTTATTATGTGAAATCAAGCACCCTTTGCCGAGTTCCTTGATATACGTTTCGCCGTTAAGATAGAAAATACCGATCT
>CALCRH010000009.1 GCA_937894515.1 uncultured Clostridia bacterium | reverse complement strand
CCTGAGAAATCGCGGTGTGGACGACATTTTCATCGCCTGCACGGACAATCTGACCGGTTTTGCCGATGCAATCAACGCCGTATATCCGAAAACAGACATACAGAACTGTATTATCCATCAGCTGCGCAATTCAAGCAAATATGTTTCGTACAAGGATATCAAGGCACTTATGGCAGATCTGAAGGCAGTATATGCCGCGCCGGATGAGGATTCGGCTTTGACAGCACTTGAAGATTTTTCAGCGAAATGGGATAAGAAATACCCTAAAATCTCACAGTCATGGCAGGCAAACTGGGCGAATCTCAGCACCTATTTCAAGTTCCCGGAAGAGCTGAGAAAACTCATTTACACCACGAATGCCATCGAGGGCTTCAACCGTCAGCTCCGCAAGGTGACGAAGGCAAAATCCGTCTTTCCTACGGATGACAGCCTGTTCAAGATGCTGTATCTGGCGATGATGGATATTACGAAAAAATGGACTGGCAGACGCATGGATTGGACTCGGATCAACGCGCAGTTGGCTGTCTATTTTGCCGACCGTATGCCGGATTAACCAGTTTCAGCGAGGCAAGTCAAGGGTCAAGATGAACGGAGGCTCACGCCTCCGCCCTTGACATGCCCTCGAAGCCTTGCTATTTTGTAGACAAGGCGGAAGCCGCTTGCGCCGCTCCCGCCTTGAAAATATTTTGCTCTATTTTGCACCGAAATCGATGTTTACACAAAATTTGGGATATTACCTTTTCACAGGTTCTTATTTGGGCTCTTTCATCATTCCTTCCAAGATCTTCAACGCATATTCCGTCATATTGAACAGCCGCTCATTTACTTCTGCACCGCTGCTCAAACGATTCAGTTCTTCGCAAAGACGAGAAAGCTCCAGTTTCAGTCCGCGAAAGGCACGGGGATTTCCAATGATTTCTGCCTTTTGATCTACAAGGCGCTGCAAGAAATATCCCTGACGAGTCATACCACTGAGCGAAACCATCCTCCGGATATCCTCAAATTCCTCCTGAGATACCCGAAACGTAACATTCTTGTTGCGCCAGCGGTTATACTTGTCATAACACTTCTTTGACGTATGAAACACCTCCTGCCATATCGTCCAGCTTGCTTGCCACAGTTTCCATCACTTCGGGAAACAGATGGGCATAATGATAAGTAATCTCTGAACTGCTGTGTCCAATCCGCTCACCGATTTCCAAAGCGCTGCACTTTAGATGAAACAGTAGAGATACATGCGAGTGTCGAAGATCATGGATGCGGATCCGCTTCACCTCCGCCCTGTCGGCAAACTTTTTCATCCTTCCGTACAAGAATTCCTTCTGTACCGGAAACATCCGGTCTTTCGGCATAATCTTGTTATTCTGCTTTAAATAGTCCTGCAATTCATCACAGAGATGTTTCGGCAGCTTTACCACGCGGATACTCTTTTTGGTTTTCGGCGTGGTAAAAACATCCTTGCCATTGATACAGTGATACGTCTTGGTGATTGAAACCGTCCTATTCTGAAAGTCAACATCCTCCGGTGTCAGCGCCAGCAGTTCTCCCTCACGCATACCAGTCCAATAAAGGGTCTCAAAGCAATAGAAAGCCAGCGGATCCTCCATACACTCCTGGGCAAATGCTTTATATTCTTCAAACGTCCAGAAATCCATCTTCCCTTCATTCATGGAGCCGATCTTGTCAAGGTTCTTCATCGGATTCACCTTCAGGTTATAATGCCTTTCCGCATACCTGAATACCGCCTTAAGCTGCGCATTCAAATTCCGAATATAATTTTGAGAAAATGCCTCACCAGTCTTTTCATCCCGATGATTCAGCAGCGTGTTCTGCCACCGAAAAATCTGAGCAGGTGTTATATCGCAGATCTTCTTATCCCCAAAATAGGGCAAGATCCAATGCGTCAACGCCGCCTTCTTCGTAAGCAGAGAGCTGATCTTCATACGCGGAGCAATCTCTTCAACATACCGCTCCGCAAAGCTGCTGAAATTCATCGACAGATCGTCATGCTTATTGGCCAGGAAATCATTTTCCCAGTTCTGCGCATCGCGTTTTGTAGTAAACCCACGCTTGGTACGCCACAGTACATTCCCCTGCCAGTCCTTATACCTGGTTTTCACATACCAGGTCTTACGCTTCTGATCTTTATAAACACCCATCTTCTCACCCCTCCTTACGCGACAACGCCGTTGCAGATCTTCTCTTTCAACGAGGTCCGACTTGCTTTTCCGACAATCGCAAGAAATTCCTTACCGCACAATTCACCGCTGCGCTGCCGAATCGCCTTGAAAGCCATCGATACGGGAATATCCATGTGTGCCGTCTCTTCCATCACGCTAAGAAACCTTTTGTTTTCCATTTGAAGAAAACCTCCTAAAAGTATTTTTGGAAAACAAAACACCGTGCAGGGCTCAAGCCACTACACGGTATCGTCGGTTGAAAATGACGTTTTAACCGCAAAGGAAAATTGTACTCTTGAAAATTGCGTAAAAAAGAGATATACTTTCCCTGCGGTGCGGGTTATCCCGTTGTGTAGGTGGTGCTGTCACCTGCGCAGGTGCACGAGAGTTGGCGCTCTCATACACTGCCGCTATTTTGTTTTCTATCCTCATTATAGCATATATGCTTCATATGTCAATGCTAATCGGTCGGTCATAGTGCACGAATATATGATGCATATATTTGTGCACTATGACACTTGTAAATAATATCTCATATCACTATACTATTTTTATCACATAGTAGGAGGAAATGTCCTATGGCTCCATCCGACGCTATACGCCGTGCAACAAAAAAGTATTTAACCGAAAAAGTTGACTCTATCACCCTTCGGGTACCAAAGGGATATAAGGCCATTATTGAATCTATTGCAAAGTCAAAAGGCTTGTCCGTGAATTCATATCTTACTACCATTATTGATCAAGAAATTCAAAAAGAAATACAATAGAAGCAAATCGTTTATTTTTGAGGATATGTGCCATCTTTTCGTATTAATGGCACATATCCTATTTTTATTGTTACAAATTGTTTACAATTATAAATTTGCATTTATTCTGTTTCAGTTGTACAATCAGTGCAACAGCTGTTCTATTTTATTAATAAGAAAGGAAGTAAAAAACTATGCCTGATATTGCTGTTTTAACGAATGACGATGGGGCTATTGAGATTGTTCATGCCGAGGATTGTAACGAAGCTGATCGCGGTAAACCCTATTCCTGCCCTGAGTGCGGTTGTTCCATGTTTTTACGCATGGGCATCGGCATCAAAAAGCACTTTTATGGCGATCACGCAACGGACTGTAAAACCGGCAGTGGCAAGTACAGGCTTGCAGTCACCGAAACCGGTCACATCCTTGCACTCGACGCTCTCCTTAAGCATGTGGATACACCAGTTCCCGATGAGGAAATTGCCACACCCGTAGGTAAGCAGGGAAAGCATGAATCTTCCCCCGAAACGGAGGACGAAAAATTCACCATTTTTGCCCCCGGTATTAAGGCTTTGACCAATATCCGCTCCATGTATGATTATGCTTTATCCAGTCCCCTCAATGCGGTTATCGATGTTGAGACAGGCCTCACTTGCAAAGATTTTATTGTCAATGGAAATACTATTTTTGACTGCCGTCGCAACGGCTTTGACAAGGAAGTACGGCTTGCAGTTTCTACCCGCTTTTCCCCCAACGCCCTGGAAAATGCTCCGAAAAAGCAAGGCTATCTCCTTCTTCGTGACGCTTTCAGCCGTGATAACGATGAGGCCATCTATTTTCTCATCCGGATCAAAGAACCGTCGCAGTACGATAAATTTCGCAAGTTGCTCTTTGGCACCAAAGAACAGCCGGAGCTGAAGTGTCCGAAAAAGCGTATCCTTCTCTTGGCAAATTGGCGCCGCCTGTCCGGAACTGATTATCATGTTTACTACGCCAGTATCAACTCCAAATGCTATGCATTCATTTAATTGATATGAGTAACAAGCTGAGAACTCCAAGTTCTCGGCCTGTTACTTTTTTTATGAATCACTTCAGCTTGTTCAAGACAGCTCTTTTCATGCTATTACAATGTTTCCGCTTTCGTCCAAAAGCATAACGCGATAGATGATGTATTCTCTTTCGCCTTTGCAAATGTATCCCGAATGGTATTGACAAATGTCTCGAATTTAAAATGTTACGCAGTTATCGATTGATCCCTATAATAGCAGCACGCCAAGAACTCACGGTTCTCGGCGTGCTGTTTATTTGCAAATCGCTTCAGCTTGTTCAAGGCAGCCCTTTCCATGCTATCAATCCTTGTCAGCGCTATGATATCCTCTTTCAACCACAGATATCTCTCCGGGCAGTACCAGTACTGATCTATCCACTTCTTAAAGATACGATAAGGTTTGTCCTGAGAATTGTCATAGATATGGCATACATCACTCACAGCCACAACATCTTTCACCAACGTCAATGCCCTATCATAGCGGCCGATGATCTTTTCCGTAGGAACATCGTGCCCGCCGGACTGCACACGGGAGGCAACTTCTTCGTCTGCGGATCAAACCGTGCAATCGGCTGATTCAGCAGTTCTTTGGCCTTAATCGTCGCCGCAACCGCGTGCTGTGCATTCCGCACTTCAACACCATCTTGGATTTCTTTCTGCGCCATGATATTCCCCCCTCGCCCCCATCAGTATGTGTGTCTTCATCTCATTAAGAAGTATATCCAAAAAACTTTGGTGCGTCAATACAACATGATATGGAATAATCAGCGAACAAAAATCCCCCGGTTTTAGCCGCGGAGAGTGTCAAGCTTTGTAATCTGCCGCGATGTTTTCTATTACATCGTCTTCTGTTGTAATAGACTGCTGATTACCGGCTTTTGCCAATGTTTCAAGGTTTCGCACTCTCTGCTCTGCCAGATCGCAGATGGTATGGATTCTCTTTTCATCCATATAGTCAGCGGCCTGCTCATCTGAAAGCACAGCAGTGATGATTTCCCGAATATCCGACAAGGTGGAGAAGTCGATCCAGTCGAAAGAAGATACCAGCTTCAGCTGTTCGTCATGGTGCTTCTTAAATGGCTTACAGGTAATCTCATCCCTGTCCTTCATCAGCGGAATGGTCTTGTCGTAACCGAGAGAAGAACCGCTGTCGTAGATCGGAGCCATACCGAGCCATTCCAATGTTTCCGCATTGCGGAGTGCACCGAAATTGTTCAGATGCCGGTCTTCATTGACAATGAGATAGTCCAGAACAATCATACGGTCAAGGAACGGCACAACCGCCGGGATACCCAATGCTTCGGCACAGTTCACAAAATGCTGATATACCGAGAGATTATTCGGCTGCTTCTTCGTCTGGATAATTCGCCATGCGGTCACAAGCTCTGTGTTTTCATCCACGAAGTCAGCGCAGACACTATACGGTGCCCCTTTGTTCCAGGTCAACCAATAGGGCACACACGGGATATTCAATCGCTTCATGATCTCTGTGGCTATGGCCTCGTTTAACGGCTGCTGCCGATATGGGTTAGATCCGCCTTTTACAAGGCAGCGTACTCCGTCAATAATTTTCCAACGCTTTTTCAGGTTGCCGTCAGAGGTGCTGTCCGGGGAAGAAAAATTGATGGCGTTGGACTTTTTCGTCGAGCCAAACAGAATGTCACCGATATCTTCGGAAAATTCATTATCAAAGAAGTTAATGGCATCCCACGTCAAATTGCTGCCCTTTGGGCAAATCCAATATTGGTCGGAGAGGCTTAATCCGTAGCAACGGACAAGCAGCGATTTGGTGTCTGTAATTTCCAGAGTTTCAAGCGCTTCCCGAACACCGGAACGGCTGGCAGGAATGGAACGCTCCGTCCACCAGTCGTTGAGCTTTTTTCGGTCAACGGTATTCTTCTTTACGGGGATTCCGATTGGAAAATGCTCGGGGGCATAAACCTTCTCGATTTTCTGAATAAATCCGGTCGTATCATCCAGCCACAGCTCTGCCACTGGAACTTTTTTGTGCATCAAGACGCAGGCCGTATGTGGCATATCCAGGTTTTGTTTTTTGGATAATCCTGCAAACTCGGCCTTGACACTCTTCAATTCCTCTTGCAGTTCCTTACGCAGTTCGATTTGCGCCGATACTTCGGCAAGCTCATCGTCCTTGAGATAACGACTTTTCTTACTGCCGTTTTCAGACCACTGATGATAGAAATATACCTGATTTCCAATGACCTTCTTTGAAAGGTATCCCTTCGGCAACGCATTGATCTGCGCTGTCAGGTTGGCGATCCTTTCCGTCAAATTTGCCTTATCCACGATCATCCCTCCTGTCTTACCCTCTATATTATACCCCGTCATAACCCCTTTGTCAACAGGATTTAAGGAAGTATTTACCTTTGGCATACCATTTATATCTGCGGAGTGTTTGACACTCCGCACGGCAAAAAACGGAGAATTCTTGTTATTGCCTACACATTTGTAGGTCTTATACAATCTCCCCAAGCTTATAGGTTCGGGCGTGTCTCGCCTTACCGCATTTGCGTAGGATACGCTGTGAAATGGAGTCCTTCGTGAAGGATATTGACAGCTGCGTTGATATCCCTGTCGTGAGATTATCGCAAGAGGGAAATCCTAATGCCGTACGTTTAGATCTTTTTCCACGATGTTGCGATGCCCGCAGCAGGAACAAGTCTGACTGGTTGGATAGCAGCGGCCTACGAAGACAATCAGTTTTATATCGCACTCAGTACAAACATTATAAGAGAGGCTGCCCGTCATACATAAGGACAACCTCTCTTTTTATTTTACATTTTGCTTTCGCTATTGTGTCAAATCTTTTTTGTAGTCTGTCGCACCGTGAACCATACGATAGATATATACAACATCACCAATCACTTTATAAATGCAAACATAGTTCCCGCAAATCACTTTGCGATAATCTTTCTGTGCAAGAACAGGATCCCAGTGCAGCGAACCCATCAGGGGGAAGATGGATAATTTTGATATCGCATCCAATATCTCGTCCGTTATCTTCTGAGCAGAAGCAGGGCCAACCATTTTCATGTGAAAATCGGCAATCTGGTTCAAGTCTTCCCACGCCGGCAAAAGGATCTCTACGCGGTATTCAGCCATTTGCATATTTCTCCTTCAACATCTGGCGAGCTTGCTCAACCGTATAGGTCGGCGCACCGGAAAGACGGGAGAGCTCTGCTTCCAAAACATCGGCTCTATGCGCCAACATCCGCTCCCGCTCCTCGTAGGCTTCCACACTCATAAAGACTCCATCGGCTTCGCCTTTATTCGTAATGAAGATCGGTTCGCCGGACGCCTTTGCTAAATTGGAAATCTGAACATATTCATTTCTCAATGCAGTTGACGGCTTAATTGTCATGTAACACACCCCCTGTTAAACCTATCAATATTATATCGTAACTATGATAGAAATACAAGATTTTTTTGAACGATATAAATGGCTACAGAAGATGTCCAAATTTGCTTTTCAATGAGCTTATACCAAACGATTATTTACGATACAGTGCATTTGCTTTTTGGACTACATTTCCTTCACGCTGTGGTTTATCCGGATCGCTATCGGTGGATATCACCGCTTCACCATCTGTTCCCCTGAATCGGATTTCCACCGAATCTCCATATTCTCTCGTTTTCAATCTCACCAAATAGCTCCTGTCGGTGTCTCCTTTCGGAAAATCGATCCCTATGGAACTGATATTTCTCCGCGATATACTTTTCGCTTTTTCGGCATTAATCAGCTCTTCTTTTGCGGGATAATTCAGAGGATGATTTTCTAACAACAAACACATCTCATAAAGGAACTCTTCATCGGTAAAGTCCGAACGGTTCAAATCCGTATCCTCCAGCTTATGACCCATATAGTATAGGGTCTGCACCAGAGTAAAGCCAAGATTATATAAGTGCGTTGCCATATTGCGGCGGAAAAGATACGTTGTTGGATCACGCTCTCCCAAATCCTCTGCTGTATTCTCCTGCGTTCTGATCCGATAATTGATTCCGCTGATATCTTCTTCCTTGCATTTGATATCCTCGCGAAGCAATTTTCGCCCGGCAACTGTCAAATCATCCGTATCGCAGCGCTCGGTAAATTCGTCTCTGCGGCAGGCTGCCGGCAATTCCTCAATCGATTGAAATCCAACACCTCTCCTGTCTTTACAGGGAAACGTTACCTGCGAAGCAACATACCTCTTTCGCTCCTCCAAAAAATGATACAGGACAATCGGAATGGGAATATTCCGAGGCGCATTATGGGTCTTGCCGCCGCCTTTCAACGTATTTCCCGTTTCAACCGTAGTTTCATACATACGCAAATAGTAATAGCCCGGATGGGACTGCAGTTCAACAATGTCGCCAAAATTGATTCCGCATGCCTCTTCGTTTCTCATACCGGACAGCAGCATCATCGCCAGGCCGATATCGGTTCCCTGCGAAGTATAAGGGTCGCTCATGATCGTGTCCATTATTTTTGATTCCTGCTTTGGAGAAAATGATTTTGGGATTTTCAGAAGTTTTTCCTCGACGCTGAGATCACCTGCAGTATCCCGAAACTTTAATGCCGATCCCCAAAACGGATTATCACCTATTTTAGCGAAAAAGGCATCGCAGGGGTCTAAAACAAGATGATTATAGCGTCCCCGCATGGTTTCTTCCGCATAGCCATTTCTTTCCTGAATGCGGTCACACAAGTCTTCTGCCACTTCAGGCGTATACTCTGCTATTGGCAGCGCCTCATTGATCAGCGGAAAAATACGCTCATTATAATCTTTTATATACGTCTCTTTCGTTTTTTCTTGAAATCCTTTTGTCATTTCAGCAAAAAAGGCAATTACAGCACCGATGAAATTCATTTCACCTCTTGGTGTTTCTTTTTTGTATTGTATGCTGAATACTTCCATGCTGCTATCCCTCCATCTGTGAAACCATTATGTCAAAACCGCATTCGTTCTGGATGTGTGTATGCAGTTTTCCCTCGCCACTTGGGACTCTGATTTCCATACAAGTAGTGGTTCTCTTCATTCTGTTGAGCGGTGTCGTACAGGATATTCGTACCGTATCTTTCTCTGGGGAATTCAAAAGTACGATTTCACGTCGTGCAACATGGTTTTCTTGCAGTACGGCAGATGCAATCCGGTTTTGCTTCATGAAGATCTGATATTGCGATATCCGATTATCATAGTCACAGTAATTTACTGAAAATGTGATTGCTGCTTTTCTGCCCATCAGATAAGCGATTTCCCCTTCATCACATTTGCCCAAATGTTTTGCCCAATGGTTATAATTTGAACGTAGCAAATCACTATGATAATCCGCCAAATTGCTCTCAATGGTACCTTTTATATCATCTGGGATTCGAATAACCTGTTCCGGCACATTGAGGCCCACGATCATCTTTTTTGCCAGTTCATTCAGCTTACGCGGTGGAAAAACCTCTGTGGTATCACCGCTTACCATGCCCTGATTTGCCCTGACAATCGGCATATTCAAAAGCATTTCTTCGGACGCTGCCACGTGGTCTAACTGCCGCTGTTTTTCTTTCAGGAGAAGGTCTGCAAGAACCATAGCGCATGGCACATTTCGATACGATTGTACCTTTTCAAATGGTTTATACGCTCTGCCGTCATTTTGCAGTTGGCAATGGATCGCCAGTTGGTACACCTCTCTGTCTCGGAAAGTAAAGCCATCTACCCGTCTGAAGTCTTTCCACCGAAGTGCACACACAATATTGCTCTCTAATCCGGTAAACAGACGTATCATCAGTCCGATATATTCGTTCTTTCCGGCAAGGATTTCTTTGAGAACGGCTGTATAAAACTGTCTCATCTCTCTGGCTGTAAAACAATTCTTTACTAAGTTCTTTCGAATATCTGTTAAGTTCTTTTTTTCTCGGCGATCTAAATCAAGGAGTTCTTTCAGGTCGTTATGATTCACATGTCCATAAGGGATCGCAAAGTCAAGCGCTTTGGATAACACGAGCATGGCCTGCTGACGATCGAATTCTTGCTCCTGATCGTACAATTCCGCCAAGATACTGCAGGCATACTCATAAGATATCATACTCATCAGTACCTCACCCAACTCGGTTCCAACAATTTTGTAAAAACGCTCTCGGTTTAATTTGCTCAATTGTTCCTCGAATTTTGGGTATATATATGCAAATGATCTCAGCGTAATATCTTTTTTCAAATACGCCTGCCGATATACCTGACCGATCTCCTCACGGATATCAATAACTTCCTTAGTTTTCGTCAGCTTAAACTTCTCATATGGGTATACTCGATTTGCCCACCAAATAATAAACGACATATCATTTTCATATTCTGAAATTTTTCGTCTGATGTGTTTTTTCGTTCTGTCCAGGAGTTCTCCTCTTTTCCGATTATTATCGAATATTGGTTCACAGGCATAGGATTCCACCGCATAGCGTCCACCACTATAGGATACTGAATAATACTGCTTTATCTCCGGTGTCAGATCAATCTCAATGTGTGGTTTTCTTTTTCTATCCGTTTTGAGCAGCGCAGCCGCTTCCTGATTCCCATACGTCTTACGGAAGCTGTCTCCCGCAGCATATTTCTGAACTTCCATATTTGCGACCAGCTTTTTTCTTTTCAGATATTGCTTATCACCTTCATTTTTTAAACTATAAAACGAGATACCAATTTGTGCGGCATCATTTTTACTATCTGCACCAGAACCAAACTTGGCAGAGAAAAGAATCTTTCTCTGCGGAAAAGTCGAATAATTGATACCAGCAGGAAACAGACTTACTTTCCGATCAAACACATCGCTCCCACATAATTCAGCGCAAAGCTCTGCTTTATATAAGGCAAAATCCGAGGCTAAAATGGATATTCTGTGCTCCATAGCTCCGTACTTTTTTAACATCTTCAGTAATTCACATACGCTATGGTATCGTGTTCCAAAAATGAGCGTATGCGCCGGTGTACCTTCTGCTGTAATGGTTTTTTCCAACAAATCAGTTGAAATAAATCTTACATTTCTCCGCATCTTCTCACTGTAAGAAAGTGTCGTCAACAGCTCGCTGTCTTCCATTGCAAAAATGACCTTTATTCCCTCTGGAAAATAATTTTCCTGTAACCATTTCCGCACAAAAAAGGTTGTCGGGTCCACAACAAGAACACTATCATTTTCTCGTAATCCGGAAATAAACTGATAATAGACTGCACAGTTCTCGAGAAGGACATCATTACTGATGGGATCAACAGTGCAAAGGCAAAGAGTATCCAGAATGTTACGTGGGGCGCGAAAGAGGATTTTATTAATTTTCATAAACATAGTTCGGATATCTTTTTCATCTTCTTTCGATTCCGAATACTTGTATAAAAAATTTACCATTGCAGGGTTCGCCGCATAAAGTTTTAACAAGTGAACAATGTTGCCATTCGATTCTCCAAATTGCAATAATTGAGATACTGCTTTTGTAGCATCCTGAGTACATTCCATTTCGCCGGCAAGTTCAATACTGTCAACAATTTCAAAGACTTCATAGAATTGCTTTGGCGTCATTTTCCCTTGAGGGAACAATTTCTGATAAACAGCATATGGTTTTTTCGGCTCCGAACCATCATGTGGCCGATTATTGGTCACGTCAGATTTAACCTTGTACGCCTGCATGATTTGAGCAATCTTTATATCCGAAGAATAATCTTTAATCAAAAAGCTTTCTGCTCTGCGCATATCAGAAATAAGACCTGGTTGCTCAAAACGCAAGAAGCGAAGAAACTCAATCGGATCAGGATTTGTACGAGTAAACTCCTCTACACTCTTGATCAAATCATCCATTACCATACCCCTCCCATAGAAGATTTCTGTACCCATAGTATCATGTTTCTACCGTAACGACAATAGCAAAATATAGTATTTCTTAATAATACTATTATCTTATTGTCATTTTTTGTGGTCATTTTGTGTCCACAGGCATAAAAAAGCCCGAAAGCGCTGTAATAACAACGCTTTCGGGCTTTTATCTTTTAGTCAACGATATCCACGGAAACCTTGACGCCTGTGCGCTGGGCGTAGGAGCGTATCACGGTACGGATCTCCTTGGCGATCCGACCCTGTCGGCCGATCACCTTACCCATGTCCTCGGGTGCCACGCGCAGCTCCAGCGTCAGCTCGCCGTCTCGCTCGATCTCGGTCACAGTGACCTGATCGGGGTTCTCGACAAGGTTTCTGGCGATATAGAGCAGCAAATCCTTCATGGTGTTGCCCTCGGCTTACAGTACGTCGACCTTCTTCAGCAGAGCGCGGACGGTCTCAGTGGGCTGTGCACCGGTCTTGATCCACTCGCGGGCGCGATCAGCATCGATCTTGATCTCGGCGGGGTTCACGCAGGGATTGTAAGAACCGATCTCCTCAATGAAACGGCCATCGCGGGGATAGCGGGAATCCGCAACAACAACGCGATAGTAAGGAGCCTTCTTGGCGCCCATGCGGCGCAGACGAATTTTAACCATAGTTCATTTCCTCCAAATAAAAATAATTTTTTCTGTATTTATCATAAATGCTTCGCACTTATTGATGACTTACTTGAATCTCTTTTTCCGGCCGAAGCCGTACATTTTGCCGCCCATGGGCATACCGCCCATGCCGGGAAGACCCCGGAAGTTGCCCTTGCTCATGGCCTTTGTGAGCTGCTGCATGGTCTCAAAGGACTTGAGCAGGCGGTTCACATCCGATACCTCCAGCCCGCAGCCGGCGGCAATACGGCGTTTCCGGCTGGCGTTAAGGATCTGGGGATTTTCCCTCTCCAGTACTGTCATGGACTGGATAATGGCCTTTTGATGTGCCAGCTGCTTTTCGTCAATCTGGGCGGTATCCAGACCCTTACCCATACCACCGGGCAGCATACCCGCCAGCTGGCTCAAATCGCCCATACTGCCGATCTGTTCCATCTGATCGAGATAATCCCCCAGATCGAATTTGTTCTTCCGCAGCTTTTCTTCCAGCTTCTTGGCCTGCTTCTCATCGTACTGCTGCTCTGCCTTTTCGATGAAACTCAGCATATCGCCCATGCCCAGAATGCGGGAGGCCATGCGGTCGGGATGGAACAGCTCGATCATGTCCAGCTTTTCACCGGTACCCACAAACTTGATGGGTTTGCCGGTGGTCGCCTTGATCGACAGTGCCGCACCGCCTCGTGCGTCACCGTCCAGCTTGGTCAGTACCACACCGTCAATGCCCAGCGCCTCATCAAAAGCGCCGGCGGCATTTACTGCGTCCTGACCGGTCATGGCGTCCACCACCAGCAGGATTTCGTTGGGGTGTACCGTGGCCTTGATGCGCTTGAGCTCATCCATCAGCGCCTCGTCCACGTGCAGTCGGCCGGCAGTATCCAATAATACCGTGTCGTTGCCGTGGTCGGCAGCATACTGGATTGCTTCCCGGGCAATATGTACGGGATCGTCCTGTCCCAGCTCAAATACCGGGATATCCAGCTGCTTGCCCACCACCTGTAATTGGGTGATAGCAGCAGGACGGTACACGTCGCAGGCCGCCAGCAGCGGGCGCTTGCCGTACTGCTTGCGCAGAAAACCCGCCAGCTTGGCGCCGTTGGTGGTTTTACCGGCGCCCTGCAAGCCCACCATCATGATGACCGTGGGGCCCTTGTTGGCAAAGCTCAGCTTGGCGTTGGTGCCACCCATCAGGTTCGTCAGTTCCTCGTTGACGATCTTGATGATCTGCTGCGCCGGAGTCAGGCTGTCCAGCACATCGCTGCCCACACAGCGCTGCGTCACCTGGGCCACAAAGTCCTTGACCACCTTGTAGCTGACGTCGGCCTCCAGCAGTGCCATGCGCACCTCGCGCATTCCCAGCCGGACGTCGTCCTCCGTCAGCCTGCCTTTTCCCCGCAGGCGTTTGAAGGTTTCATTCAGTTTTTCGGAAAGTCCCTCAAAGGCCATAGCGTTTTACTCCTTCAGGGCGTTGGTGCTGCCGATGATCCGGTCAGCCAGCTTGTCCAGTTCCGTATTTTCAAACTGGCGATAGTTCATCATTTTGATCTCCTGTGCCGCAGCCAAAATGGCATCCAGTCTGTTCTGCATCTGCATAAAACGCTTCAGAAGTCCCGTCTTGTCCTCGATCTCCTGCATCACGCCCTCGGCGCGGACGATCACATCCCGCACACCCTGGCGGGAAATATCGTAGTTCTCGGCGATCTCGGCAAGGGACAGATCCTCGTTATAGTACAGATCAAAAAATTCCTTCTGCCGTTCGGTGAGGACTTCCCCGTAAAAATCGAACAGCATGGTCATGCGATAGGTCTGGTTTTTCACGCGAATTCCTCCTTCTGTAAAGTTTCTTTACTTTACAACAGCATTATGATACACGACATTCACAAAAAAGTCAAGGCAAATTTAGCATATTTGTCAAAAAACTTTTCTGCTTTTTGCCGCATTTTTCCCCGATTTACTCTCCGTTTTTCCCTGTTCCACCTCATTTGGGAAAAGACTTGACAACTTTCGCTGTTGCGTATATTCTATGATGTGTATTATTATGGCGTTGTATGCCATCACTTTTGGTAAAAGAAAGAGGAATCAAACATGAACAAGAAGTTTTCCGTTAAGACCATTGTGGCCATCGGTATCGGTGCCGCTCTGTTCTTCGTTTGCGGTCGTTTCATCGCCATTCCCAGCCCTGTGCCCAACACCAGCATCACCATTCAGTACGGTGTTCTGGGCTTCATGTCCTGCGTGTTCGGACCCATTGCCGGCGCCCTCATCGGTCTGATCGGCCATGCCCTTATTGACGCCTCCTACGGCTGGGGCGTGTGGTGGAGCTGGGTCATTGCCTCCGGCGTATTCGGTGTGCTGATGGGTCTTGCCTGCCGGAAGATGCCCGTTGCTGACGGTATCTGCGGCAAGAAAGAGATCGCCCGCTTCAATATTGCCCAGGTGATCTGCCATGTGATCTGCTGGGGCGTTGTAGCTCCCGTGCTGGATATTGTCATCTATGCCGAGCCCATTGAAAAGCTGTTTGCCCAGGGTCTGGTATCCGGTATCGGCAATGCCGTCACCACCGCCATCATCGGCACCCTGCTGTGCATTGCCTATGCCAAGGCCAAGCCCAAGAAGGGCAGCCTGAGCAAGGAAGACTGATTTTCCCCATACCAAACAACCGATAAGGGTCGACGCTGTCGACCCTTATTCCATGTTGTAGGGGCCGGCGTCCTCGACGGCCCGCCGTATGATACGAAACGAGGATCTCCAGTGTCTATTCTCTCAAAAACGCTCTCCGGAGGAAGAACCCTTGAAAACGCCCGTCATTGAATTTGAAAACTTCACCTGGCAGTATAACGCCCAGCAGGAACCCACGCTGCACAAGCTGAACCTCACGATTTATGAGGGGGAAAAGGTGCTGATCTGCGGCGAAAGCGGCTGCGGCAAATCCACGCTGGCCCACTGCCTCAACGGTCTCATTCCCTTTTCCTATCGCGGGGAAAGCAGCGGCAGTCTGCGGATCTGCGGCAAGGAAACGAAAGATCTGAGCCTGTTCGACCTGTCCAAAATGGTGGGGACGGTTTTGCAGGATGCCGACGGCCAGTTTGTCGGTCTGACCGTGGCGGAGGACATCGCCTTTGCGCTGGAAAACGATGGCGTTCCTCAGGATGAGATGTTCCGCCGGGTTCGCGCCGTAGCGGACGAGGTCAATATCCTCTCCCATCTGGAGCACGCCCCCACGGAGCTGTCCGGCGGACAGAAGCAGCGGGTCTCTCTGGCAGGCGTCATGGTAGACGATGTTCCCATCTTCCTCTTTGACGAGCCTCTGGCCAATTTGGACCCCGCCACGGGCAAGCAGGCCATTGAACTCATTGATGAGATCAAAGCAAACCGCAAAGCCACCGCGATCATCATCGAGCACCGTTTAGAGGACGTCCTCTGGCGTGACGTGGATCGCATCATTTTGATGCAGGACGGCCGCATCGTGTCCGACACCTCCCCCGATGAACTGCTGTCCGGCGATCTGCTGCAACAGCACGGCATTCGCGAGCCGCTGTACGTCACCGCGCTGAAACACGCCGGCGTCCATGTCACCGCCGATATGCTGCCCCACAGCATTCGCACCCTCACCCTGACCGAAGAGCAAAAGGCACAGGTACGCCGCTGGTTTGTCCAGACCCCCGCCGCCGCTCCTCTGCCGGAGCGGGAAATCCTGCTGGACGCAAAGAACATCTCCTTCGTCTATGACAACGGCCGCAAGGCGCTCCACGACATCGACCTCCAAGTCCACAAGGGTGAGATGATGGCTATTGTGGGCCGCAACGGTGCCGGCAAGTCCACCTTCTCCAAGGTAATCTGCGGCTTTGAAAAACAGCAGCGTGGTACTCTCCGCTTTGCTGACAGCGATCTGATGCCCCTCTCCATCAAGGAGCGTGCCGATCGCATCGGCTATGTCATGCAAAACCCCAATCAGATGCTCTCCAAGGTCCAGATCTTCGATGAGGTGGCCCTGGGACTTGTCACCCGCGGCGTCAGCGAAGCGGAGCAGAAAGAGCGGGTTGAAAAGGCTCTCCGCATCTGCGGACTGTACCCCTTCCGCAACTGGCCTGTCAGCGCCTTGAGCTTCGGGCAGAAAAAGCGTGTCACCATCGCCGCCATTCTGGCTCTGGATCCGGAGATGATCATTCTGGATGAGCCCACCGCCGGCCAGGATTTCCGCCACTACACGGAGATCATGGAGTTTCTGCGTGAGCTGAACGGACAGGGCATCACCGTGGTGATGATCACCCACGATATGCATCTGATGCTGGAGTACTGCACCCGTGCCGTGGTGTTCTCCGAGGGACACAAGATCGCTGACGGCACCCCCGCCGACATTCTCACCTCCCCCGACATTATCAAACAGGCCAATCTGAAAGAGACCAGTCTGTACGATCTGGCACTCCTCTGTGATATTGCCGAACCCCGGGCTTTTGTCCAGCGCTTCATCGACTATGATCGGGAGGTGCGCTCGAAATGATCAACATTTTCAATTATATCGACCGTCCCTCCCCCATTCACCGTCTGACCGGCGCCACCAAGCTGGTATGCCTGCTGCTGTGGTCTCTTGCGTCCATGGTGACCTACGATACCCGCATTCTGGCCGCCATGCCCATCATCTCCATCGCCCTGTTTGCCATCTCCAAGATCCGCTTGAAGGACGTCAAGTTCATGCTCTGGGTCACGGTGGTGTTCATGGTGCTCAATAACGTGATGGTGTTCGTCTTCTCCCCCCAGCACGGTGTGGAGATCTACGGCTCCCGGACAGTTCTGTTCACCATTGCCGGTCCCTATGTGGTCACCGCCGAACAGCTCTTCTACCATCTGAACCTGTTCCTCAAGTATCTGGCGGCGATCCCCATGCTGCTGCTGTTCGTCTGCACCACCAACCCCAGCGAGTTTGCCGCGTCCATGAACCGCATCGGCGTCAGCTACAAAATCTCCTACGCGGTAGCATTGGCGCTGCGCTATATCCCCGACATCCAGCGGGAGTATCACGACATTTCCCAGTCTCAGCAGGCTCGCGGCATTGAGATGAGCAAAAAGGAATCGCTGATCAAGCGTCTCAAATCCGCCTCTGCTATTCTCATTCCTTTGATTTTGTCCAGTATGGACAGGATCGAGACCATCTCCAACGCCATGGAGCTGCGTTCCTTCGGCAAGGGCAAAAAGCGCACCTGGTACCGCGCCAAACCTTTCCGCGCCGCCGACATCATCTCTATGGTACTGTGTGCCCTGCTTTTGGTGCTTGCCATTGTCAGTACCGCAATGATGGGCACAAGATTTTATAACCCCTTTTTGTAACATGAGCAAAAGCCGTCTGCTGCATGCTTCAACAGACGGCTTTTCCCATACTCTATATCCCCTGTTCTGGTTATTTAAGATTTAGCATGGAATTGAAAGAATTTTTTGATTAGCAACAAATGGCTAATTTTGTGGGTTTTTAGCAAATTACAAATTGATTAACTTTCTATATGTTACGTGCTATCTTTTCGCGTGATTGTGCCTTATGATTTTAGCATACTGAAAAAAGGAGGTATGCTAAGATGCTGCGGAAAATACATCGTTGGAAAGCACCATTGCGCTCGTTCAAAGGTATAGGTGCCGCCGTAAAATATGACAATGGTAGAGAAAAGATCCATGAACTCCATCATGGAACTCCTAACTATGGAAGGGTACCATACACGGAAAGGCAACAAGCAATTCTGGATGGCAAGTTAGATATCTACGATGACTCTGTCCGACTGGTCGAAATTGCTATGCTCCGTAGGAAGGCACTTGAACGTGGCGACATGGAACTTTATGGTGAGATCTGCGACATCTATCAAATGGTGGAGCACCGTAAAGCCCGCAAACCGACGTATGGAAGAACTGTATATACGGAAAGGCAACAGGCAATTATTAACGGTGAAGTTGACATTTTCGATGACTCCGTTCAATTGAGGGAAATTGCTGTTCTCCGTAGGAAGGCACTTGAACGTGGCGACATGGAGCTTTACGGAGAGATCTGCGACATCTATCAAATGGCGAAGCACCGTAGTGAATACAAACCGCCGTACACTGCCGAGGAAGCCAGAGCGATTCTGAGAAGCCTTTCCGGCCATCCGCTTGACCCTGATGATAACAAGTGAGGGTTAACGCCATGGATGACTGCTGCGGGTACGAGAACTATCGAATCCGTGTACCAAGAGGTGAAGGATTCTACGCCTATCCGTATGTTGCCAAGTTCGTTGGGGTCTGTGACGAGACAGGGGTTGTTCGTGCGTTTATGCCGAGACCGGAGAAGGTCTGTTGCTACAAAGAACATCGTGAATTCCGCACAGACTTCCCGGGAAACGGCGTATATGAGATTGGAAAGAAGGCGTGGGATGCAGAAACCTCTGCGTGTATTTGGAGCGTACGGGACTATGTCCTTGTCCAAAATGGGGATATCTTCCCGTTGGATATGAAGGAAGCCTTCAGCATCGCATATTCTTGGTGCGCTATGTATATGGTCGATATTGGCGAATATCCAATATGGTAAAAGTGAGGTTCGAAAAGAACCTCACTTTTTTATTGCTTATTCTTTTTATGGAAGATTATAAATAATCATCCCAATCGCCACCGGGAATCCAGAACGGGGGATAATCAGAGTCTGTCTCATTTTCATCCTCGGTTTCATCTTCGTCTTCATCTGATTCCTCTACCTTGTCTACGATGTACTCCTCCTCATCTTTGAGTTCTGGAACAATGCCGATAAGAGGGTCTTCCTCAACAATAATATCTAATTCTTCCTCGTCGTCCTCACACACTTCTGCGACCAAATTCATGACTGTCTGATAACCGACAATTACCTGACGTTTAGAAGAACTATACTGCTCATAATCAATCTTTTCATACAGACCAGCAAATCCGAAAGTCTTACTACCGGTAGAAGGCGGATTTCCATAGATGGGACGTTTTTCATCGCAGAACGAATACATAACTTTGGGGCTGACAGCAGCACCAAACAGCACCTTGGCACGCAGATGCTTAAACTTATAACCATTTCCAAGTTCGTTGACTCTCTGGATAGTAGAGTTGCAACCTTCTGCAATAGCGTTGGTATAACGGCAATCCTCATCAAAATAGTTGAAAATCTCTTTCGACCAGTTGGTGCCGACCATTTTCTTGATCCTGCGGAATTCGGAATACAACTCAGCCGGGACCCCATATTCCGCTTCCCACTTGGCAATACCTTTTGCACTGGCAGGAGGTACAAGCTTTTCCCATTCTTGGAAAACCTTAAAAGCAGATACTCTGTCAGAACAGGTGTAAATCAGTTCAAATTCCTCTTTCAACCTGCGTAGATGGTTTAATTCGGGGAAGGTTTTACAAAGATCTGCCATGGTTGCCACGTTTCTTGGCTGAGAGTACAATTTCTCTTCACCATACTTAAACAGGTAAGTATTTCTTGCAGCTACGTTTCGCAATTCCGTTTTCTTTACTTTTTCCAACGGATCAGAAATAGTTGCAATCTGATTACCCAGATATTCCAAAATTTTCCTCTTGGTTGTTGTAACGACCACATACAAATTTTGAATAACGTGGTAATGATCTACGACAACTCTTACATTTGGAAACGCTTCGTAAATGGCACTACGATACCCATTCGCCATATCCGTTGTGACCAATCTCAGGTTTTCATACACATCCTGGAAGCTCACCAGCGTCGAGATAATAGTTTCTTTTTTGTTGTCTGGTGTGATTTCAAGGAATTTTCCTGTTTTGTGATCAACGAAAATTCCGCGCATGGCATTAACGATGTGTTTCTCATCAATGGCAATAGCTTCGCCTGCTACAACCGGGGGGCGGCTTGCTTCCAGTTCATCCACATATTCATCAAAGATATCGGTAATGGTTGTAATGGAAAAACCGAACGTGTTTGCGACCTCGGTAAAGGTATGGACAAAGGAGTCGTGACGAATTTGATCCAACAAGCGGTTGGTCATCTGATGATTCTCTCGAATAGACTCAAAGCGGTGAGAAAAGGTCTTTCCGCAATCATTGCAACGGTACCGTGGTGTTTTCACGCGAAGTTCAATTCTGGTAATGCCGGCGCTGATATCATGTACGATGCGGTCACCGTTGTTTTTACTATGCTTATAAACATTATGGCTGCCGCAAAAAGGACACGGCTGATTTCCGTCGCGTTGTTTGGGACTGCAGTGAATCAGCATATATGGGGAATTATCATTAGGAATGAGGGCATAATCCTCCTGTAAATCCGGCAAATTAAGGCAATATGGCATTGATAGGCGGGTCATTTGCGACTCATCAAATTCGATCTTATCTCGTACATTTGCCATGTCAGTCGTTCCTTTCCAATATCAGTTTACTTCATGAGAATCATTCGTTGGAACTATCAGCCTCTTCGTCAAACTCAAATGCAACAATGTCTCCGATATTACAGTTCAAGCTCTTACAGATCTTCCAGAGTACAGACATAGCTACCGGCGCCCTGTAATTGAGCTTAGTCAGTGTACCCGTAGAAATGCCGGATACTCTCCGCAAATCTGCATGAGTCATATTCCTGTCTAATAGCATTTTCCAAAGGCCGATATAGGAAATCTTCACTCTGAACACCGCCTTCTCCAAAAATTGGTAGTATAGTTATTATAGCAAAATCGAACAAGTGTTGCAATAGATTTTTGCGTTTTTGCGAAAGTTTATTTCGTATATGCAAAAATATGCTGTGTTTTTGTTGCATATAGGCAACGGCAATAAAAATAGCAGAGATCATCACCAAGACTTCGATTAGCAAGTAATCGACGCCGTTGGCTAATCCTGCTGAAGTTAGTAATAGCATAAATCTTATCCAATGACAGCGGGAAAATTTCTCAACATTCTGTATTGCTTTTTCACTAATATACGATATAATATATTTGATGAGAATATAAAAATGGGAGGGCATAGTGATATGGCAGTCTTTAACGAAGATACCAGAGTTAAGATTCCTGCAACAATTCAGTTTATGCGGCTGGGATACGCATATCAGTCGCTCAAGGACATTGATCTGCATACGGAAACTCGCATTGCGATCAACCGGTTCCATCCTGCTTTGGAAAAGCTGAATGGCCGGACATACACGAGGGAAGAAGTTCTTGCTGTTATCGAGGATATTCACTCCATCATCAAGAATAATGATATGGGCAAAGTCTTCTATAACTGGTTGATACACCCGCAGGATAAGCCCAAGCTCATTGATTTTGACTGCATTGAGAACAACGACTTTGCCGTGGTGAATGAGCTTACTTTCGGCAAGGATGGCACCGGTGACGAACGAGTAGGTTCCTTCCGCCCGGATATCAACGTTTTGATCAACGGTATTCCTTTGGCCTTCCTTGAAGTGAAGAAGCCCAATAACGAAGGCGGCATTCAGGCAGAATTCAACCGTATGCTGAATAAGCGCTTGGAGCGCCCGGAGTATAAAAAATACTTCAATATGCTCCAAATCGTGTCCTTCTCCAATAACATGGAATATGAGGACGAGGATGACACCGCTATCGCAGAAGACGTGAAGGCCGGATCTTTCTATACGACACCCAATGGTCAAAAGACGACCTTCTCATTCTTCCGGGAAGAGCAGCCGAAGGGTTCCGGCTTCGAGACCATTTCCATGGACCGCGTGAAGTCCGTGCTGAAAGATAACCACTATTCGCCTGCGGAGGCAGATACGCCGGAATTCCAGACGAACTTGGATATGAATACGCCATGCAACCGCTTTGTGACTTCTCTATTTGATAAGGAGCGTATCCTCTATTTCCTGCACTACGGCCTCACATATGTAAAGGGAGCGGTGCCGGAGAAGCATATCATGCGCTACCCGCAGTTCTTCGCGTCCAAGGCGCTGGTCAAGCGATTGGATAATGGCGGCAAGTCTGGCATCATCTGGCATACCCAGGGTAGCGGCAAGACCGCCTTGGCGGCCATGTCTACCCGTATGCTTCGTGATTACTACGCCAAGAAAGGCATCAGTGCCCGCTTCTACTATGTGGTTGACCGTCTGGATCTGCTGACACAGGTCAGCGGTGAGATGGCAAAGCGCAACCTGAATGTCATCAACGTCAACAGTAAGAGCGAGTTTGAAAAAGAACTGAATAAACCCATCTCTGACCGTATCGCAACGGACACTGACGGTGAAATCACCGTAGTCAATATCCAGAAATTCGACGATGAAATGCCCGTTGCACAGAACGCCTATGATGCCAAGGTGCAGCGTGTCATATTTGTAGATGAAGCGCACCGCAGCTATAAGGCCGATGGTGAGTTCTTCAAGAATCTGATGCTGGTGGATGTGGATGCTGTATATGTTGCTCTGACCGGAACGCCGCTGCTTTCCAAGAAGGAACGTTCCAACCTGAAGTTCGGCGATTACATCCACAAGTATTTCTACGATAAATCTATCGCAGATGGCTATACGCTGCGCATCAAAAAAGAGACCATCGAGACCACGGCGCGTGCCGAGATCAAAAAGAACCTGGAACTGGAAAACCCCTCACCGTCCAAATCTGATGTGTACGAGTCCGAGGACTACATTCAGGCGCTCTGCCACTTTATTGAAAAGGACTTCAAGTATTTCCGCCTGACCAATGCCGATGACACCATCGGCGGCATGATTGTCTGTGCATCCAACCCGCAGGCGAAGAAGATCAAGCGCTGGTTCGATGAGCAGTCCCGTCTGGAAGCTGGTCTGGTCATCAGTGATGAAGATATCCCTTCTGCGGTGAATAAAAGCACCCAGATTGCTTTTAAGGAGACCTTGAAGCCGGATATCCTGGTGGTGCATCAGATGCTCACCACAGGCTATGACGTGAATCGTTTGAAAAAGATGTATCTGCTCCGCAACGCCAAGGAGCATACGCTGCTGCAGACCATTTCCCGCGTGAACCGTCCCTATAAGAGCCCTGCCGGGAAGACCTATCAATATGGCTATATCGTAGACTTCGTAGATATCGAGGAAGAATACGACCGGACGATTGAAATGTACCTCAAGGAAATTGAGGAGGATTTCGGGGAGGATGCACCCAACGGTGGCCTGTCTGGCTTGATCGTCGGCCCAGAGGATATTGATGCCAAGTATAAGAAGTATGTCTCCGAGCTGGAATCCATGATTGATACCACGAATCTGGAGCGGTTCTCCAAGCAGCTTACCTTCATGAATAAGGATGCGCTGCTGACGATCCGCCGCCTGCTGAACGGTATTAAGACTTGCTACACCGAATTCAAACTGTCCCGGGCGGAAGCATTTGCCCAGCAAATCGACATGGAGCATATCAAGAAGCTGCTGAAAGCGGTACAAGCTCGCATCGACTTTGTGAACCTGCGCTCCACGCCCACCAATCTGCTGTCTATCATCACCAATAAGGAAGTCGTAGATATCCTCTATGAGTTCTTGAAGACGAAGATTGAGATCCTCGACCTAAGTAAGCTGATCGCCGCCATGGATAAGGTGACAACCTCCGAGGAATACGGCAAAATGGTTGACCTGGTCGGCAAGGTTCAGGAGGAAATCAAAAAGAACAGAAACCACAACCAGATCGAGATGGTGCATCTGGACGAGCTCCTGCAAAAGATTTTCGCTATGCTTGATATCTCCAATTTGGAGGAGATCAACGAAGAACTGCAGGCCATTTTGAACGAAGCCCGCCGCATCAACGAAGAGAACGAAAAACTGTCCGCCCGCTACGACGGCAATTATGCCTTCGTAAAGACCTATACGGACGCCGTAGAGGTGCATTCCGACCTGGACAAGGAAGACATCGCCAAGGTGCTGGATGTGGTCTATGAGGCAGTAAAAGAGATCCAGACGGCCAACATTTTGATTCTGCAGGGCCGTGATAATTTCGTATCCAGTATCAGCAATAAGACCATCACCAAACTAATCAAGGCCAAGCTGTACGGCAGGCTGGCCCTGAAAGAGTGGTACAGCACCCTGCTGACCGAAACCTACGCCAATATGAAGATGTTCTAAGAGGAGAAAATTTTATGTCATATCTTGAACTGGAAGCCAAAATCCATCACATGGTCGATGACCTGCAGGGTCTTTGCTCCACCGTGGGTCTGAGCAATACCGCCAGTGAGGAGGTCGTGGTGACCTCTGTGTTCCTCTATAAGTTCCTCAACGATAAGTTCATGTATAACCTGGGCAAATTCGCAGAGGAAATTGATATGCCCGTGGAGAACATCCTGCGGAACGAAGATGATATGCTGGATGCCTTCTATGAATACAACTCCAAGGATGTCGCTTTCTCCTACGAGGACACCATTCAGTTTTTGATCAACCACCTGGAACAGCCGGACTTCTATAAGCAGTTCGATGATGCGCTGGTACGTATCAGCAAGAATGCCAAAAACGATGTCTTTGCCGTGGAGACGGCGGAGGGCGAGAAGACCGAGCTTTTCGAGCCTCTGACCACGCTGGTAGAGGGCTCACAGCGTAACAATTTTGCTAAGGCCATCTTTGGTATCATCGCACAGGAAAAGTTCAACTTCTCCGATGCTTTTGAGGGTGGCTTTGACTTCTATTCTGCCATCTTTGAGTATCTGATCAAGAACTATAACGTGGCCAGCGGCACCTATGCCGAGTATTTCACGCCGCAGACTGTTTCCTCCATCATCGCCAAGATTTTGGTTGGTATGAGCGATAAGATTGAGGCGGCGGAGATTTATGACCCGGCTGCCGGCTCCGGCTCCCTGATTTTGCACCTCGCACATGAGCTGGGGCAGGAATCCGGCATGAACCGTGCCATCGTTTATACCCAGGACATCTCCAAGAAATCCACCCGTTTCCTGCGCCTGAATATGATGCTCAACGGCAAGAGTGAATCTCTGGGCAATATTATCCGCGGCGACACGCTGGAAAGCCCCGCACACTATAACTTAGAGCATGAGCCGGATTCCGGGTTGAAGAAGTTTTCCTACATCACCACCAATCCGCCCTTCAAGACGGACTTTTCTGCCACCCGTGACCGTATTGAGCAGAAGTGGCAGGATACCAAGCGTTTCTTTGCCGGCGTGCCTAAGATTCCCAACTCCAAAAAGGAATCTATGGCCATTTATCTGATGTTTATCCAGCACGTCCTGTATTCCTTGAAGGATGACGGTAAGGCCGCCATCGTGGTACCTACGGGCTTCCTGACGGCAAAGAGCAGCATTGAGTTTGCTATCCGCAACCGGATGGTGGAAAAGCGGATGCTCAAGGGCGTGGTGTCCATGCCCAGCAATATCTTCGCTAATACCGGTACCAATGTCAGTGTGATTTTCCTTGACGCGGCCAATACCTCTGAGGATGTGATCCTCATGGATGCCTCCAAACTGGGCACCAAGGTAAAAGAAGGGAAAAACCAGAAGACGGTACTTTCCAATGAGGAAGTCCAGCGCATTATCGACACATTCCTTGCCCATGAGAATGTCGAAGACTTTGCCGTGGTGGTGTCTTATGAGGACATCACCGCCAAGGGATGCAGCTTCTCCGCAGGTCAGTATTTTGAGGTCAAGATTGAGTATGTGGATATCACCGCCGAAGTCTTTGCGGCAAAGATGAACGCATACAAGGAGAGCCTGACCGAGAAATTCCAAAGGGGGCACGAGCTGGAAGAAAGCATCATGGAGCAGTTGGGAGGATTGTTCTATGGAAATTAAGAAACTCAAAGATTTGTGTATAGGAAAAGGAGAATACGGAATTGCTGCATCAGCGGAAAAATACTCCCCACAAAAATATAGATACCTACGAATAACCGATATATCTGATTTTGGAGAACTACTTGACGGAGAAAAGAAATCAATATCATGTACCGGATGTGATCAATATATTCTATCTGAAGATGAGATAGTGTTTGCAAGGACAGGTAATTCTACCGGACGTGCTTTTTTCTACGAAACGAAGTATGGGCCATTGGTGTATGCAGGATTTTTGATTAAATTTCATCTGGATAAGACAAAAGTTAATCCGAAATACTTAAAATATTACACCATTTCAAAAACATACAAGCAATGGGTCGCTAATGGACCAACGGGTAGCACTCGTGGGAATATGTCAGAGGGTGATTTTGCAAATATGCCAGTGTTTCTGCCCAATAGGGGGACTCAAGATAAAATTGTATCGATTATGGAGCCGTTAGATGAACAAGAGAGACTGAACAATTCTATTTGTTCCGACCTTGAATCAATGGCAAAACTGCTCTACGACTACTGGTTCGTTCAGTTTGATTT
>CALCRH010000008.1 GCA_937894515.1 uncultured Clostridia bacterium | reverse complement strand
CGCATGGCGATCATCTGGGAAAGGCCGCAGGGTTCGCTCTTGGACGGCATCAAAAACAGGTCACTGCCGGCATAGATCCGGCGGCTCAAGCCCTCATTATAGGTCATGCACGCCGCCACACGACCCACGTAGCGTCCTGCCTGGGCCTTGAAAAAGTCCTCGTAATAGGTTTCGCCCTTGCCGAGGATCACTATCTGCACACCCAGAGCCATGATCTCATCAAACACGCGGCACACCAAGTCCAGCCCCTTATGACCTACCAATCGGCTCACCAGCGCCAGAACCGGGGTGTTGGGCTCTTCCCGCAGACCGGTAGCGGCCTGCAGCTCTGCCTTGCATTTTGCTTTCCCGTCCAGCTTTTTTTCGGTGTAATTGGCGGGAATCGCCGGATCTGCTGCCGGGTCATAGCTCACTACGTCCAGCCCGTTCAGCACGCCGGACATCTTATCACCGATGGCGTCCACCACGCTCTCCATGTGATGGGCGTAATAGCCGTCATGGAGCTGCATGGCATAGGTGGGGCTGACGGTGGTCACTGCATCGGATACCAGCATGGCGGCTTTCATCAGGTTTACATCGCCGTCCATCTGTACCGTACCATCGTCCCACCAGCCCTCGTTCAGGCCAAAGACCTCGGTCATGGTATCCCGGCCAAAACGGCCCTGATACTCCACGTTGTGAATGGTGAACACAGTACGGATGGAGCGCACTTCTTCCCATCGGGGACACACGTCTTTCAGATAGACCGGTACCAGCGCGGTCTGCCAGTCGTTGCAATGAATGACTTCCGGCATCTGATCCAGCATGGGCAGCAGATCGATGACCGCCTTGGAGAAAAAGGCAAAACGCTCACCATCGTCAAACTCCCCGTAGAGCTGGCCACGGCGGAAATACTGCTCGTTATCTACAAAATACCAGGTCACGCCGCGATGTTCCAGAGAGAACAGGCCGCAATACTGGTGGCGCCAGCCCAGATCCACATAGATATAGCCCCGGAACGTCATTTCCCTGCGCCAGGACTCTCCGACCTGTCCATAGAGCGGCAGAATCACGGCCACTTCATCGCCGCCCTCGGCCAATGCGATAGGCAGGCTGCCCGCCACATCTGCAAGGCCGCCGGTCTTGCAGAACGGGAACGCCTCGCTGGATACATAGAGGATCCTCATGCTTACACCTCCGTGTCCTTTGCCACTACAACGGGATACTTTTCGTGTCCCATCAGGGTCACGTTTTCGTTGAATACCACGTTCTTATCGGCGATCACACAGCGCAGCATGGCGCCGGATTTTACCGTGGTTCCCTTGAAGAGGATACTGTTCTCCACCGTGGCACCTTTTTCCACGGTAACACCGCGGAACACCACACAGTTTTTCACACTGCCCTGAATATCACAGCCATCGGCGATCAGAGAGTTTACGCACGCACCGGTGGGGTCGATATAGGTGCTGGCGGCATCGTTTTCTTTAGCAAAAATCGGGCGTTCTCTGGTAAACAACTCTGCTCGCACCTTGCTGTCCAGCAGCTCCATGGAGCGCTCGTAATACGCCGATACGGAGTTGATGCGCGCCGCATAGCCGTTCCACAGGAAAACGCGGAAGTTGTGGTCGCCGCACATTCTCTGCAGGATATGGCTGCGGAAGCTGAACCGGTTGTGAGCCACACAGTCTTTCACCGTGTCGATTAGGAATTCTTTGCTCAGAACAAAGATATTCAGGCAGCGATACCCAGTGGGATTGTTCAGATCAAATGCTACGTCACAGATGCGGCCGGTTTCGCCCAACTGCACATAGGTGTTGGTGCTGTCCCCCGGCTTTTCCGTGCAGACGCAGGTGATGTCCGCACCGGTGCGGATATGCTCCTGCAGCACCTCCTGCAGGGGCAGATTGATGACCATATCGCTATCAGCCAGTACCACATAGTCCTGACGGATATGCTCCAGATAGTCCATCACGCAGCCCAGCGCCTCTACCTTTCCCCGGAACAACCCTTCGCCATCGCTGCGCTTTTCGTTATAGGCAAAGGCGGGCAAAAGTGTCAATCCGCCGTGGTTGCGGCTCAAGTCCCAGCTCTTGCCGCTGCGCAGATGATCCAGCAGGGACTGGCACTTGCCATGCATGATCACGCCCACATCGGTAATACCGGCGTTGACCATATTGGAAAGCATGAAATCCACCACGCGATAGTCACAGGCAAAGGGGATGGAACCATGAATGCGGTGGGCGATCAGCTCTCGCAGTTCGGTACGCTTCCCATAGGAGAAAATAATGCCGTGCATGCCATTCATTTACTCCGCCTCCTTTTCGTGGTTTTTATCCAGCAGGGTCTTGGCGGGTACGATCTCCCCCGCTTTGACCGTGGTATTGGGTCCTAATACCGCGATACCCCACTCGTCAGGATCAGCGGCATCCTCCGGTGCACCGCCTACCACGGCGTTTTTGCCGATGCGGCAGTTCTCGCCGATAATGGCGTAGCTGACTTTGGCACCATCTTCAATGACGGTGCCGGGCATCACCACGGAGTAGGCAACAGATGCGCCCTCTCCCACCGAGGTGCCGTAGCTCAGCACGCTGTTCTTCACCTCACCCAACAGGGTGCAGCCCTTGGCGATGGCGCTGTTGCCTACATCGGACTGTGCGCCCACATAGGTAGGCGGACAGGACGGGGTGCGGCCGTAAATGGGCCACTTCTTGTCCAGCAGGTTTAAGCCGCTGCCCGGGGACAGCATATCCATGTTGGCGTCCCAGAGACTGTCCAGCGTACCCACGTCTTTCCAGTAGCCCTCAAAGCGGTAGGCCACCATCTTCTCCCCCGCATCCAGCATCTTGGGGATAATATTGTGGCCGAAATCGTTGCCGGAGTCGGGATCGTTTTCATCGGCGATCAGATACTCCCGCAGTTTCTGCCAGGTAAAGATGTAAATACCCATGGAGGCCAGATTGCTGGTGGGATTCTTGGGCTTTTCCTTGAATTCGGTGATCTTGTCTTCTTCGTCTACGGACATCAGGCCGAAACGGCTGGCCTCGTCCCAGGGGACCTCCATCACGGAGATGGTACACACCGCACCGGCTTCCTTATGCCGGCGCAGCATATCGGCGTAGTCCATCTTGTAGATATGGTCGCCGGACAGCACCGCTACATACTCCGGCTCGTACAGATCCACAAAGCCGATATTCTGATAGATGGCGTTGGCCGTGCCCTTGTACCAGCTGGCGCCGGTGGCGCTTTGGTAGGGCGGCAGGATATGAACGCCGCCGTCCATACGGTCCAGCTCCCAGGGCTGACCATTGCCGATGTAGCTGTTCAGCTCCAGCGGACGGTACTGGGTCAGCACGCCCACCGTATCAATGCCGGAGTTGGTACAGTTGGACAGGGGAAAATCAATGATGCGAAACTTGCCGCCAAAGGGAACGGCGGGTTTCGCCATGTCACCGGTCAGCACATACAGTCGACTGCCCTGACCGCCGGCGAGAAGCATTGCCACACATTCTTTTTTCATTTCTGTTCGGCACCTCTTTTCATGCGTCCTTTACCTTGTAGAATTACCGCACCCAGCGGCGGGATTTTGATAGAAATGGATTGGTCATATCCGTGGGACGATATGGGCTCGACAGCAGTCGGCTCATTCACCATGCCGCTGCCGCCCCAGCAGATCTCGTCCGTATTGAAAACTTCCTCATACGCCGCTTTCGGCGGCACACCGAAACGGTACTCCTTATGTCCCACGGGGGAGAAATTCACCGCCAGGATCAGTTCTTTTCCGCTTCTGTCCCGGCGCAGGAACACGATGATATTATTGCCGTTGTCATCGGCTACAATCCACCGGAAGCCGTCCCAGTCCTTGTCATTTTCCCAAAGCGGCTTCTGCTTTCGGTACAGCTTGTTCAGCGCCTTGATGCAGTCGTGGGTCCTGGCGGTATCGTCCTTGTCCAGCAGATACCAGTCTAATTGGTCGGCAAAGTTCCACTCGTGCCATTGCCCCAGCTCCGTACCCATGATGGTCAGCTTTTTGCCCGGATGGCACAGCATATAGGCATAAAATGACCGCACACCGGCCAATTGTGCCGCATCGTCACCCGGCATCTTCCCCCGGAGACTGCCCTTCATGTGAACCACCTCATCGTGGCTCACCGGCAGCACGAAATTCTCCGAAAAGGCGTACATCATAGCAAAGGTGATGTCGTGGTGGTGATCTTTGCGGAAGAAGGGATCCATCTTCAGATAGTGGCACACGTCGTTCATCCAGCCCATGTTCCACTTCAGGTTGAAGCCCAGACCGCCCATGTCCGGCGGATAGGTCACCATGGGCCACGCCGTGGACTCCTCCGCCACCATCAGGGCATAGGGCTTGATGGAAAACGCCGTGCGGTTCAGATCCTGCAAAAAGCTGATGGCCTCCAGATTTTCCCGGCCGCCGTTTTTGTTGGGCCGCCATTTGCCGCCGCTGCGGTCATAGTCCAGATACAGCATAGACGCCACCGCATCCACCCGCAGTCCATCGATGTGATACTCCCGCAGCCAGAACGCCGCCGAGGACAAAAGGAAGCTCCGCACCTCGTTCTTCCCGAAGTCAAAGACCCGGGTACCCCAACCGGCGTGCTCCCATTTCAGCTTGTCGCTGTACTCATACAGGCACGAGCCGTCAAATTCATACAATCCGTGGCTGTCCTTGCAGAAGTGAGCGGGTACCCAGTCCAGAATGACGGCAATTCCCGCCCGGTGCAATTTGTCCACCAGATACATGAAGTCGTGGGGGGTACCGAATCGGCTGGTGGGGGCAAAATACCCCGTACACTGATAGCCCCAGCTATCGTCCAACGGGTATTCCGTCACCGGCAGCAGTTCCACCGCATTGTAGCCCATGTCTTTGGCATATTTTGCCAAAGCATCGGCGGTATCCCGATAGCTGTAAGTTGCGCCGTTTTCGTGCCGCCGCCAGGAACCCAGATGTACCTCGTAGATGTTCAGCGGGCCGTTCACCGGCGGGTTTTCCCGACACTTTTCCGTCCACTTTTCGTCCTGCCAGTTGTAGCCCCCAATGTCGTAGAGCTTACCCGCGGTCTCCGGACGGGTCTGGGTATGGAAGGCATAGGGATCGGTCTTCCAGACCGTCTTGCCGGTTTTCCCGGTCACAATATACTTATAGCTGTCGTAGGTCTTGGCCGCCGGAACGGTGACCTCCCACACCCCCTCAGGGGTACGAAACATGGTCTCGCCGCTCCAGCCGTTGAAATCTCCGGCCAGGCGTACCTCTTTGGCATGGGGTGCCCAGACCCGGAAATGCCAACCCGACCGTGTGCAATGCGCGCCGAAGTATTCATAGCCGCGATTCCACAGCCCGCCGTAAAACGCCTGCATTTCCTCAGACATATCGGCGCTCACCTTCTTTCAGGATTTAATATTGTCTTTGGGCGTCAGCTTTCGCTTATTGCCCTTGCCATCTATCACATAGGTGTGCTCCAGTTCGTCCCGGAGATTGCCCACCACGGACTGGATGTACTCTTTTCGCAGAGCGTCCCGCTCAATGATTTCCTCCACCGTCAATCCCTCGGCTTTTGCCTTGTGCGCCAGTTCGTTGATGCGGTCAATTTTTTCCTTTGTCATGGTTTACCTCTCATATATATCGCTTAATTGTCACGCCGTAGCGTCCCTTTTTGGTGGGATTTCCCACGGCAGTCAACTCACATTTTCCCAGTCCACGCACGGTAATCACGTCGCCGGCGGTTACAGCGGTACCGGCTTTCGTCACATCCTGCCAGTTTAGCTGCACCTTACCGCTTTCAATGGCATCGGCGGCCTTGCCCCGGGACAGGGAAAAACCCGCACCGATCATATTATCCAGCCGCAAAGATGCCACGGTATCATGTATCTCCCGAATCGCCGCTTGCGGAATGTGCAGGTCATGGAGGTCTATGGGCTTCACCTGCATCTTCACTCGTCCCGCCTGATGCCACTCCTGCAAGAGGAATCCGGTGGCGGTGTCCGTTGCCAGAACATCAGCGGCGTGGCCGGCCTTGTCCACCAGAATATCGCCCACACTCTCCCGGGTGATCCCCAATCCCATCAGACTGCCCAGCAAATCCCGATGGGTCAGTTCCTCGGTGGCGTACCAACTGCACCGCAGCGCGGCGATGGTCTGCTCCGGCTGGTCCGCCCAATCCGGCAGAAAATGGAGCTGCTTTCGCTCAGCCCCATCATAGCCGCCGAAAAAGGTATATTCCTCTGCTCCGCCGATAACGCGCAGCAGAACACGGCACAATTCCTGCTCCTGGGGGGTGAGAAACGCGGTATGCTCCGGCATATTCTTGACCCGGCACCGCTCATATTTGTCCCAAATTTTTCCCAGCAAAAGGCGATCATTCTCATTTTGGGACATCTGATCCAATATCTCACGCTTTTGCATACATGTCTCCCACATTCTGCGTATGATACAGCGTTGCGTAAACACCATTCAATGCCAATAGTTCCCTATGGCTGCCCTGCTCCACGATCTCGCCGCCCTGCACCACCAGAATACGGTCGGCGCTGCGGATCGTAGACAGGCGGTGGGCGATAATCAGGGTGGTGCGTCCTACCGCCAATTCGTCAAAGGCGTGCTGGATCTTCGCCTCTGTCACGCTGTCCAGCGCCGAGGTGGCCTCGTCCAGAATCAGGATGGGCGGGTTTTTCAAAAAGATACGGGCAATGGCGACACGCTGCTTCTGTCCGCCGGAGAGCAGCGTACCCCGCTCCCCCACATAGGTATCAAATCCATCCGGCATGGCCATCACGTCATCGTAGATCTCGGCGCGTTTTGCCGCCTCAATCACCTCGTCATCGGCAGCATCGGGTCTGCCGTAGCGGATATTCTCCCGAATGGTGTCGGCAAACAGGAATACGTCCTGCTGCACGATGCCGATCTGGCGGCGCAGAGAGTCCTGCCGTATTCCGCGAACATCCAGCCCATCAACGGCAATGGTGCCCTCCGTCACGTCATAAAACCGGGGCAAAAGCTGGCACAGCGTACTCTTACCGCCGCCGCTGGGTCCCACCACCGCCACCGTCTCGCCGGCAGCAACGTGGAGAGAAATATGGTGCAGGACCTCCACCTTCTCGTTATAGGAAAAGCTGACATTCTGCACATCTACCTCGCCCCGTACCTCCTGCAGTTCCGCAGCATCGGGGGCATCCTGGATCTCCGGCTTCGTGTCCATCAACTCCATAAAGCGGTGGAGACCGGCAAGGCCGTTGGAGAACAGCTCCGCAAAGTTGGCCAGCTTGCGTATCGGGTTGACAAAGGTCGTGACATACAGGCTGAACGTGATGAGGTCGATGTAGTTCATTTCACCACGCATGATGAGAAAACCACCTACGGTGATCACCGCCACGGATAAAAGGGTTACGAAAAATTCCATGGTGGCATTGAACAGCCCCATCTCCCGGTGGAAACCTCGTTTCGCCGTCTTGAAGATCTCGTTGGCCTCATCAAACCGCTGCTGCTCCACCGACTCGTTGGCAAAGGCTTTGCTGGTACGGACTCCGCTCAGCCCGGACTCAATGGCGGCGTTGATGGTACCGGTCTTCTGTTTTGCCGCTTTGCTGGCATTTCCCATGGCAGTACGCCGCCGGAACAGCACTACGATAAAGATGGGAATGATTACCATGATCACAAGCCCCAGCCGCCATTCCACGGAGAACATCACAATGGCAGCACCCACAATGGTCACAAGGGAGATGAACAGATCCTCCGGCCCGTGGTGGGCAAGCTCCGTGATCTCAAATAGATCGGTGGTCAAGCGAGACATCAGGACACCGGTGCGGTTGCGGTCATAGAACTCAAAGTCCAGCTCCTGCATATGGTGATAAAGATCCCGGCGGATATCCGCTTCCACCCGGATACCGAAGGTGTGACCCCAATAGCCCACGATATAGAACAGGACACTGCGCAGGAAGAACGCAGCCACCACGATACCCATGACCACAAAGAAAATATTGTACTGCTTCTCCGGCAGCCAGTTATACATGGCGGCGCGGGAAATCAGCGGAAAAGCCAGATCGATCAGCGCAATCAGCAGGGCGCAGGTCATATCCAGGCAGAATAAGCCCAGATGGGGCTTAAAATAACCGAAAAAGATTTTGATGATAGATTTCTTTTTCGGATTTTCTCTTGCCATACACTGCTCCCTTCTTTGCCTATAAAAATACAGGATAATTATACCATGTTCCATAGCGTATGACAAGCTGTGTAAAAAAAGAAGTCTCCAAAAAGGAGACTTCTTTTTTGAGTTTCTTTCTTTATTTGACGCGTACCAGGAATTTTACCTCAGCATTACCGATCTTGGCTGTGACAGCCGCTTCGCCATAGCCTACTGCGCGGAACGTTCCATCGCTGTCAACGGTAACGATATTGCTGTTGGCCGAATTCCAAACCACCTTGTTGCTGATACCCTCCGCCGTCAGTTGGAACGAGGTTTCCCCCTGACTCTTCATAAGAGAAATATCATAGGTTCCATCTGCAGTGGGATGCAGTTCCGTACCGTAGGCAGGAACAGTAAACCGTAATTTGCTGAGATCCTCTTTCACGGTAATCGGCGCCGTCTGGCTATTCGTCGGCTTTGTAGGCTTCAGCGTTGAGCCGCTCGGCGTCTGCTCTGTGGTATCCTCCGGCTCGGTTGTCACCGTCACCAGGCACACAGCGCTGACGCCGCTGCTGTCCGTTACGGTAATGATTGTCGTGCCCTCTTTCACCGCATGCACCATGCCGCTGCCGCTGACGGTGGCCACCGTCGGGTCGGAGCTGATCCATTCATAGCTGGTGCCGCCGGAAATCGTCAGCTTCTCGCTGGTGTTCGGCGCAAGGCGCAATGTCTCATCCATCACCAGGTCTACCGGAACAATTTCTTCCTGGTGGGTGTCGCCGCCTGTGCTTCCGTCTTCCACTGACAGATTTTCTTTATCGCGGGTAAAAAACGCCTGAATGTTATCTCCATAGAAATACCATATACCGCCGCCGACCAATACTGCTAACAGTAAGCTCAGAAGAGACAGCAGAAAGCCGGGACGCTTTTTTGTGCCGCCGGGACGGCGATTTTTCTTTTTCCCATTGCCATTGTAATATTCCTCATCCTCTACGCAGAAAGGACAGCTACGATAGCTATCGGAATATAGTTCTCCGCATTTTTCACATTTGATCAAACTCATCCAAGACCCTCCAAATGTTCCTATGCACCTGATACTTTACATAATATACCTAAAAATTTGTTATTCGTCAACAGAAATTCTGTAAATTCATGCTTTTTTTACAAGTCGCCTTGCATTTTCCGCCGCTTCTCCCTATAATGAAAGCAAAAAAAGGGGGTACCGCTATGCATACCATCTTTATCGGCATTGCCGGAGGGACCGGCAGCGGCAAAACAACGCTCACCAAACACCTGCTTTCACATTTCGGTGAGAATATCAGTGTGGTACATCACGATAACTATTACAAGTATCAGGAGCTTTCCTTTGAAGATCGCTGTAAAACAAATTATGACCATCCGGATGCCTTTGATACAGACCTCATGATTGCAGATCTGCAGGCTCTCAAGCGCGGGGAGATCATCCATTGCCCTGTGTACGATTTTTCCATCCACAATCGCACCGAGAAGACCCTGGAGGTAAAACCCACCAAAGTAGTCATTGTAGAGGGCATTCTGATTTTCCAAAACCCCGTTCTGCGAGATATGCTGGACATTAAAATCTTTGTGGAAACCGATGCTGACGTTCGTATCCTGCGCCGTGCCCTGCGCGATATAGAAGAGCGGGGCCGTGACCTGAAGAGTGTGGTACAGCAGTACCTCACCACCGTCAAGCCCATGCACGAGCAGTATGTGGAGCCCACCCGCAAATTTGCTGACATCATCGTGCTGGAAGGCGGTCACAATCTGGTAGCGCTGGATCTCATCATGCAGCGTATCGCCAACCACATCGCCGAGAACTGATATGCGAAAAGTATTCGGGGTTCTCTGCCTTGCCGCAGCCGCCTATTTTCTGCTGCCCTTTGCCGCGGGCATCCTTCATATCGGCATGATCGTTCCCGCTTTTGCCCTGATCGTTCTGGCCATCTGGTGCTTTTTCGGCAAAAGATTTCCCCGGTGGCTCCGTTCCACACTGACCGTTTTATACACCATCGCCGCCGTTGGTATCGGTCTGTTTCTTTGGCAAATGACGGCCGCCGCACAGAATACCCCTATCGCCGAAAATGGCAGCGGCACGGTAATCGTACTGGGCTGCAAATTAGACGGTGACCGCCCCGGGCTCATGCTTCAAAACCGAATTGACGCTGCCTATTCCTATCTTTCTGCTCACCCAGATGCCGCCTGCGTTTGCAGCGGCGGTATGGATGAGGGTACCGTACAAGCGGACTGTATTGCCAACACTCTTAAGGCCATGGGGATCGCCCCGGAACGGCTTTATCGGGAGCGGTGTTCCGAAAATACCGAAGAAAATATTCAGTTCAGCGCAGAGAATATCCGCCAAAATCATCTCTCCCCCATTGTAATTATTGCTACCGATAACTTCCACGAATACCGCGCAGCTCTCTTTGCCCGGCGCAGCGGGCTCACCCCGTTCTCCATCGGCTGCCGCAGTCCGTGGTTTTACGCCGGCGGCTACTGGTGCCGGGAGATGGCAGCCATTGCCGCCGCCTATATCCTGTAAAAAAGAGAGCCTGTCGGCTCTCTTTTTTATATCACCATTTCGTATTTCCCCAAGTCGGCCACGTCCAGATAGCGGGCAATCTCCCGGGGTTTGTAGATACCCAAGTCGGTCACGATACCCGTGATCAGCTCCGGCGGCGTGATGTCGAAAGCGGGATAATATCCCTTGACACCGTCCTTTGCCGTTTTGACTCCCATGGCTTCCAGCGTTTCCGCCGGATTCCGCAGTTCAATATGGACGCTGTCCACTGTCTTGTGTTCCCCATCGGGAATACCGGATATGTACACCGGCACGTCCATATAGTTGGCGGCAATGGCGATCTGATAGGTTCCCACCTTGTTGGCCACATAGCCGTCACAGCAGATGGCATCGGCGGCACAGGTAAACACGTCCACCTTCTCCCGCTGCATCACGTAGGCGGGCATATTGTCGGTGATCACCGTCACATCGAAACCCATGTCGTAACAGACGGTGGCGGTGAGCCGTGCGCCCTGAAAGAACGGCCGTGTCTCCGGGCAGAACAGACGGATACTCTTCCCCCGCTCTCTACATTCCCGCAGCATCATGGCCACGATGGTCTCACCGAAGCACTGGGTCATGACCGTACCATTCTCCGGGAACTGATCCACCAGATGCTTTGCCATCTGCCCCACCTTGTTATAGCGGCGGTTGTTGACTGCCACGGTATAGTCCCGAATCCCATCGGCAAGGTTGTCCTCGCCTCTTGCCAGAGCCGCTTTTGCATAGTCCAGGCAGCCGCCGGTAATGCGCTGCATACGCCCCACCGTGGTAGGTCTTGCATGGGAGATGGCGTCTGCCGCCTGTTCCAGATAGACAAGCTGTTCTGATGCAGATTTCTTCCGGCATTCATAGGCTGCCAGCGCCATGCCCATGGCGGCGGCGGTAAAGGGACCTGTGGACTGGGTCACCATGTCCCGCAGAGCCTGCACCACCTCCAGATGGTGGCGGCAGGTGACGAATTCTACCCGGCGGGGATATACCCGGCGATCCAGAATGCGGACTTCACCGCTGTCATACCACGCCACGTTTTCATATTGCATCATAAAGGCAAGGCCCTTGTCAGCTCGTTCCATGGGATGCTCCTTACTTGTATAATTCCTTGACCGCTTCCCGAGCTTCAAACAGGATGCGTTCCCTGTCCAGCGTCAGGAATTCGCCGTTTTCATACAAAATCCGTCCGTCCACCATGGTCATTACCACATCGCTGCCCTGGGCGCTGTATGTCAACAGCGCCGCGGTGTCCAGATCGGGTACCAGGTGGGGCTTTTCCAGATCCAACGCGATCAGATCTGCTTTCTTCCCCACCGCCAGCACGCCGGTGTCCATACGTCCCTGTGCCTTGGCACCGTTGACCGTGGCCATCTCCACCAGCTTCCCGGCGGGCATCAGGGCGGCGTCGTTGTGATAGCCGTTGTGGAGGATGGCGGCCAGATGCATCTCCTCGAACAGATTGAGGTTGTTGTTGCTGGCGGTACCGTCGGTACCCAGCGTCACGTTGATCCCCGCATCCAGCAGGGCCGGAACGGGGGCAAAGCCGCTGCCCAGCTTCATGTTGCTGGTGGGGTTGTGGGCTACGCTGACGCCGTATTTTTTGAAAATTTCCTGATCTGCCGGCTCGATCCACACGCAGTGTGCCGCCGTACAGGGTCTGTCAAACATCCCGATGGAGGCAAACCACGCCGCCGGGGTCATGTTGTGCCGTGCCTTGCAATCCGCGTGTTCGCTGGCGGTCTCCGACAGATGCACATGGTTATGAAGCCCCTTCTCCCTGGCAAACGCCGCCACGCCGCGCACCACATCCTCGCTGAAGTTGGTGTACTCCGCGTGCAGGCAGGCATCCACCCGGATCCGCCCCTCACCCGCGCCGTGATAGGTCTCCGCCAGATGCTCCATCACCCTTGCCTGCTGGCTGGTCTCATAGCGATCCCCGGCGTCAAAGGACTGGACGTGCTGGGAGATATTGGCTTTCAGACCGCTGCGGAGAACTGCCTCTGCCATCTGGTCGGGATAGAAATACATATCCGTAAAGCTGACCGTACCCGTGGCGAGCATCTCCAGCAGCGCCAGCTCCGTCCCGATGCGCATCATGTCCGGCGTCAGCCGTGCCTCCACCGGGAAGATGTTGTCAAACAGCCAGGTCTGCAAGGGCAGATCGGAACCCACGCCCCGCAGAAGCGTCATGGGCGTGTGGGTGTGGCAGTTGAAAAGTCCCGGCATCAGCAGCTTGCCGCTCATGTCCTTCTCCCGGTCAAAGCTGCCCTCCGGTCGCTCCTTTCCCACATAGACGATGGTCTGATCCTCTATGGCCAGATAGCCGGTATAGACCTCTTCAGGTGTGTAAATCCGTCCGTTTTTCAGTAAAGTTTTCATACGATCTCCTCCAAAATTTTCTCCATATAGTCGCTGAACTTGTCCGCAATCAGTTGCCCTACCTCATTGACCTCCTCGTCGGTCAACGGCCGATCACTCATCCCCGCTGCCAGGTTGGCAATCACGCTCAGTCCCAGACAGGGCAGCCCGCAGTGCGCCGCCGTCAATGCCTCGGTAACAGTGGACATTCCCACCGCGTCGCCGCCCAGGAGCCGGATTGCCCGAATTTCTGCCGGCGACTCAAACTGCGGCCCCGGCATAAAGAAGTAAACGCCCTCGTGTACCGTCAGTCCGCTGCCCACGGCGCACTTTTTCGCCAGCTCCCGCAGCGCCGGAGTGTACATCTTCTGCACATCGAAAAATCTCGGCCCGAACTCGTCCACATTCTTTCCCCGCAATGGACTGGCTCCCGTCAGCTTGATCTGGTCTCGAATGATCATCACATCCCCGGGCTTGTACGCCTCGTTCACGCCGCCGGCGGCGTTGGTGAGGATCACCGCCCGGCACCCCAGACATTTGAACAGACGGATGGGTGCAGTGAGCTGTTCAAAGTCGTAGCCCTCATAGGAGTGGAAACGGCCCGACATACATACCACGTTTTTTCCGCCCAGCTTGCCGCAAATCAGCTTGCCGGCGTGTGTCACCACGGTGGAACGCAGAAAGTTGGGGATCTCCTCATAGGGGATCACCACCGGATCCTCGATCCCGGCAGCGAGGGGATCGCAGCCGGAGCCCAAAATCATACCGATTTCCGGGGTAAAGCTGATTTTTTCCTGCACATATTGAGCACTTTTTTCAAAAAATTCATAGGTATATTCCACGCAGAACCCCCCTGTCATTTGATGGCGCTATTGTATCACAAACCAGAAAAAGTGTCAATTTGCCAGACTTCCCTAATTTTCGCGGCGAAAAGGTCTTGCAATTTCTCAATTTCATGGTAGAATGATAGCATACCAAATTTTTTATGGAGGTGCTCTCATGGCTTATCAGATCGGTTCCGCTTGTGTTAGCTGCGGCGCTTGCGCAGATGCTTGCCCCGTCGGTGCTATTTCCCAGGGTGATGATCGTTATGTGATCGATGCCGGTGCTTGCCTGGATTGCGGTACTTGCAGCGATACCTGCCCCAACGGCGCTATCAACCCCGCTGACTAATCATTTACATAGTC
>CALCRH010000007.1 GCA_937894515.1 uncultured Clostridia bacterium | reverse complement strand
GCACACTCACGGTAACAGGCACAGAGGGACAAGGCACCGTTGCCGAGATACGTATTCCAAAAGAGAGAAAGGAGAACTCCAATGATAGCTCTTTGCGTTGACGATGAACCGATCATGCTGGCGCTTTTACAAAAAGCGGTAGAAGCCTCCCCGGATATTGATGAAGTGGCTGCCTTCGGAAAAGCGAATGATGCGCTTGCATGGGCTGAGACCCACCATCTGGATGTGGCGTTTCTGGACGTTGAGCTTCACGGAATCAGCGGTACGGAGATCGCCCGACGTCTGCGCGAGAAGTCTCCCTATCTGCCGATCATTTTCTGCACAGGCTATGCCGAATATGCGCTGGATGCCTATCGGCTTCACGCGGACGGCTATTTGCTCAAGCCGATCCACACAGAGGATGTGCAAAACGAGCTTGACCGTCTGGCCGGGAAGACCCGCACAAAGCCGCTGCTTTATATTTCGGATAACGGAATGACCTTCAAGGATAAAAACGGCGAAGCCTTTGCGTTTCGTCGGGGCCGCACCTATGATCTGGTACGCATTCTTTTGGAGGCCGACGGAGCGCCTTTAACGAATTATGAGATTTACGATAAACTGTTTGGCAAGGCTTCCGGATTTTTGGAAAAGAACAGCAACTACTTCTCCAAGCTGACAGGCGATCTGTCTGCCACGCTTGCGCTTCACGGGGCGGGTGAGGTGCTGATCAAAGCGGCAAACAAATATGCGTTGGATATAGAGAAGATAGAGATCGGCAGTCATTAAAAGCGGCATAAAAAAGTACTTTACTAACATAGGAAAGGAAGAACTATAAATGAAGAAAAAGATGAAAACAACAAAGCGTTTGGCAATGAGCCTTCTGCTCGTGCTTGCAATTCCTTTTTTAATGGCATGTTCTGCCTGCGTCGATACCGGCCTATCGTATAGCCGCACTTATGAATTCCGAAAAAGAGAGTGATGTACTTTCGTGATCTATTGTGCGTCTATACACCACTACCGTTTACGCTTACGCACGAACCCTTATTAACAGGCGCGAGCCTGAGGATATACATAAATTTTCAGAAAGGAATTTGAAACATGAAAAAACGTATTTTAAGTATTCTGTTAGCGGCGGTCATGGTCGTCTCGCTCCTGCCGGTAACGGCATTTGCGGCTGAAGGCGATCGCACTTTGACCGTTACAAACCTCGGCAATCAGGATATGAAACTGACGCTTGGATCGTTAGTTTCTCCCGATGGCAGTAGCCTGACATTCTATCAGCCGGACAGGGAGGACATGAGAGGGCCGTGGCTCTGCGGGAAAGAGGAGAAACAGGAATTCACCATTGCACCGGGAAAAACCATTGTCTTTGGTGATATTTATCTATGGAAAGAAATGTGGACCAACGAGCCTTGGTTTACCTGCGACCAGGATTATGCTGTTTCCGGAGATCTCGAGTACTTCCTTCCCGAGACTTGTACTGCGATGTGCATCTTTGACAGTCATCTGGTCGATGCAAGTGGTTTGATTTTCCCCCGCAACTTGGAGAGACGTCATCTTTCTACTATTTTTATCTACTGTATGGGAAGCCTCGAAAAAGGTCCGTCACTTCCGGCAGGAGAACTCGTTGATTTTTGTTACGCCGGTTTATTCCAAGGCTGTTCAAAGCTGAGCAGTCTGACAGTCGATTTCACTTCGTTCTCGTTCGACGGAGAGAACTACCCCTATACAGATAACTGGCTCAACGGCGTTGCCGAAAAAGGCACAATCTACGTAAACGAGGTACTGCTTGAAGAGATCCAGGGCGAAGGCTTTTCGCGCAACGAAAGTACCGTTCCGAGCGGCTGGACAGTCGTGGGGCCGAAGAGCGAACAGTCGGCACCGAATCAGGGCGTTGGATATACGCTTGATTATGCGGCAGAAACCATGGTCGCATCAACGGGCTATGAGGTAAGCTCCACCAACGGAGATACTGCGACAGCGTTGACAGACAATAAAGTTACCCCGGGTACTACCTATTATGTGCGTCTGAAAGAGACGGATACTGCGAATGCTTCCCCGTGGACGGCAAATACCATTCCGGCACGTCCCACGAAGGCAGATACCCCTGTCCTGGCAAGCAAGACCGATACATCCATCACGGTAACGGCGGTCGCCGGACAGGAATACAGCATTGACAATGGCACTACTTGGGTGAGCGATGGCGGCGACGGCGACGGCGACGCCACAACCGGAACGGTTACGTTCTCCGGCTTGACCAAGGGTGAGACTTATGGCATCGTCACCCGCGCCAAAGCGGTCACGAGCGGCAGTATGCAGTTTGCCGGTGTGAACAGCGATGCGCTTTCGGTCACGGCGGAGGCGGCGGCTCCCACCTACGCCATCACCAACGGCACGACCGATACGAACGGCTCGATCACCGTGGCAAAAACTGCCGCAGAGGGTGAAACCGTAACGGTAACAGTCAAGCCGGCAGATGGCTATGCGCTCAAGACGCTGAAATACAACGACGGCGAAGATCACACAATTACCGTCGATAAAGACGGCAAGTATACCTTTACTATGCCCGCCAAAGCCGTCACCGTAACGGCGGAGTTTGAGGCGACGACTGAAAAGCCGGTGGACCAAACCCTCTACTGGGGCTTTGACAACGACACGAAGGCGTTCTATTTTAGTAAAACCGCCGAGGCAATTACCGATAAGGGTGCTACGCCGAATGCGTTTGATTCGACTCAGGTTTTCCGCTGGGATACTGATCCCGTGTATCCCGTGTTCCCGTGGAAGAATGTTTGTGAGAGCGTACAATCTGTTGAGATATTAAACGATATTGCCCCCGGCAGCACAGCATGTTGGTTCTATTTAATGTCCGGTCCTAAGCAGATCAAAGGCATCGAACATCTTTATACCGGCAACGTGACGAGTATGTGGGGAATGTTCGCCAGCTGTAGGGCTCTTGAGTCGCTTGATGTCAGCCATTTTGATACGTCTGCGGTCACATGTATGAATGATATATTTAGAGGCTGTGAAGCTCTTACTGAACTTGACGTCAGCAATTTTGACACATCTAACGTGACATCTATGGAGGGAGTGTTTGCGGGCTGTGCAGCTCTTGAGTCGCTTGACGTCAGCAATTTTAACACATCTAACGTGGAATATATGACGAGTATGTTCGAAAACTGCACTAAGCTTCAGTCACTTGACCTCAGCAATTTTGACACACCAAAAGTGACATATATGACGCTAATGTTCGGTAGGTGCTCTGCACTCCGGTCGCTTGACCTTTCCGGGTTCAAAAAGACCAGTGTGAAGGATATGAAAGCTATGTTCTACGGCTGCAGCTCGCTTGCATCGCTTGACCTTTCCGAGTTCGATACGACCAGTGTGACGACTATGGAAAGCATGTTCGAAGGCTGCAGCTCGCTTGCGTCAGTTGACCTTCCAAAATCCGGTACCCCAAACCTGACGAAAGTAAGTAGTATGTTCAAGAACTGCACATCACTCAAGACAGTTGACCTCTCTAACTTCGACTTGTCAAAATGTAGTGCAGGCACAATACTTAGCATATTCAGCAATTGTTCGGCTGTTTTAATCAAAACACCGAAGAATCTGGGAACGAATATAAAGAATGCAAAGCTGCCCGTTGTTGCAGACCCTGTGAAGTGGCTTTATGCGGATACACTTAACAAGTATGAGAGCGACTCGCTCCCGACAGGGCAGGCAAATAGTATCACACTTGTCGCAGGTGTTCCCGTTCAGACCTGGTCTGCCCTGCAGGATGAGATCGATGCGGCTCCCGGCACTGCAGCGGAGCCCGCGACCGCAACAACCAACTTTATTCTCGCAAAGGATCTGACGGCACCCGCAACAGGCGGTGCTTCTATCACCATTCCCGTGGGCAAGGATATCACCATTGACCTGAACGGCAAGGTGCTGAACGCCAACGGCGGTGCGTTCAGCGTCATCGAGGTTGCAGAGGGCGGCAAGCTGACGCTCATCGACAGCAAACCCACGACCGAACATTATTTCACGGTCGGCAACGACGGACTTTGGACGCTGACCAACACCAAGACCGATAAGACGAAGACCGTCAATGGCGGCGTCATCACCGGCGGTGTTGCGAGTGGCGGCGGTGTGTCAGTCAACGGCATATTCAACATGAACGGTGGCAATATCACCGGCAACACGGCAACAACCAGCTATGGCGGTGGTGTATTTGTCGACATAACCGGACAATTCACCATGAGCGGCGGCGCGATCAGCGGCAATATGGCAGACTTCGGCGGCGGTGTATGCGCCTTTGGTACATTCAACATGACCGCCGGCGAGATCAGCGGCAACAAAGCGTCCGCCGGTGGCGGTGTATGTGTCTATCTTGGTACATTTAATATGTCCGGCAGTAAGGTTAGCGGCAACGAAGCTGACTCCGGTGGCGGTGTATATGTCTACAATGGTTATTTTTTAATGGGCTACGGCGAGATCAGCGGCAACAAAGCTGACTACGGTGGCGGTGTTTATAGCTATGGTGCTACGGCACTTTGTGCCGATGAGGGAAAAGAAATCAAAATTACCGGTAACGCGGCGACTGTTGCCGTGGGCGGCGTTGTCAACTATTACACTATGTATTTATCCGGCAAGGTTATTATCAAGGACAACATCTGTACCAATAAATACGATGATACAGTCAACTATCCGGTCAACCTTGCAACCTTTTTCCCAATCAACATTTACGGTGCACTTACCGGCTCGGAAATTTACGTTACTCATGTTAATGAAGACGATGAACACGATGCCGGCGTTCTGACGAGTGGCTTCATCACAAGTAATGAGGGCGCGAAGCTGGGCGACTTCTTCCACTACGGCGGCCCGGACAACTTCGAAATGGTGCTGAATGAAGACGGCGAGCTGGAAGTCAAGGCAATTCCCAGGTACACCACCTATAAGAATTGGCAGATCAAGCATGATGGAACTGGATGGGAATTTGCTGATATGACGAAAGTCAGCGAAGGCCTCTACAAAATTGAAACCAATTGGACAACTTCCGAAACCGGCTTCAACGTTCAAAGTGATGAAAATCACATCAAGAAATATTGGTATGCTGCGGATGATTCCGATGTTATTATTGCTGAAGGCACGACTCCGTCAACAACCGTTGACGTATATTTGAGAGTTATTGACGACAATACGTTGAAGATCGGCGTTGGCGTAGTGCCTCCGGCTCCGGCACCCGCTGGCATCACCACATGGTCTGCCCTGCAGGATGCCATCGGCAATGCAACAGCTTCTCCCACCACCATCAAGCTCACGGATGATCTGACGGCACCCGAACAGGACGGTGCTTCTATCACCATCCCCAATGGCAAGGATATCACCCTTGACCTGAACGGCAAGGTGCTGAACGCCAACGGCGGTGCGTTCAGCGTCATCACGGTCGAAGAAGGCGGCAAGCTGACGCTCATCGACAGCAAACCTGAAACCGAGCATTACTTCACGGTCGGTAACGACGGACTTTGGACGCTGACCAACACCAAGACCGATAAGACGAAGACCGTCAATGGCGGCGTCATCACCGGCGGCAAGGCAAAAGAAGGCGGCGGTGTGAATGTCGACGAAGGTACGTTCAATATGTCCGGCGGCAATATCGTCGGCAACACGGCGACCGAAAACGGCGGCGGCGGAGGCGTGCATGTCAACGGAACAGGAAGTTTCAGCATGTCCGGCGGCAATATTGTCGGCAACGCGGCGACCAGCAACAACGGCGGCGGTGTGTCCGTAGCAAATGACAAGGGCTCTTTTACCATGTCCGGCAACAGCAAAATTACAAATAACATCGCGAAGAGATGCGGCGGTGGAGTGTTTGTTTCCGGCGGCTTTAAGATGACCGGCGGCGAGATCAGCGGCAACAATGCCGAAAATGGCAATAACGGCCATTTCGCCGGCGGCGTGTTTTTCAGCGGTACGACGCTCACCCTCGGCGGCACGGCGAAGATCACCGGCAACACGGCGGGCAGCACAACTAAGACTGCGAATAACCTCTATCTGTACACAAACAAGACCGTCACCCTCGGCACGGGCACGGACGTCCCCAAAGATGGTATGTCCGTCGGCGTGACGACGCTGACCAAGCCCACGGATGCAACGCCTACGGACATCACCACCAACGGTGAGGCAAACGATGCGAATTATTTCTCCTCTGATGATTCGGCGTACGAGGTGAATTTCAAAACCGATCATCTGGAGCTGACAAAAACCGTTGCTCCCGCCGTCGAAGTCACCACATGGTCTGACCTGCAGAATGCGATCAACAATGCACCCGGCAATGCAACGACTCCGGCAACCCAAACGACCCTCATCAAGCTCACGAATGATCTGACGGTTCCCGCAGAAGGCGGCGAAAGATTAGTTATTTCTGCAGGAAAGAATATCGTGCTGGATCTGAACGGTTTCACATTTGACAGAGGGCTGACGAACGAAAACACCGCCGTTGACAAGGGCAATGTCTTTACGGTAAACGGTAAGCTTACTATTCAAGACAATAGTACCGCCAAAACAGGAAAGATTACCGGAGGAACTTCCGCGTATGGTGCTGCCATTATTTCCAACGGAGAGACAATACTTGAGGGCGGCACGATCACCGGATGCAAGGCGACAAGCACCGATTATGACAGCGCGGACAGCAAGTTCGGACGCGGCGGCGCGATCTATGTTCCCGCAGGCGGCGAGTTCACCATGACCGGCGGTGAGATCAAGGACTGCTCCGCTTCTGTTGCGGGCGGCGCGATCTTCAATGCCGGTACGGTGAATATTACCGGCGGCAAGATCGATGGATGCTCTGTCAGTGGCGTGAACGATGGCGGTACTGTCAAGGCAAAGGGCGGTGCGGTTTATAACTTCGCAACCAGCCACTTCACCATGACAGGCGGCGAAATCTCCGGCAACACGCTCGGCGATGTTAAGGATATGCGTGGCGCAGGCGTTTACGCTGCGGCTGACGCAAATATTACCCTCGGCGGTACGGCGAAGATCACCGGCAACGCCGATGGTAAGAAAAATGCAAGCAACATCTTCCTGTATACCGGCGAAACCTTTACCATCGACACAGAAATACTCCCTGCAACTGGTATGCAGGTTGGCGTGACAACGCAGACCAAGCCCACGGATGCAACGCCTACGGACATCACCACAAATGGTGAGGCAAACGATGCGAATTATTTCTCCTCTGATGATTCGGCGTACAAGGTGAATTTCAGCAACAATCATCTGGAGCTGAAAGTATCAACGACTGATAAACCGACGGCTGATAGCAAGATAGTTATCGATCAGGTAGTGGTAGCGGGCAACAAGATCAAGAGCGGCGATACCGAGGTCGAAGTAAAGACTGCCTCCGGTACGAATATTCCGACCGAGAAGCTGAACGATGTTGCTTCGGCAACTAACGCCGTGTTGAATAACAAGGCAGTTGCCAGCTATACCAATATCGGTCTGGACAAGGCGACTGAAGACAGCAACGACACCATCGTTGCGGCGCTGAAAGCCGAGGCAACGAAGCAGAGTGTTGATCCTAATCTGGTCACCGATACCGATATCGACAAGTATCTGAATATCAAACTGGTCTCCGCTACCGTGGATACCGATAAGACTGTGACCGTGACCGCCATGACCTTTGATGTTACGCCTATGGCGACCATCACCGTCACCGGTGAGGGTGATAAGCCCGTTACCCTGACAACAGAGATCGACAATTATGTTGACGGTGAAGTCACCTTCCGGCTGCCCGTGGATGGCTCCATCAAGGCGGAAACCGCAGCGGTCTACCATGAGGCTGAGTTTATCGGCAACAAGGATATTAACAGCACCGGCAAGTATATCGAAGTGAAAACCGATTCTTTCAGTAAGTTCAGCTACATCGTGTTGGACGAAACGACAGCGGGTGCGAAGATTGGCGATACGCTGTATGCCAGCCTTGCTGATGCGGTTTCCGAGGTCACCGACGGTCAGACCATCACGCTGCTGAAGGATGCTTCCGACACGATCACCGTATTCCGCGAGGTAGAATTCACCGTGGAGGAAAACGGTATGACCAATGGTGCTGCGATTACCGCTGGTGTGGGTTACACGATGCAAGAGTCCGGCAACACCTACACCTTCACAAAGGATAACTCCCTTGAGCAAATCATCAAGCAGTTCTTTGATTGGCTGTTCGGCAGAACTGAACCGGAACAGCCCGACCAGCCCGATGTATGCTGCGTCGTGAAGACGGCGGCAGCCGTGACGGCTACTGTGGTGGTCACGAAGATCATCGTGGATAGGCTGCACGCACTCAAAACCGCCTGCGATACGGCGGCAGAGGCAACACCGGTGATCAAGGCAGAAGAGATGCCCATGGTGGCTATCGGCAGCAGCGGTGACGCAGTAACAACGTTGCAGACCAAGCTGAACGAGTTGGGCTACAACTGCGGCGAAGTGGATGGCGTCTTTGGTAACGATACCTACACCGCCGTGTGCAGCTTCCAAACCGCCAAAGGCCTGACTGCCGACGGCATGGTGGGCAAGCTCACCTGGGATGCTCTGCTGTAAAGGATTTTCGGCAAACAAACAGTTCTGGCATAAAAAGAATAGGGGTACCCTTATGGGTATCCCTATTCTTGTCATTGCCACAGTCTCCAGGTAAGCGTAAACGGTAGTGGCGTATAGACGCACATGAGATAATAGTGGCGGAACGTTTCGAAACGTTCCGCCACTATTGACATACGGGAGTGAGAACAGCGACATCAACAGAGTTAAAGCATCAGGCAAATCTGCAGCAGTGCTCACAGGATATTCAGGACTGTCGGGCAAGCGGATTGTCGGTAAAAAAGTGGTGCGTAAAGCAAGGAATCAATGTAAACACCTACTACCGTCGAGAAAGGATGGTGTTGGTCGAGGCACAAAAACGGGAAGCCGGCCGGGAGACTGTATCATTCGCAGAATTGCCGACACCGTCATTGACGCAGTTGCGCAATGTTTCGCAAAGTGTCGCAACTGTGCATTACCATGACATGAGGCTGGACATCTATCCCGGCATGGATGCAGATACACTCCGGCAGATATTGGCAGCAATACGGTCATGCTGAGCGACTTCACCGGAGCCGACAGGATCTATATCGCCTGCGGCTATACCGACCTGTGCCGAGGGATAGACGGTCTGGCCGGTATCGTACAGCAGCAGTTCTCCCTGGATCCCTTCAGCAATACGCTGTTCCTGTTCTGCGGCAGAAAGCGGGACAGGATCAAGGCACTGTAGGCCACCTCGTTCCCCCATATTTTTTGCTCTAAAGGGAAAACTTAAGGGAAAACTTTTATAACAAATCGCCAATCAGCAGTATCCTGATTGGCGATTAATAACGCTTTATTTTTTTCTTAATTGGTCGTCCCAATCTTCCGGAAATGCAAGGTGATAAAGGTTTATATCATTCTTGTACTCTTCAAATAGTGCTTGCATCTTCGGCAAAAATTCAGCATTCCACTTTTCTTGGTTCGGATATAACATTTTTAATACAACAATTGCACCCCAAAACCGTCTCTTTGCTGCTTCACGCATTTCTATTCCTGCCGGCATTGCGGGAAAAATACGATAATACAATCGGCCATAGTGGGCACAGATATTTCTCAAATCCGTACAGCACCGAAGCCAACTTGACATATTCTTTGGTGTAGTATTATATAGTTCTTCAGCCAAATACTTTTTGTCACTCATGTGCATATCATCATATAAATACGATAATATGGGATGAAAAGTTGCAGATATATGAAGAAACGGATATAATTTGCAACAAAATATACAATATAGAATAATACTCGGACAATTCAAATCTGTGTACCTATGTTGCACAAATATCTTGGAAAGGAGGAATTGCTATTATGATTAGAAGTGGAAATTCCATTCTGCTCAGCACTATGGAGCTCTATGCGCTGGTCAAAGACTGGGGTAACAAGTTCTTTGCGGACGCTGCCGATGTCAATACCGGCAAGCTGCCTGCCACCCTCCAGTTGCGGAGAATGGGCTGGACGGATGGCGTCTATGTGACTCCGTTTTCCGATGGAAGCGCCGGTGTTGCCGTAGAGGTGATCACCGATACCGAAGACCCGGAACAGCTTGCCGTTGTCGAGAAGAAGTGTGCAGAGTTGTTCGAGCACTTTGCCAATTCCGTGGAGTACCACCGGTGGTCTATCCCTACAGAGATGCAAAACGGAGATCCTGACTGGTTCGAGGACTGGGTGTATGAGTGTCATCTCCATGGCGAGCCAGGAGAGACGGTTGCCTACCTGCCGTATCAGCTCATCGGCCCGCTGCTCTCTGAGGAACTGGGTCTGGACTTCACGATTCGGAACATCGACACGCGGAGCGACTTTGGCGGCCGGATGTGTATCCTGTCCGAGGAGAAGTGGAGCGAGGTTTCTGCGCCGGCCGGCGCCAAGCTGTGCATGGACGAAGAAATCCAGAGGCGTATGTTCTTGATGCGTCAGGACCGGAAGAAAAGGCAGAACTAACCCCGGCAGAAAGTGGATAGCCCGTATCCAGAAAACGGGACCGGAAAAAGCGGAAAGCCCGTGCCGTTAAGTCGGGCCCTGAAAACACATCCCGCCCTGGTGTAAACCGGGGCGGGAATGATGTCTTGTGTTCAGTTGATTTGCAGTCGTGCTTTCAGCCCTTCCTGCAATACCTGAGAGAAATTCAGCCCTTCTCTTTTAGACAGCGTGTTCAACCATGCAGGGATGCTCAATGTCTTCTTTACTGCCTGGTTGCTGTACAGCTTCTTATACTCAACGGTATCGCAGAACACCAAAGAAACCAAATCATCGGTTTCACTCTGCAACCGTTTGATATCTGACGGAGAAGGGATAGTTTTACCGCTTTCTTCAAAATCACAGAGCATCAGGCAGAGCGCGTCCTCTGCCATGCCCATAGCATCGGGGAGGGAATTACCGGAAGTAAAGCAACCGCTGACATCAGGGAAAGACACAGAATACAACTCGCCTTCTTGATGGAAAACAGCGGGAAAAGCATATTTAGCCATAATCAATCACCTTTCTATATTTCTATATTAGAGTATGAAATCCTTGTACGTCTCATTCAATGCCGGCGTCTTTTTTGATTTGCTCCCATGTTCCGGTAGCAAGTTCACGAGCACCATGGCGTGGGATGGTGAAGGTTTTTCCGGTTAGCTCACTGATCCATATCTCGTGATTGCTTCCTTGCCGAACAAGGTGGCATTTGTGTTTTGACAATATTTTCTTCGCTTCGCTCACTTTCACAAGGCACGCCTCGCATTCTTGCGAACACATATTAACACGTATTATTACGTATGTCAACTCTTTCGCCAGAACTACTTTGAGGAAAGGTAGGATTTCTTTCTCTAATGAAAAAACAAAACATATACAAAGGTATGTTGGACTATCAGTCTGAGTTCGACCACCACTGGGCCTGCTGGGCAGCGAACCACATGGGTTGGCCCAAGATGAAGAAGTTCAACAAGAAAATTGCAAAGAAACGCCTGAGACGTGATTTGGATCGTCTCGACTACCACGATCGAGAAGGGAGGGAGACACCATGAAAAACAGTGATGAGCTTACGCCAGAAGAAGCTAAGCAGCTCAACGAAGCTATCCTCAAACCATCAGCACGCCGGCTGACCACAGTCCGAATCGGGAACAATCGGCAGATTATAGGTCGCGGATTGTGCAAAGTGAGAATGCCCAAAAAGTTGCAAAAATCGAAAAAATGAGCCGACGTGGGGTTCCCCATTTTTGACGAAGTGGGGAACCCTCCATTTGACCGCATAGCCAAGCGGTTTTTCGGCATTTTTTCCAGCAAAGGGGTTCCCCAGCAAAATGGGTAACATTAGGAAATTGGGGAACCCCACCAAAAAGTTGCAAAAAATGGAAAAACTGAAAAAAACAATATCTACTATGTGTAGATGAGCGAACCTACAACATCGGTAAATACAGATTTCTTCACTTTTTTCCTGCGTCACACATTTGGCATAATAGGTTATCATTTTCGACCATCCATGGTTTAACAGCGTTTTCGGGCTGCACTTTTATCTTCTCGGATAGAGCATGCAATCGTTTTTAGTTTAATTATAACCGTGCAATGTTTCGCTGCACGTTTGCTACAATAGTCGTAGTTCAACAATAGATGTCCCTATACGGGAACTAAAAAGTTTTCACAAGGATGCATTAAGACAATCGCAAGAGTATCTTTTCCTGCAAAAGAAGGATTATACGATTTTTGTCTGGTAAATTTTTCGAAGAAAGAAGACAGCCTTCACTGTCTTCCTTACTCTTTTCACATTTCTGCAAGAGCCGAGCTGACCTGCACCACAAACGGAGTGAAGACAGATGTTGTACGGCGGCAGGGAGAAATCCCTGCCGCCGCGCTTTTCCTTATTTGGCTTTTACTTCATCCGTTCGATAGATAAATTTAGTCTGTCCAGCCATATCGTCAGTAATACCGGCAAAATTGCGGTAATTCTTCGACACATCAATCGTTGCCTTCAAACGAGTTAAGATGTTATTCAGGTCTCCGCCTACAAGCTTGGCAATTTTTTGGATGCCTTCCTCATTAAATTGCTTCAAGCCATTTGACAACTGCATGGCCCCATCCGTTAGTTGTGACACGCCATCTATCAACGCGGGAGCACCGTCTTTCAACTGAAGAATACCATCATAAAGTACAGTCATGCCTGCTTTCAATGCAAAGGTTCCGTTTTTTAGTTCAGATATATCGGAAGCTAAAGCAGCGGCACTGTCTGCAGCAGATGCAACGCCATTTGTATAAGACAAAAGTTCGAGGTAAAATGCGTTATAGCTGACAAGACTGTCAAGCGATGCTTTCAGCTGGATTACTAATTCTGCGTCTTTGGATGCATCAGCCAGTTTCGACCAAACTTCGTTCGATGTCATGTCTTCGGCGATTTCCTGCTTCTTCTGCATTTCAATGCGATCTGAAATCGCTTGTTGTACAGATTTATTCCGCATTTGCATTTCAATGGCGGCAGGAACAGTTGCTTGCACTCCATCGGAGATTGTTCCGGCAGAAACGGCAGCTTCATAATCTGTTTCACTCATTCCGGTAACCGCTTCGATTATCTGCGCTGACATTTCCTTGCGGAACTGATCTGTGATCATTTCAACAATCAGCGGTTGCTTTTTCTCTATGTCAGCGGTAACCTGCGCAAGAATTCGATCATACACCGACGTCCCAACAGCAGAAGCAATTACTCTGTTTAGCACTTCAGCATAGTTATCAATCGTAAGTTCTGGTATTGATGGATGAATGGCCTTAATCTGTATTTCCGCAGCAGAAAGCAAGGGAACAAACCCCCGTTTTGCTTTTTCAATTAAATCGTCACTATCGTTTTTCAGGGCATTCAGCTCGTTTGAAAGCTCTTTTGCATCGGCTTTCAGATGACCCACACCACTGTCAAGAGAGATCACGCCTATTTCAAGCGCTTTTGCTCCGGCGGCAAGGAGATCGATTGCCTGAACAAGCTCTCCGGATTTATCCAACAGGGTATAAAGCCCATCGTAAAGTGCGGATGAGCCATCCAAGAGCTGCTTCATGCCGTCAGTCAGTTTCCCGATAGAATCGGTTAACCCGTCGATAGAACTTAATTTATCTGTATCAAGGCTATTAAACAGCTCGTTTGTAGCCAGGGTAACTGTCATTCCAAGGCTAAAATCTGTAACATCCGCTGTAATTTCCACATAATCGGGAATATCGATTTTATCCTTGCCGATGCCGAGATTATTCTGCAAGCCCGGAAGAGCAATGCCCACGACGGCCGTGCGGTTTCCGTCATTGATGAACTTGCCGTTTGTCACTTCGACATTGCGAAAATGATCGTTATCCAGAAGCATTCCGGTCAGCATGGCAAAGGGAACATGGATCTTTTCTTCTTTTCCATCTATGCTGACCATTTCGTACTGCCTGTTTTCATAGTCAAATCGGATGCTGACTTTTCCGCTTTTGCCGACGATTTCATCCGCAGACATGGGCTTTCCGTTAAGCTGATAGGTAACGGTCAATCCCACCGGCAATTCCTTTTCGATATTGCCCTGATAGTATATATCGTTGCCCTGTGCATCCCATACCTTTGCATCTCCGCTGATCGTATAAGATTCGTCACCTTTGACGTTCTCAATATCTAAAAGCCCGGTGGCATCGGTCAAAGACGATTCTCCAAGTGCATTTTTGATCCAATCGCTGACAATGATCTTTTTGACGCTGCCGTCTGCTCCTGCAAGAACGTAAACCGTTTCGTCTTTTGTGATTTCCTCCACATGGTTTTCAATGGAAATCGCAGCGCTCACCGGCTTTTCCGATTCTGCCTCGTTGTTCTGCGTCAAAGCGAGAACCGTAATGATACCGGTAAGACTCAAAGCCACACACAGTATCACTGCAATTATTTTTGTTGAAAACTTATTCATTGATGGAACCCTCCCTGATTTTTGTTGTACTGATTTTTGCCATGCCCAGCGTTGTTTTGCAGATGATCTTATCGAACAGCATAAACATTGCCGGCAGGGCAAAGATAACAAGAAGCACACTGATAATTGCCCCTCTTGCCATCAACAGGCACATCGAGCTGATGATTTCGATGTCCGAATACAACGCCACGCCGAAGGTCGCTGCAAACAATCCCATGCCCGAAACGATAATAGACGGAATCGAAGTGTAGAGAGCCGTCCATACGGCATTTTTCTTATCCTTTCCACCGATTCGTTCAGATTTATATCGTGTCGTCATTAAAATCGCATAGTCAACGGTGGCACCGAGTTGGATCGTACTGATGCAGATCGGCGTGATGAACGCCATATTCTGTCCGAGGTAGTGCGGCAGGCCGAGATTGATAAAGATTCCGACTTCAATTACGGCAATCAGAATAAACGGAAGCGAAATGCTCTTTTCCACAAGCAGGATAATGAGAAAAATGGCAATGACCGATACGGCGGTAACGATCGCAAAATCGTGTCCGGTGATTTCAATCATATCCTTCATACAAGGTGCCTCGCCGATCACCATACCGTTTGCATCGTACTTTTTCAGAATGGTGTTCAGAATATCAATCTGTTCGTTGACCTCGTCGCTGGCTGCCCGATATTCTGAATTGATGAGCAACAGTTCCCAGCGGTCACTTTCCACGATGGATTTGATACTGTCGGGCAGGAACTCCTGCGGTACATGGGAGCCGATGATCGATTCAAGCCCTAAAATGTATTTGACGCCGGGAACAGTTTCCATTTCTTTCATCATACTCTTGACGGACTTCGCAGAAATGTTGCTGTCAATAAGGAGCATGTGTGTGGAGGCAATATCGAAATCCTCCTGAAGCTTGAGATTGGAGACCACATAGTTGATATCCCTCGGCAGACACTGCCCCATATCGTAATACACTTCATCGTTTGCTTGGTTATATCCGTAGTAGGCGGGAACAACCAGTATGGCGAATACAATAAGGAAAACCGGAAAGATTTTTACGATGCCTTTTGCGAATTTGCCCATATCCGGAATAAGCGAGCGGTGTTTTGTTTTCTGAAGCGGCCGATCCAGAACGAGGATCAGCGAGGGCAGAACCGTGACACACCCGATCACTCCCAATAGGACGCCCTTTGCCATTACGATGCCGAGATCCCGCCCCAAAGTGAAACTCATAAAGCAGAGGGCGGCAAATCCGGCAACTGTCGTTACTGAACTGCCGATCACGCTTGTCAGCGTTTCCTTGATGGCAGCCGCCATCGCATCCAATTTGTCGGCATAATTTTCGCGTTGCTCGTTATAGCTGTGCCATAAGAAAATGGAATAGTCCATTGTTACGGCGAGCTGAAGAACAGCAGAAAGAGCCTTTGTAATATAGGAAATCTCTCCGAAGAAAATGTTTGTGCCGAGATTGAATAAAATCATCGCACCGATGGAAACAAGGAAAACGAAAGGAATCAGCCATCCGTCAAGCAGAGCCACCATTGCGACACAGGCAAACCCTACGGCAAGGCCGACGTAAATGGGTTCCTCTTTTTCGCAAAGGTCTCGCAGATCCACCACGAGTGCCGTCATGCCGGAAACAAAGCATTGCTTTCCGCAGATGGAACGGATCTCTTCAACAGCATCCATTGTCAGATCGTCCGATGTACCCGTATCAAAGAACACCGCCATCATGGTAGAATGGTTGGTGTTGAATTCCTTATAGATCGAATCCGGCAGTAGCTCCATCGGGATCGAAAGGTCGGCAAGCGAATCGTACCACAGAACGGTATCTACGTGGTCGATGACTTCTACCTTTTCTTTTAGCTGTGCCACTTCCTTGTTTGGCATATCTTCAAAGATTAGAAACGTAAATGCACCCTTATCAAAGTCTTCGAGAAGCTCGTTCTGACCGATGACCGTTTCCATATCCGATGGCAGATAGGCCAGCATATCGTAATTGACACGGGTGGCGATCATACCGATAATCGATGGGATAATCAGAAGAAGCGTCAGGATCAGTATCGGGATGCGGTATTTGACTACCGCTTTTGCAAAACGCATATTCAGCATTCCTCCAATAATTTTTTTTCGCTATCATTATATTGGTGCACATCGCCGCTGCGTACGGTTGAAAATGAACAGATGTCTAAAAAACAGACACGATCCTAAAAGTGATCGAAAAATAGGCACGGATCGCTCCGTGCCTAAAAATTATTGAATAGAATATTCTATCATACTTGTCCTTGCAGCAGTGCCGCAAACTCATTTGCCCAATCCTTTTTTAAGAGGAAAATGCGGCGTATTTCGTGCGCATATTCATCTGTCATGCCGGTGTTGAGCCAGTTGAGAACCAACCCGAAGCAGACACATTTGTAATAGTCAATCACCGTTTTTTTATCCGCTTCATCGATATTCTCGGTGGTAAGTGCCGTATTGACATAATTGCTTACAAAGAATTCTGTGACCACCATCAAATGCCGCTCAAAAACTTCCCGGTTGACGGAACGGTATACATGCATGATCGCTTTTTTTCGGTGGGAAGCAAATTCGATCAGAGCGTCAAAGCACTCTACAATCGTTGAAACCGACGGATATTTTTCGAGGATCTGCTCGGCTTCCTCCTTGACGATTTCTTCTATAAGCGCCGGAATATCCTGATAGTGGTAATAAAAAGAATTACGGTTGATTTCACATTTTTCCACAATATCTTTTACTGTAATATCAGAAAGAGGATGTTCTTCGAGCAGCGCAATAAAGGTTTCTTTGATTGCTTTCTTCGTAAAATTCGCCAATGATCACACCTCTTTCAAATGGATTTCCACAATATCGGAAAGACCGCAATGCAATGCGATACAGATTTTTGCAAGTGTTTCAAGCGTGACAGATTCGCCTTTTCCCATCTTTGTAATGACATTTGACGAGAGCGACGATGCTTTCTGAAGGTCTTTTTTCATCATGTGTTTGTCGATAAGTAGCTTCCAAAGTTTATCATAACTGATGTGATAAGTGTCGTTCATAACATCGCCTCCGAAGTGTTGATGAATGAATTATATCATATAATCACTCAAAAATCAATACAAGTCACTCAAAAGTCATAATAGTTCTCTTTTTTACTATTTTGAGTTTATAAAAATATCTTGGACTTTGTCCTATACGGTTGCAATATCCGAAATGATGTGATATAATAGTAGAACTTTCTACTATTTGGAGGCGACGATGGACTATCAGATACTCAACCTCTTGTTTCGCTGCAGCAAAGAGTTCAGCCACGAGAAAATACGCAGGCAGGAATTAAGTGACACCGAATGTATGATCTGCTCCTACATCTACTCCCGCGAAAACTGCTCGCAGGATGATGTTTCGGCGGCGCTGAAAACCGACAAGACGACCGTAGGGAAAGCACTTGCCTCACTCGAAAGCAAAAAGTGCGTCGTGCGCACGCAGGATGAAGCAGACAGGCGAATCAAGCGACTTGCGCTTACCGACTTCGGGCGGGAAAAAGTGGCGGAGCTTGTCGATATTCACAACAACTGGCTTCATGACGTCATGACCTGTCTGTCTCCGGAAGAACAAAAGCTATTTGAGAATTACTGCGAACGGCTGCTTGCCGCTGCGGAAAAACTGACAAACAACGGAGGAACCCGCGAATGAATCACAATACCAAAGCACCGGCTATCGAATCCTTCAAGACTGATCCTATCCCGAAGATCGTTATCAAAAACAGCATACCGGCGCTGATCGCCATGATGATGGTCATGGTGTATAACCTTGCCGATACATTCTTTTTAGGACTTACCCACAACGATTTGTCGGTTACGGCGGTGTCTTTTGCTACGCCGCTGTTTATGATTTTCATGTCGCTCGGCACGCTGTTCGGCGTAGGCGGTACTTCAGTCATTTCCCGCGCACTCGGCGAGGGCAAAACGGAATACGCCAAGAAAGCCTGCTCGTTCTGTATGTGGGCGTGTGTTGCCGTCGGCGGTATTATGATGGCGATCCTTTGGATATTTCTCGGTGACGTAACAGTCATGCTCGGCGCAAGTGCCGACAGCATCGATCTGACAAAAGACTACCTCGCCATTGCCATCGGCTGCGGCATCTTTTCGATGATTTCCAACTGCTTCTCGTCTATCGTTCGCACGGAAGGCGAAGCGATGAAGGCCATGACGGGAACGCTCATCGGCAATCTCTTGAACATGATTCTCGATCCGGTCTTTATTCTCGGCTTCAAGTGGGGTGTGGTCGGTGCAGCAGTTGCTACCGTGATCGGCAATGCCGTTGCGGCAGGTTACTATATTCTGTATTTCCTCAAAGGGAAATCGGTACTATCGATCAGCCCCAAGTACTTTTCAATGAAGGACAAGATTTTGCCCGGCGTTCTTTCTGTGGGTATTTCTGCATCCATCGCAAATCTTCTCTCCAGTGTAACATCCATCTTTGTAAACTCGCAGCTTTCTACCTATGAGGGCGGTGATATGCTGGTCGCCGGATACGGCGTGACTGCCAAGATTATTATGATCGTTACACTGATCGGTATCGGCATTGGCAGCGGTGTGCAGCCTTTCCTCGGTTATTGTTATGGCGCGAGGAATAAGGAAAGACTCACCGCAGGACTCCGCTTCACATTTGTATTCGGTCTCGCCTTCTGCATCGTTATTTCCGCACTTTGCTATATCTTTGCAGAGCCTATTGTCAAAATATTCCTGACGGATCTGACCGCTTTGAATGCGGGTATCCATTTCACCCGCATTCTCATGACTACGGGCTGGCTGATTGGACCCTTTATCATCTGTCAGAACACACTGCAGGCAATGGGTGCCGCAACACCCGCACTTTCGGCTACCATCATCCGTCAAGGCGTTATTTTCGTTCCGGCTGTGCTGATTATGAAAGCACTGATCGGTGTGGATGGACTGATTTGGGCACAGCCGATTACGGACGTTCTCTCACTGGCAGTCATCATCATTATGCTGCGGCAGAAAATCAAGAAGACCGATTTTACGAAAGTTGAGGCAGTTGTGGCTGATGAGCAATAAGCCGAAAATGACAAAAGATACGATCCCTGAAAACTTTACCTTGTCGCTCGCCCTCGTTGACGCATTGCCGGTTCTCTTTTTCGGCGGCAGTATGATACTGATAGGGCTGTTGTTCGGAAACCCGCTGTTTCTGCTTGGCACCGCTCTGTGCTTTTGGGCAGGTGCGGCAAAGGTGCTTTGGAAGATCATCGTTGTGGCAAAGGAAAAGAATGTCTGGTGGTTATTTCTGCAAATGCGGATCGTGATGCCGGTCGGCTTTGTGCTGATGATTCTCGCCGTGATCCTGAACCGAAACGCAATCGACCTTTCCGATGTTTTTGCGGCAGTCGTTTCGCTTCCGTCCGTCATATTCTTCGCAATAGGCGTGATCGGCATGGTGCTGATGGGCGTATTTGCGGCAAAGCTCGATTCGGCGGACGTGCGCTCCAACTGGATCGAACAACTGACGAACGCAATCGCGCAGGCGGCAATTTTCACCGGAATATTACTTTTATTCTGAAAGGATCATTTATGGAAACAACACTGAACCGACTGCTTGATTTTTTTGATATTGAAGATGAAAACGGTGTATCAAATCTTGATAAGGTACATAAATATCAGAAAATCCTGCGCCGTGTAGAAACAACGGACAAAAATAAGAGCGTAGAAGCTGCCCCGAACAGCACCGAAACCGGAGATATTCCGAACGGCATCATTATGGAAAACGGGAAGATCATCGGGCTCGGCATTCACATCTATAATGAAGACGTTTATCCGCTGAAAAGCTTTGAGATCAATCTGCGGAATTGTGATCTTATCGGCGAGCTTGATATTTCAAACTGTGTGGATATGGTATTTCTTGATTTATACCACAACCGGATCACTTCGGTCAAATCGAAGAATATGCCGTCCATGCGCATTTTCGGCGTGCAGGATAATCTGCTTGAAAGAATTGACGTGACCGAAATGCCGTCCTGTCAGGGCATTGACGCTGGAATGAACAAGCTGAAAGAAATCGATGTTTCACACAATCCGGAGCTGGCCGAGTTGTATATCAACGATAACGATTTTGTGGAGATAGACCTTTCCCACAATCCGAAGCTCAAGTATTTCTATTGCCATAACAATCATATTGTGGAACTTGATACCCGTGCCAATCCGCTCCTGCGGCATCTGAACGCCACGGGAAATACAATGAAAAGCATCCGTTCCCTCGCACCGCAGCGGGAAGAAAAACTGCCGCTTGAATTGTATGCCGGTGACGGCGGATGTGTCGGGCTGAAATTCAATCCGCTCTACAACGCACAGTGGAAAGAAACCGGCGAATGGCAGCAGAGCTATTATGCCTATCCGGACGAGGGCTTCCGCTTCGACGGTTGGTATGAAAACGGAACGAAAGTATCCGAAAAAGAAACGTGGATCGATGAATACGGCACGAGTCGTATTCTGAGGGCAGAATATGAAAGGAAGGAAAACATATGAGCAGCAAAGAAAACGAATCGGAAATCATCGGACACTTTTCCGTTGCTCTCGGTTTATTCGACTACATCAATCCAATTTTTTACGGTGTGACAGTCATTACGATCATGATAAAAATGCTCGGTATGATGAGCACACCGACGTATAGCCTTTTTGCGGTCGGTGCGGTGATTTCTCTGATCTTCGGACTTTCCATTCCAACGGTTAAGCTCATCGTAGGACTTGGAAAAATGCAGTTCAAGATGCCGGTCAATCTGGTATCGTTCGTAAATGCGGGTATACTCCTTTCGGGAATCGCACTCGCTACCCATGTTGTCGGAATAAAACCGCTGACGCTGATCATTGTGTTGTTGTGTGCGGCGGGCATCATCGGTTTTCTGTGGTATAAGACGGGAAAATTCAACACAGTTGCCGTGTTGATCGGTGCGGTCGGATATCTGATGATTTATGCGTCTCTGATCACACTATCGATCAGAAATGGTGTGATCCTGCCAGTCGTTCTGTACGCACTCGCGATCTGCCTGTTCGTATTCCTCTGCTTTGTCGGAATCCTTTCCAATCTCAAAAATGCAAAGGTACATTGGGTGATTGAGATTTCCAACGTGGTATGTCAATTCACCGTTGCACTTGCAACAGTGATTCTGCTTTGCAGATAGCCGATTTTATGGTATAATAATATATTATTTCGAACGCAAGAGACCAGACAGCGCGTATTTCTTCACATCAATAAAGCCTGATATAGAAGTCTCTATCCGGGAAGTAAAAAGTTTTCACAAGGATATTGCATTTTGTTACAATTTGAATATAATAAAAGTGTGATAAACATCACAATAATAGCCAATAATAGTGTGAAGGTGACTGCTGATGGAACGAGTGATTTTGAATAAACTGCTGGAGTGGAAGAATTCCCCCTACCGTAAGCCGCTGATTTTGAAGGGCGTGCGGCAGGTGGGTAAGACGTGGATCCTCAAGGAATTCGGCCGACGCTATTACGAGAATACCGCCTATTTCAACTTTGACGAAAACGAGGAGTACAGGCAGTTCTTTGAGACCACCAAGGACGTGGATCGCATTCTGCAAAACCTGATGCTGGCCAGCGGTCAGAAGATCGTGCCGGAGAAGACGCTGATCGTCTTTGACGAGGTGCAGGACTGCCCGAAAGTCATCAACGCCATGAAATACTTCTGCGAGAATGCGCCGCAGTATCACATCGCCTGCGCCGGTTCTCTGCTGGGCATTGCGCTGGCCAAACCGTCCTCTTTCCCGGTGGGCAAGGTCAACTTTATGCAGATCGATCCCATGACCTTCACGGAGTTTTTGCTGGCCAATGGGGACGAAAATCTTGCTGAGTATTTGGAACAGGTGAACACCATCGAGCCGATCCCGGACGCCTTTTTCAATCCCCTCTATGAGAAATTGAAAATGTACTACGTCACCGGCGGTATGCCGGAGGCGGTGAAGATGTGGACAGAGGCGAGGGACGTAAGTGCCATGCAGGAGGCGCTGTCCGGCATTATCGGAGCCTACGAGCGGGATTTTGCCAAGCATCCCAACGTCAGCGAATTCCCGAAAATCTCTATGATCTGGAAATCCATACCCTCGCAACTGGCACGGGAGAACAAGAAATTCATCTATAAGGTGGTCAAAGAGGGCGCACGGGCGCGGGAATACGAAGACGCCCTGCAATGGCTGGTGGATGCCCGACTGGTGCATAAGGTCTATCGCAGCACTGCACCGGGCTTGCCGGTTTCGGCATACGATGACCTGTCGGCCTACAAGATATACTTGGTAGACGTGGGCCTGCTCCGTCGTCTGGCCCAGCTCGCCCCCACAGCTTTCGGAGAGGGAAACAGACTGTTCACCGAGTTCAAGGGAGCGCTGACGGAGAACTTCGTGTTGCAAACGCTGCTGACGCAGTTTGAGGTGGTTCCCCGGTACTGGTCGCAGAACAATCCCCCTTACGAGGTGGACTTCCTGATTCAGCGGGAGAACGACATCTTCCCGGTGGAGGTCAAATCCGAGGCGAACACCACCAGCAAGAGCCTGAGGAAGTTCAAGGAACTGTTCCCGGAGCAGGTCAAGCTCCGTGTCCGCTTCTCGCTGGACAATCTGAAGCTGGACGGCGATGTGCTGAACATTCCGCTGTTTCTGGCAGACCAGACGGATCGCTTGATTGGGCTGGCACTGTCCAAACAATGGGACACTAAATGTTAATAATAACCCTATTAAATTTCTACAAAAAAGAACAGTCCCTACCTCGTCAAAAGGTAGGGACTGTTCTTATCATATCCTCAGCGCCGCTATGTACTGTACCACCACCTCATGCCCCATGGCCGTCCGGTCTGCCCGGGTGTATTTTCGTGTTCGTACGGGACAGCTGTTTTTGAAAAGGAAACAAATAGACGAATTTCCAATATATTCTTGAAAATTCCACGTGAGATTCCATAATTCTAAAAATAATTTTTTATGAAATTATATTGCACGAAAAATAAAAAGCTGCTATAATATAGATTAGAGGGGGAATAGAATATGCTACTGACGCTAAAGGTAAATAACTGCCTGATTTATAATTCTGAAATGGAATTTTCCATGCAAGCCAATATGCACTTTAAGCGATTCCCAAATAATGTTGCGACAATGAATGGCGTAAATGCATTAAAAACTGCAATTTTGATCGGCCCGAATAATTCTGGTAAAACAAACTTTGTACGCACGATTGCCACACTCAAGGAAATCATGTTAGGGAGGGGGGCGTCGTTAAACGGGAATCTTTTCTCGAATAATCCCATTGTAGAGATATCCGTATCCTTCCTTGAGAGGGGGACAGAAAATCTTTTTGAAATCAAATATGATACGTCCCAAAAAGAATATATTTATGAGCGTTTTGCCCGCGTGGAACGCGATCAGTTTAAGAATCTAAAAAGCATCGACCTTTTGATTCGAGACAGTGTAAATAAGCAGTATTATTCCGAAGACGACGGTCTTAACGTAGCAATGAAAGTTGCTGCAAAGAATAATATTATTGCGTATTTAGTGGATACCGTGGGTTTCCCGTGTCTGGAGGAGATCAAGAAAACGATCATTGCTTTTGCAACCAGAATTGATATCGTCGATATGAATAACATTCCGATTCGCAAAACAATCGAAATGCTGAAGGCGTCCGATGAAGATCATCAAAGAATTGCCAACTTTGTACTGAATGCTGATCTGTATTTGGATGACTTCAAATATCTAAGCGATGATGAAATCAAAATCGTTTTGAATGAGCAGAATGTTGGAGAAGCAAAGCCGCAGGAAAATGCGCTGAATGCAATGGTGCCATTAACGGAGATGCTGCACCTTGCCTCCGTTTATAAAGGGGTTACAGTACCGAGTATGTTGTTTGACTCTACCGGTACGAAAAAAATGGCCGCACTTGCCAGCTATGTTATCGATGCGTTGGAAAAGGGACACATTTTGGTTATTGATGAGCTGGATAACAGCCTACATTTTAGACTGACGAGAGCAATTATTGCGCTGTTTAATAACGAGCTAAACCATAGTGCTCAGTTGATTGCAACGGTTCACGATGTTTCCCTGTTGGATTGTCAGACGCTGTTTCGCAAGGAGCAGATTTGGTTCACCCACAAAGATCGGAAAGGAGTCTATTTATATTCTCTGGCAGAGTTTACTACGGAAAAGACAGGTGTGCGTGACACCTCTGACTTAATTGAAAAGTATAGAAAAGGTATCTTTGGCGCACTGCCGGAGCCTGACCTCTTTCAGTCTCTTCTGGAGGTGAAGCAGCGTGGCTAATCTTCCGAATCTTAGCAATAAGCACAGGGTATGCGTTATCTGTGAGGGGTTTGAGGACATTGCGTATTTCAAGCGGCTGATGTATCTCAACGTGTGGAACGAAGCGTATGAGTTTTTTCTCATTAACGCAAAAAGCGCATCGAATATCCCAGCAAGATTTCAGGATGCTTTTCAAAATGACAGGTATGAAATCATTCTCATATTCTGTGATACCGATAAAGCTCCGTATAGAGAGTATTCAGAAATCAAGAAAAAAATTAACGGATTTTTGAACAAGCAAAAAGCTACTGAAAAGCTGCTTATTTTTGCAAATCCCTGTACTATGCAGATCATCCTCTCCCATTTCGGCGATGTTGCACTGAAGAATCAGGGAAAGAAAACAAACTCTGCTGAGATTGAAAAATGGACGGGCGTTAAGAACTACGATGCTCATGAAGATCAGATTAAGGCAATTTGCGATAAAATTTTCAGACGCTCATACAGCGAAATGAAGGCTCGAATCGCAGCTATCAATTTCCCCGATACAACTTCATGCAGTACAAATTTTATTGCTTTCCTTGAGCGTTTTGAAGCAGAAGACGCAAAATGGATTTCGACAATCCAAAAATATTTAAGAGAAAGCTAATAGCGATTTATTTTTGCAAAATGTTAATTCAGCTATCCTCATCATAATGACCAAAGCGACTTGAAGCCTGACGAGATTGCCGTCATAATAAAGTTATATTTTACAAGAAGGTAGGTTAGCCCAAAAAGGCGTACCACTCAGTGAGATCGCAGCAGCATTAAAGCGCAGCCCGTCGGCTGTTCAAAGCAGAATGAAAAAGCTGAACTTAGCGCAGAGATAACGGAAATCATAATTACAATCCATAATTTAGCGGAAATGTGGTGAAAAGATATGGCAAACATTATCACCTGCAAGGTCACATACGAGGACTGCGAAAACAGAATATGGCGTGTACTTCAGATTTCATCAAATGCTTATCTGAGCCAGCTTGGGTATACCATTTTAGCAACCTTTGACACCATGGCGTACCACCTGTTTTCCATTGCGTACAATGATACTATTTTTGAATTGCCGGATGAGGATGAAGAAATCGTACCGGAAGAATGCTTGTTCTGTGTGAAGCTGGCGGACTTGGAACTCTCAGTTGGTGACAGGCTGGAAATGGTGTATGACTTCGGATGCGAACAGACCTTTACGATTGAAGTGACGGAAATTTCTCCTATGCCGAAAGGGACCGGACGAGCCTACCCGAAAATCATTATGGGCGAAGGCTGCGGTATTGTGGACGACCTGCCCGCTGACGAACTCCTTGAGATTATCCATACCATCGACAAAGACGGAGAATCCTCCTTTTATTACGAGGGAAAGCGTTCCGATGTTTTGTGGGACTACAGAAAGTATGACCTTCAAGTGGACAATATCCTGCTCAAAGGAGAAATTGAAGAGATCGCAGACGGCTATTCTGCGTTTGAAGCCTATCTGTAACAATAACAAACCCGCGTCCCCAATTTTGAGGATGCGGGTTTCACTTGGCAATACGTCTATTTTATGACATATTTTCCTTTTCCGTGACCTGCAACTGCCTTGATTTTACCAGCTTCAAGCAATTTTTTGATCAAGGCAGACGCCGGAGAAGGCGTAAGTTCCAGCACTCGAACTACATCACCGCGTCCGAAAATGTTTTGCTTGCCAAAAACTGCGGCAATTTTTTCAAACTGCTTTTGCTGATGTGCTGAAAGTGCTGTTTCAATGTCCTGTTTTCGAGGACCAATGTCCTGTTTTTCGCCGAATGTCCTGCTTATATGCATACTGCGGTTATGCAATTCGTGATTCTCATTCAGTAATAGATTACGCAGAAACAGCTCCAAAAACTCGGTCGTTTCATGAACACCGGACTTTAAATCATTGTAGTTCGCACGAACAAGGGCGTTCCTGAAATACCATGCATTTTCCGCAAAGATATCATTTGTCGCTTCATAACCAAGATAACGCAGATATTTGATGAAAAATACCGCAGTTGTTCTCGTATTTCCCTCACAAAAGGCGTGGATCTGCCACAGGCCGGAGATAAATTTGGCAAGGTGGGCGATGATCTCGTCCTGCGAAAGCCCTTTGTAGCTAAACTGCTTTTCCCGCTCAAAATCATATTCCAAAGCAGCGCGAAGCTCGAACACATTTCCGTACAGAACCGATTTCCCGTCCAGCACCCATTCCTTTTTGGAAATATTATAATCTCTGATTTTGCCTGCCGGTTCATAGATCCCATGGAACAATCGGGCGTGAATGCCGATATATTCACCTGACGAAAAAGTAAATGCCTTTTCGGAAAGGATCTGCGCGATTCGGGCAGAAACCTTATCGGCTTCTTCCGTTCTATCGTCGGGCGAGTGTACGGCGTTCTCCTGATAGTAGCTATCCAGCAATGCCTGCGCTTCGTTAAAATCTATTTCGCCTTCGATATTCCGGATCGCAGTTTGCTTCAGATACTCGGAAGTTTTGATCCCATCCACAGCTTGCAGTCCGATGGCTGTTTGCCAGGCATAACCCTTTTCAGCTTTGCCGGGTTCCTTGTGCCGAATGTATTCTTCAAAAGGATCTTTAGTCATGGCGTATCTTCCTTTACTGTGTTCAATCACTTTTCGGATTCTCTGCTGCTCTAACTTTATTTTATACGATTATACCATACCAAGAACTACCAGGGAACTACAACTTGATTATACCGTAGAGTTCAATATGATGCAACCTTTGAATTAGCAAAAAATAGTCACAAGGCTTCTGTTTGGAATTGAATTACTTATGCTTTGTTGACTATTTTCTATCATATCCTCAGCGCCGCTATGTACTGTATCACCACCTCATGCCCTATGGCCGTCCGATCTGCCCGGGTGTATTTTCGTGTTCGTACGGGACAGTTGTTTTTGACCATCTGGCCGCCGACAGAGCCGGCCTCGCGGGAGGTCAGGTGACCGTTGTAGCCGTCCTTCAGGTTCACGCCCACCTCGGACGCAGCCTCCATCTTGAACTTATCCATAGCGGCACGAGCCTCGGGGATGTTCAGCTTGTTGGAATTCTTATTAGACATTGTCGTAACTCCTTTCTTGCAGACTTCTTTTAGCGAAAACTCTTGTTTAAGCATCGCAAGAGTATCTTTTCCTGTAAAAGAAAGAATATGCGATTTTTTGTCTGGTAATTTTTGTGCCAAATGCGCTTACCGCAAATAGTTTTGCGGAATTTTCCTGTGCGGAAAAGAATCTCTGTTTTTTCTTGGAAATCGGCTTGCAAAGCAAAAATGTATGTACTAAAATGATAAACTGGTAGAATGTTCCCCGGAAATGGAACTCATCAAATTCAATCTTGATGAGGAACTGGATACCGAAATAGGCATCAGCGGTGGCGACGGTCAATATGAAGGAGAGGAATAAATTCTCCTTGCACACAAGCTCCCCTCGTGGGGATCCTGTGAAAAAAGAAAAGAACCTGGCTCCCCCAGTGGGGGAGCCAGGCTCCTCTTAGCAGATTTCTGATGAAAAAAGGTTCTATAATAAATGTTGGGGTAGACATCCGGGACGGATAATCTACACCCAACATTTATTCATAAAAAAGAGAAAATAAAAGTAGAGCATTAACAAGAAAACCTTTAAAATGAATATACCCCTACACTCATCGAAAAGGACTTGAATGCTCTATGAAAGATAATACAACAAAACTACTCGGATTGGAAGAAGCAATCGTAAAAAATGTAAGTGAGGACAAAGGAAATTGCCATATAGAGTTGGAGCTGCCCCGTCGAAAGCATAAATGTCCAAGCTGTGGAGCGTCAACAGACAGGATCCATGATTATCGTATGCAGACGATCAAAGACCTGGCTATAAGTGGTAAGGATACATACCTTCATCTGCGAAAGCGCCGTTATGTATGCGAAAGCTGCGGTAAACGCTTTTATGAGGATAATTGTTTTCTGCCGCGTTATTACCGTGTGACGAGCCGAACTGTGGCAGCCATCATTGAACGTTTTCGCTCTGCTGTGTCTGCAACAGATGTAGCGCGAGAAAACAACATTTCAGTATCCACGGCCTTGCGCTATTTTGACCTTGTGGATTACCGCTGCGATCATCTACCGGAGGTGCTTTCCATAGATGAATTCAAGGGCAATGCCGGTGGTGAGAAGTTCCAGACAATACTTGCTGATGCAGATAAGCAATGCATCGTTGACATACTTCCCAACAGGAAAAGTGCAGATTTGATACGGTATTTTCTCAAATACCCGCGAAAAGAACGATTGAAAGTTAAATGGCCCTTCTGTTGATCGGTTGATTGAAAATCTGAAAAGTCTTGCCGAGACGGAGCAAGCGCCTGCCGAGAAAACGCCGCTTACCCTGCATACCGGTGTGGTGCTTGAGAACATCACATATCGCTATCAGATAGACGCAGAGCCGATTTTGGCAGATGCATCCCTGCTGATTCCCGCAGGCCAGACGGTCGGCATTACCGGTGTTTCCGGCGCAGGGAAGACGACGACAGTGGATATTCTCCTGGGCCTGCTAAAGCCTGAAAAGGGCCGCGTTCTGTGCGATGGCGTGGATATTGCCGCCAATTACAGCGGATGGATTGAGCAGGTGGCATACATTCCGCAGAGCATATTTATGCTGGACGGAAGCATTCGGGACAATGTGATCTTCGGCAGCGAAACCATAGATGATGCCAAGGTCTGGGAAGCATTGGAGGAAGCCAGCCTGGCAGACTTTGTCCGCAAACAGCCCGATGGGCTGGACACGGAGATCGGAGAGCGGGGAATCCGCCTTTCCGGAGGCCAGCGTCAGCGGATCGGTATCGCGCGAGCGCTGTATAGTGACCCGTCTCTGCTGGTATTTGACGAGGCGACCTCCTCGCTGGATACCGAAACAGAAGCGGCTATTCTGGAAGCCATCCAGACACTACACGGCAAAAAGACCATGATTATTATCACGCATCGCAGAGAAACGATTCAAAATTGCGATAGAATCTATCGTGTTGAAGATAAGAAGCTTGTAAGAGCAGAATCGGGCAAAACCCCCGTATCAACTGACAGAAATAATGGGTGAAAGAAGCATATGAGAATCGAAGCTACGCCTTCCCAGCAGGCTGTGTTGAAGTTGCTGGGCAAAAATCTGTTTGGGCAGACATATTCCCTGCCCGCCTATACGGATATGACGGCGCTTATGCGTGAATGCCGCCAGCAGGCGGTGGTAGCGGTGGCGCTGTCGGACCTGTGTATTCCCGATGATCCGACATTCACGCGTACGGTGTATCAGGCTGTCCTGCACAATAATGTCGTCTTTAGCGAACACACCCTGCTGCATGAACGGCTGACGGAGAACGGGATCCCCTACGTCATCTTAAAAGGCGCGTCATCGGCGCATTACTATCCCCAACCTATGCTGCGGGCAATGGGCGATGTGGACTTCCTCGTAAAGCAGGCGGATATGGACAGGGTGTGTGCCCTGCTGCAGGCCGATGGTTATGTGATGCAGGGGGAAGAACACCCCATGCATCACGTTTTCGTAAAAGAGGATACGCATTTGGAAGCCCATTTCACATTTGCGGCGAATGTCAATCCGGAGATTGATCGGCTTGTAGGGGAATACATGGCATCCGTCATTGACCAAGCGGAGCTGGTTTCCGCAAGGCATTGCACCTGCATGCTGCCCGATAAGTTTCATCATGGGCTTATCCTGCTGCTCCATATGCAGCGGCATATGCTGACGGAGGGGCTGGGACTGCGGCATTTGTGCGACTGGGCAGTATTTGTCCACGCATTTACGGATCATGAATTTTCCGACCTGTTCCGGGAGCCCCTCAAAAAAATCGGGCTCTGGAAGTATGCCCGGATTGTAAGTCTGTCCGCTCATATCGGTCTGGGCCTGCCGTATGCGGATTTTATGGGCGGGGACTATGACCTGGCAGAGAAACTCCTTCAAGACATCCTGTGCAGCGGTAACTTCGGGCGCAGAGATAAAGGTCGGATCAATGAACGCTTTTTCATTTCCCGAAAGTCCGATACCGGCAAAGAGCAAAACCGTATCGAGACCTTCCGCTATCAGATAAACAGGAGCATCATTGCCCATTGGCCCGGGGCGGAAAAAAATGCGGCGCTGCGTCTTTTCGGCTGGTTGTATTTTCCCTTGCGGCGCGTGTTTCTGCGCCTGACGAAAAAAAGAAGCTCGCTGAAGCTGGTAAAGCGGTATAAAAAAAGTGCTGTCCGCCGGGAAATCTACGCCGAACTGCATCTGTTTGAAACCGAGTAAGCGTTATTTGCGGGCAAATAGTTGATAATAAGAATCGTGGTGGAACGCAACGTTCCACCACGATTTATCATTTACCGGCACAGGTCGATAATGGCCTGTGCAAACATCTGGCCGCTCAATAAAAGGGTATCAATGTCCATGCACTCGTCAGCACCGTGCATGTGCGTGTCAAACCCGGGCATGGCACAGCCGAAGGCAACACCGTTTTTCAAATCATGAACGTAAGTAAATCCGCCCATCGCAAGAGGTTCCCCCTTGCTTCCGGTATACATCTCATAGCAATGGAGCAGCTCCTGCACCAACGGGGATTCTGCGGGCACATGATGGGGCGCGGTATAGGAAAAGTCAGGCAGTATGCCGTTCTCAGACAGATTCTTCTCCAAAACGTCAGCGGTACTTTCTCTGACGGCACTGATAGCGGTACGGCTGTCAAATTCACCGTGAAGCGCGTGATCCTGCAGGTGTAAAACGGTAAACGCCAAGGTGGTATCACCGGAAAGTGCGTTGCAGCAGGCCATGCCGGCAGATTCCCCGCCGAACTCTCCATGGGGAAACAGCCGGTGGAGAACTTGCAGACGCTGCATGGCGCCGTCATCAGCCAGGGGCAACCGGCACAGAAGCGTCAAAAGCCCGGTCAGCGCATTGTTGCCGTGCTGCGGCGTGGAGGCGTGAGCACCGACACCCTCGGCGAGAAGAAGCACACCCTCGCCGGTGTCTGTCAGGTGGAAGCAAACCCCGGTTTGTGCCGTTACCTCTGCGGCAAGGGTCGCCACTTCCGTGGCGGTCAGGCCGGCAATGCTTGCTTTTGCGATAGGCGGGACAATATTCGGCCGCTGACCGCAATGCAGCTCGAGGATCCGCGGTAAGCATTCACATGGTTCCCATTGTGCGGAAAATCGCCCGTGAACGCGACCTTTCTCTATGTTAATCACCGGAAAATCCGCATCAGGGGAAAAAGTCATGGGCGATTCAGGGTTTTGCTGATAGTAATGGGCAATATCGGAACTGCCGCGCTCCTCATCCGTGCCGAGAATGAGCCGCACGTTTTTGGACAGGGGAATGCCCAGCTCTTTCACCGCTCGCATGGCATAGAGGGCTGCCACAGCAGGTCCCTTGTCATCGGCAACACCCCGGCCGTAGAGCAGGCCGCCTTGCTCCACCGGGGCAAAGGGCGTGGTCACTGTCCAGCCGTCACCGCCGGGTACCACGTCCAGATGGGCCAGAATGTCCAACTGGGTAGGCTTGTCATTCATGTCGATGGTCAGCACATAGCCGTCATGGTCGGTGACGGAAAAGCCAAGTTGCTGTGCCATCTTCTTAGCAGCATGAAGCGCTTTTGCCGGTCCGTCACCGTAGGGCATACCCGGCAGGGCATCGCCGCCCACGCTGTCAATGGCGACCAAACGGCAGATGTCGTCAATCAGCTCCTGCCGATGGCAGGCAAAGTAGTCTGCCAACTGTTTTTGATACATGATGTACCTCCTGTAAAGCAGCCCAGCCAATGGGCTGGGCTGACTTGCTTATTCCACTGCTTCGCCGCCGATATAAACCTTGCGGCGAGAAAGATCGGCATCACAGACCACAAAGTCGGCGTATTTGCCCACTTCAATGGAGCCGATGCGGTCAAAGGCATGGATGGCCTGAGCAGGTCGCTCCGTAGCGGCGGTAATGGCCTCCGCCATGGAAATGCCAAAACGCACCGCGTTGCGCATGCCGTCGTAGAGATTGGTGGCGGCGCCGGCGATGGTACCGTCAGCCAGACGGGCGATATGGTCCTTCAGATAGGCGGTCTGTCCGCCCAGTTCATATTCCCCGTCCGGCATACCGCAGCAGCGCAAAGAATCGGAGATCAGGCAGATCTGTCCGGGAAACAGCTTAAACGCCATACGGACGCTGCTGGGGTGGACGTGGAGTCCGTCACAGATCAGTTCCGCCCGGATGCCGCGTTCCGATGCCGCACCGATCACCGCCGGGTTCCGGTGGTGGATAGAGGGCATGGCGTTGAAAAGATGGGTCAGGTGTGTAGCGCCGGCATCGAACACGGCGCAGGCCTGCTCATAATTGGCATCGGTATGGGCGATAGAAACGGTACACAGCCGGGATGCCTGGGCGGCAAACTCTGCCGCACCGGGCAGCTCGGCGGCTACGTCCACAATACGAATCAAACCGCCGCAGTCCTCATAAAGCTTTTGAAAACCGGCAAAGTCCGGCAGACGCAGGTATTCTCCGTTCTGCGCGCCTTTTTTCTTCTCGGAGAAGTAGGGCCCTTCCATGTGCACACCCATCAGACGGGCACCACCCTGCGGCCGGTGATCGGCGTAGGCTCTGGCGGCGGCGTAGGCCTTTGCCAGTACGTCATAGGGCAGGGTCATGGAGGCGGGTGCGAAAGACGTGATGCCGTTTTTCGCGGAATAGGCCGCCATAGCCTGTATGCCTGCCAAGTCGCCGTCTGAAAGGTCGGCGCCGGAGTTGCCATGGGTGTGGACATCGATCAGACCGGGAATCACCACAGCTCCCTGCAGATCGATCCCCTCCCGGTTGGGTACATCGGCCAGAATCTCTGTGAATTTGCCGTCCTCCACGCGAAAACTGCCGTGGGAAAAGGTATGGGACGGCATAAAAATCATTGCATTTTTGAAAAGCATATAGGGACACCTCAATATTTCAAACCAAATTGCTCGTATGCCCAGGGCATTTCCTCGTCCGTGCACTCTTTGGTGGTCAGCTTGCCGTTATCCACGATTTTATAGGTGTGGCCGTCCAGCGCGATAAGACCGGTGTCGGTTTTCACGGAGAAGATCTCCACATCGCGGAACGGAGAGTCTGCATGGAACTCGCAGAATGCGGACAGGGCGATAAAGTCCTGATTGAGCTGGGGTTCCTCTGTAAAGGAGTAGAAGTCCCGCCACTCGCCCCGGTGCAGATCCCGCAGGACCCAACCCAGAAAGTCATGGCGTTCAAAACGGTAGGTCTCGCCGCACTGATGCTGATCCACATCCGGTACCATCTTCACGGGATAGCGGGGGCAGGTATCACCGATGCCCACATCACAGCACCACTGGGAGCCATCGTTACAGGTGACCCGCAGAATGCGGTGCCGCCGCATGGGGATTTCGGCTTCGCCCCGCAGATATCGCCCGGCAAAATCCTCTACCTGATACCCCAACTCCCGCAGCAGCCAACCGAACAGACCGTTCAGCTCAAAGCAATAGCCGCCCCGCTTTTCCTCCACCACCTTGCGGTAGAGGGCATCGGTATCCAGACTGAGAGGCTTGCGCCGCAGAATGTCCAGATTTTCATAGGGAACGTGGGTCACATGGGCATAGTGGAGCTGCTGCATCAGCTCCACGGTGGGCTCGATTTTTTCGGGCATGGTAAGGCCGATACGCGCAAAATAGGCGCTGACTTTTTCCTTATTCACCGGACATCTCCTCCAAAAGCTGCATGACAGTCAAAAGCTGCTGGCGGCTGACCCGGGGACTGTCGATGCCCTTGCGCTGGCAGTCCAAAAAATGGGTCAACTCGTTGTAGTACCAACCGCAGGGCGGCACATTGATCCCGGTGGAGATCATCACTTCGTCGTGGGTGTCGTAGCGAATGGGCTCCCGGCCAAACTGGTAGGATACAAGACCATTGCCGTCATTGATCAGCATACCGTTTTCAAAGTAGACCCGCCACCGCGCGGTCCAGGGGATGTCGGCGTTGAACCATGCCGCCTCACCCACCACATGGCAGCTACCGAAATCATAGTCGATGCGGATCTGCTCGGGATAGGTCTTATCCTTGCCGCGGCAGGAAGTGTAGCGATAGCTGTCGGGCTTGCCGAATACGGATACGATTACGTCCAGATCATGGATATGCAGGTCATAATACAGCAGGCCGGACTTCTTCTTGTCAAACAGCCAGCCGCCCAGTGCCCAGTTGGGGCAGGCAGAAAGGCGCTCGAACACCGCATCCAGCGGTTTGCCCAGCTCGCCGCTTTCCACCACCTGGTGCAGGATCTCCACTTCCTTGGTAAACTGCAAAACCTGGGCCACGTAGAGGTGCAGCCCCTTGGCTTGTGCGGTGTCCAGCATCTCTTTGGCGTCGGCGTGGGACAGGGCGATGGGTTTTTCCACGATGGTGTCCTTCCCGCAGTTCAGGCTCTCCATTACCATGTTATGGTGCAAAAAGGTGGGTGTGCAGATGTCCACCAGATCTACCGCAACGGCAGATGTCATCTCCTGAATGCTCTGGAACAGCGGCAGCCCCCAGGCTTTAGCGGTTTCCACCGCACTGGGAGCGGCATCGACCACAGCCACCACCTCTGCGTTCTCAATTTGCTGATAGTTGGCGTAATGGACTTTGCCCATGCCGCCGGCGCCTACCAGACCGATTCTCGTTTTCTTTTCCATATCGTTCTCCTTACAGCTCATAGCCGCAGGCACGCAGGTAATCTGCGCTGTCCTGCACCGCCTGATTGATCTCTGCCAAGTCCTTGGGACCCTTTTCGGTGAATTCGATTTCGATGGAGAAGGGACTGTTGTTGTCCGTTTCCTCCAGGGTGTCAAAGATGGGCTGGAAGGGGACATAGCCCTTGCCCAGAGCGGGGAAGTTCCACTCCTGCTCCCCGCCCAGCTTGTCTTTGAGATGGAAATAGGACACCAACGGCTCGCTGGCGCGGAAATCGGTTACCATTTCCTCCGGGGACAGCTTACCCCAGAAGATGGCGTTTGCGGTATCGTAGGCCACCTTGACCCGGGGAGAATCCACCAGCCGGCAGATGTCGCCCAAAATGGCCCCGGTGCCGTGATCGCCGTGGGTCTCCAGTACCAGCGTCATGTTGTACTTTTCCAGATACGGCAGGAAGCCTCTGATATGCTCCGCCACCACCTCGTTGGAGGAAACGGCATTGTCCTTCAAATGCGCCTCTCCGATGGAAGACACGATATAGTCACAGCCGAAGAAGTGGGCCATGCGGATATTGCGGACGAAATCCTCAATGCGCTCGGTGTCCATCAAATTGGTGTGTCCGCTCATCGCAAAGGGAATGATACCGGCCGCATCCAAAGCGTCTTTGACCTCTAACAGCCGGGCAAAGCTCTGATCGGGGAACACGTGCTCGGTCCAGCCCTTGGTGGCGGTCAGCTCGATGTAATGGAAGCCGGCGGCCTTGGTACCCGCAATGGCCTCCTCAATGGAATAGCCGTGGTAGCAGTTGGAGTTGATGGCAATGATACGCTTTTTCATGGCGGATCCTCCTTAAATGATGTAGTTATCCAGATAACGCTTGGACAGACGGATCGACTTTAAAATATCCTCCCGGCAGCTTTCAAAGGCCTTATCCTCCACCTCAATCACCGCATCGCCGTCATAGCGGATGTCGTTAAGTGCAGAGATGAACGCGCCCCAGTCCACATCGCCCAGCCCGGGAATTTTGGGGCTCATGTACTCCAGCGGATAGGCCAGAACGCCGCACTCCGCCAGCTTTTCGGGATAGAGCTTGATATCCTTAAAGTGAATGTGGAAGATGCGGTCCTTGAACTCGTAGATGGTCTTGATATAGTCCAGACCCTGCCAGACGTAGTGGCTGGGATCGAAGTTCAGCCCGAAGTTGGGAGAGGGAATGATTTCGAACAGCTTGCGGTAGATCACGGGGGTACACATCAGATTCTGCCCGCCGGGCCACTGGTCGGCGCCGAACAGCATGGGACAGTTCTCAATGGCCACCTGTACGCCTTTTTCCTCTGCCAGATGGATCATGGGCGGCCAGATCTCGCGGAACAGCTCGATGTTTTCCTCCACGGTCTTGCTCTGATCCCGGCCGATGAAGGTAGTGATCCGGTTGACGCCCAGCTTGGCGGCGGCACAGATCAGTGCCTTGATGTGGTCGATGGCGGCCTGCCGCTTGGTAAGGTCGGCGTCCATGGTGTTGGGGTAAAAGCCCAGCGAGGAGATGTGCATACCCTTGTTGGCCACATAGTCTTTGACATACTTGGCGTAGGCATCATCAGCCACCACACGCTCGGCGTCAATGTGGCTGACGCCGGCGTAGCGGCGCTCTGCCTTGCCGGCGGGCCAGCAGGCCACTTCCAGGCATGTAAAGCCCATCTCGGCGGCAGTATCCACCGCCTCTTCAAAGGTCCAGCCGTCCAAAATGGCGGTCAATAAACCGAACTTGATCATAGTCATTTCTCCTTTTCAAAAAAGTGGGAATGGAAGCGTTCAGCAGTTGGCGGGGATCTCCACGGTGCGGCCGGTTTCGCTGGACTCGATAGAGGCAAATACGGCGCGCATGGCGGTGATGGCGCTCTGACCGGAGATTTCAGGCGCCCGGTTGTTCTTCAGACAGTCCACCCACAGATCAATGACGCCGGAGGCGGTCTGGTTGTCGTTGGTCTGGATCTGCTCCACATCGTAGACCTTTTCCTCACCGGACAACAGCTTCACGGTAATGGAGTGGGCAGGATCGTCATAGATCCGCATGATGCCCTTGGTACCGTAGAGAATGGTGGAGTTGTCCTCAGCGCCGTAGTAGGTCCAGCTGGCGGTCATGGTACCCATCACGCCGCCGCTCATCTCATACACGCAGAACGCATTGTCGTCCACACCGATGAGCTGGCCGTCTGCGCCGCACTTATCCAGGGTGGCAAGCCGTGCAGTGGTACGCACCACCCGCTGATCCAGCAGATATTGGATCAGGTCGGTCTTGTGCACGCCCAGGTCAGCCATGGCACCCATGGCGGCCCGCTTCTTGTCAAAGAACCAGGTGTTCTTGCCCGGCGTGATGGACCAGGTCTCGGGACCGCCGTGGCCGAAGGTGGTACGGAAGGTGACCACCTTGCCGATCAGCCCCTGCTGCAGCAGCTCCTTGGCCACCACGTGAGCCTTTGCCAGCCGCTGGTTCTGCCCGATCATCAGGAATTTGCCGGTCTCGTTGGCCACCCGGACCATCTCCTCGCAATCCTCCGGGGTGGTGGCCATAGGCTTTTCGCACAGCACATGCTTGCCGGCCTTCATCGCCTGAATGGACAGGGAAGCATGGGCATGGTTGATGGCGCAGATGGATACGGCATCGATTTCCGGATCGGCCAGCAGAGCCTCGGGGGTTTCGTAGGCCTTGCCGCCGAACTTGGCGGCCATCTCCTGGGCACGGCCCAGATCAATATCGTAAAAGCCCCGGATCTCCGCATCGGGATTGGCGAGATATTCGGGAATGTGACGTACTTGGGCGATCTTGCCGCAGCCTAAAAGTCCAACACGAATCATAGTTTCGTCTCCTTTTCAAAAATGAAGATAGATGGTTTGAGCGCCCTGACACCAAGGAGGTGCAGGGCGCTATGATAGAACGGATATCAGTTGCTGTCCTTGGACTGGAGCAGCACGGCGAAGATGATGATGGCGCCCTTGACCGCATCGGTCAGGAAGGTGGGGATACCCACAGAGTTCAGGATATTGTTCATCACGCCCATGATCAGCGCACCGATAAAGGCGCCGATCAGGCTGCCCTTACCGCCGGCCATGGAGGTACCGCCCACCACAACGGCGGCGATAGCGTCCATTTCGTAGCCGTTACCGGCGTTGGCAAAGTCCATGGAGCCGATACGGGAGACGTAGATCACGGTGGACAATGCACACATCACGCCGATCAGCGCATAGATGTGTCGTTTATCCCGGTTGACATTGATGCCGGACAGCTTGGCAGCGCGCTCGTTGGAGCCGATGGCGATAGTGTGCCGGCCGAAAGAGGTCTTGGAGAAAATCAGGTACATCACGATCACGATGGCGACCCAGTAGAGAATGGGCAGGAAGACCTGACCGCCGATTTTTGTAGCGGTGATGGCCTTAAAGCCGGCGGGCACCTCGGTGTTAAAGGTCTTGGTCAGCTGCTGGGTCACAGAGCGGTAGATCTTCATGGTACCCAGGGTGGCGATAAAGGGCGGCAGCTTGCCGTAGGCCACCAGAGAGCCGTTGATGGTACCCAGCACATAGCCCATCACAACGATGATCAGAATGGAGAGGATGTAAGCCGGCGCACCGGTCAGACCGATGGCAGCCATCAGACCCTTGTTGGGATCGATCAGCCACATCAGCATAGCACCCATGGCGCACAGCATGGAGCCCACGCTCAGGTCGATGCCGCCGGAAATAATGGCAAAGCACATACCCAGCGCAATGATGCCGGCGTAGGTATTGTTTCGCATGATATTCAGCCAGGCAATGCCCAGCTTGCCCCACATACCGGCAAAGGAACCGGCGATGCCGCGCATGACGATGGCCTGGATGATCACCATCACGATCAGCGCGAACAGGGTAGAGGCGATGGGACTCTTTTTCATCAGCGCTGTAAACTTGTTATTCTTCAACATCTCTTTTTTCATATCAGATACCCTCCGCATTATTCCGGTCGCCGCCGGTGGCGAGATACATAATTTGATGCTCGTTCATTTCGTCTCCCTGGACCTGCCCCACGATTTCACCGTGGAACATGACCAGACTCTTGTCGCACACGCGAATGATCTCCTGGGCCTCGGAGGAAAGAACGATCACCGCCACGCCCTCACCGGCCAGCCGGTGGATAATGGTATAGATCTCCTCCTTGGCGCCCACGTCCACGCCCTGGGTGGGGTTGTCCAGAATCAGCACTTTGGGGTTGCCCATCAGCCACTTGGCCAGTACCACCTTCTGCTGGTTTCCGCCGGACAGAGAGGTGATCAGATCGTGGTTGTCGTTCATCTTGATGTGAAGACTTTCCCGCTGCTCCTGGAACCGCTCTGCCTGCTGCTTGAAGTCGATGAACAGACCCTTACGCATCTGGGGCAGGTGGACGATGGAACCGTTGTCCAGAATGGACATATCCTTTAAGATGGCGTTTTCTTTTCGGTTGCGGGGGAGATAGGCGATGCCCTGTGCCAATGCCTGATAGGTGCTGGTGGGGCGGATTTCCTTGCCCTCCAGAACAATTTTACCGGTGTAGCGGCCGCCCATGGCGCCGAATACGGTCTGGAACAGCTCGCTGCGTCCGTCACCCAGCAAACCGGTCACGCCCAGCACTTCGCCGGCGTGAACGGAAAGGGAGATGTCCTTGAAGTGGGTGCCGTCAGCCAGATGCTCCAATCGGAGCATTTCCTCGCCCAGCTTGATGTCCCGCACCAGCACATCGGAGTTGACCTCATGCCCCACCATGTGGGCGGCCAGCTGCTTGGTGTTGGTGTCGGCGGTTTTGCCGCTGGCCACCATGTTGCCGTCCCGGAGGACGGTATAAGTGTCGCAGATTTCCATGACCTCATTGAGCTTGTGGGAGATAAAGATAATGCCCACGCCGTGCTCCTTCAGGGTACGCATCATGGTGAATACCCGCTGGATCTCCGGATCGGTAAGGGAGGTGGTGGGCTCGTCCATAATGATAAGGGAGGCATCCTGCATCAGCGCCCGGCAGATCTCCACGATCTGCTTATAGGAGGCGTCCAGATCCCGCACCATGGTGCTGGGATCCAACTCGATGTTCATTCTCTCAAAGAGCTGGGCGGTTTTCTGTTTCATCAGTGCCTTGTCCAAAAACAGACCCTTTTTGGGCAGGTGGGTGATGAACATATTTTCGTAGATGGTCAGGTCGTTGATGAGGTTCAGCTCCTGATGGATAAAGCCGATGCCGGCGTCCAGAGAATCCACGGGAGAGGTGAAGTGCATCTCCTGTCCATCAATGGTGATGCTGCCGCTGTCAGCAGGCAAAACACCGCCCAAGATGTTCATCAGGGTGGATTTACCGGCACCGTTTTCGCCGATCAAAGCACAGATCTGTCCGGCTTCCAGGGAAAAATCAACGTCTGTCAGCACGTTGTTGGCACCGAAAGACTTGTTGATTTTCGTCATTTCCAGATTCAAACGATCACATCCTTTATGTAATATTTCTGTTTTTTCTTGCAAAAGACTGCCGCCTTATGCTGAAAAAAGCGATACTCTTTCACAGGAAAGGGAGTAAGCAAGAGGGCTATGGCTATCAGCCATAGCCCTCTTGAGGTAAAACCTTATTGTACGAGCCTGTCTAAATTAATACACAGTGTTGCTCTCGTCCAGATAGTTGGCCACGTTGTCGATGGACACGATGGTGGTGGGGATGATCATCTTCTGCTCAACAGTGCCGCCCTCCAGCAGGGTCAGAGCGTTCTTGATGGCATCCTGGATCATCATGGGGCTGTACAGAGCGGAAGCAGCGCCAACAGCCTTGCCCTCATCGGAAGCGATCATCTTGAAGTACTCCTGGCAGCCGCCACCGCCGGTGATGGCCTTGATGTCAGTACGGCCGGCCTCGGTGATAGCCTTGATGGCGCCCAGAGAGGTCTCGTCGTCCATGGAGTACACAGCATCGATCTGGGGATGAGCCTCCAGCAGGTCGGCCATGTCAGCATAACCGTCTTCCTGGGTGAAAGCTTCTTCCTGAGACTCGAAGATGTTGCTCTGATCGTAGCCGATCTCGTCCAGATAGGCATAGAAGCCTTCCTTACGCAGCTCGCAGATGGAACCGGAAGAAGGAACGTCCAGAACAGCGATATTGGCAGCATCGCCAACCTTCTCAACGATGTACTTAGCAGACTGATAACCCATGTCATAGTTATCGCCGGTGACCATGTACACGCCGTCGCAGTTCACGTCAACGTCGAAGTTCACAACGGGGATACCGGAGTCGATCACTTCCTGAATGGCGGTCTCCATGCCGGTCCACTGGGGATAGGACACGATGACGTCAGCGCCCCAGGCGACCAGGTCCTGCAGACCGGCGGTCATCTCGGCGGCATCGGAAGAGGTGACGGTCTTATAGGTCAGAGCATTGTCCTTGCAATACTTTTCAGCATAGTAGGCAACACCAGCGACCCAACCGTGGGTGACATCGGGAGCAGCGATACCGATCTTCAGCTCGTCATCGGCAGCATCCTCAGCGGGAGCAGCTTCCTGACCGCAAGCGACGAGGGACAGAACCATCATCAGAGCCAGAAGCAGTGCGAAAAACTTTTTCATCTATGTTTCCTCCAAAAAAATACTTGTGTGATTTCTTTCACACAGCACTATTAGAATAACACAACAGGGTTGCAAAGTCAACCATAAGCAGGTACGATATGCCGAAAATGGCAGAGAAAGCGGCCTTTCTTATTAAAGCGCGTCTTTCAGTGTTTGCAGCGAGTAGAGATGTCCGTCTTCTGCGGACATGGACATATCCTCCATCTCCAAAGAAACGTATTCATCGTAACCGGCCTGCCGGACAGCGTCAAAAAAAGTCCGCCACCAGTTGACATCGTGGCCGCGGCCCACTGCCACATAGTTCCAGCTGCGGTTGCCGTATTCCTCGATGGGCTTGGTGTCCAGATAGCCGTTTGACTCGATACGTCCTGCCTCCGGCCGGGAGTCCTTGCCGTGGAGATGGTACAGTGCCTGCTGCTCCCCCAGCAGCTTTGCCGCAGCAATGGGATCGCCGCCCATCCAGAACAGGTGGGACGGATCCAGATTCATGCCGATGATGTCTCCGATCTCCCGGCGCAGACGGAGCAGGGTCTCCGGATTGTGTACCAGCTGCATGGCGTGGTTTTCCAGGGCGATCCTTTCGATGCCGCAGTTTTTGGCTTGTGAAGCAATTTCATGCCACGCGGGAATGGCCACGTCCTCCCATTGATAGCGGAGAATATCCTGGGTCTCCGGCGGCCAGGAGGTGGTGATCCACACCGGGGTCTGATCCCCCTTGCACCCGGCAGGGAGCCCGCTCATCATCACGATCTTTTTCACGCTCAGCAATTCGGCAAGCCGAAAGGTCTTTTCGGTGACCTGTCTGTCTTTCTCATAAGCCAGCGGGTTGCCGGAACAATTCAGGGCGCAAAGCTCTAAATTTCTGCGGCGCAATTCGTCAAACCAGCGGGTGCGGTGTGCCTCACTTTCCAACATGGCGTCCAGATCGATATGGGGTGCGGCAGACCAGTTGCCGGTGCCGATCTCCACGCCGGAAACGCCCTGTTCTGTGCAGAAATCCAGCATCTCGGTGTAGGGCAGATCCAAGGTACAGGTTTTGATGGCGAGTTTCATATAAAAGACCTCCTGACATATCGAATATTTCCAGTTTATCCCATTGTGCAGGATTGTCAAGACGGGGAAAGGCGTTTGTATTGACAGGTATGGTATACTATTTATGAATGTGAAAATTGAGAAAGAGGAAAAGCAATATGGAAATTACTCAGGGCGTGCCCTTTGAGAGCTTCGGCCTGTCCGAGCCCACCCTGCGCGCCATTGCCAACAAACATTATCAGATCTCTACGCCGGTACAGGCCGGCTGTATTCCCCCCATGATGGCGGGAAAGGATGTGATTGCCAAGGCCCCTACCGGCACCGGCAAGACCATGGCTTTCGGTATCCCCATCATCGAGAAGATCGATGCCGAAAGCGAGGAGGTACAGGCGGTCATTTTAGCCCCCACCCGGGAACTGGCCATTCAGATCACCGATGAGATGCGTGACATCGCCGTGTACCATGAGGGAATCCGTCTGGTGTGTCTGTATGGGGGGCAGCCCATCGGCAAGCAGATCAACGCGCTCAAGCGCCGTCCCCAGATCGTGGTGGCGACGCCGGGCCGATTGAACGACCACATCAAGCGCCGCACCGTGGATGTGCGGAAGGCGCGCACCGTTATTCTGGACGAGGCGGACCGTATGCTGGATATGGGCTTTATCCATGACGTGACCCACCTGCTGGACAAGATGAGCGCGCGGGAAAACCTGGGTATGTTCTCCGCCACCATCAGCCGCGAGGTCATGGACATTTCGTGGGTCTATCAGCGTGATCCCGAGGAGATCACCGTCCGTCCCACCGAGGAGAACAAGCCCGACATTCTGCAGTACCGCATCGAGGTGGACGGCAACCACAAGGTGGACGCTATCGCCCGCATCATCGCGCATGAGAACTATGACCGGGTCATCTGTTTCTGCAACACCAAGGGCTCTACCGAGCGGCTGTGCAAATTTTTGCAGATGCGGGGTTTGGATGCTCAGTGTATCCACGGCGATATCCCCCAGGGCAAGCGGGAGCAGGTCATGCAGAAATTCCGGGACGGCAAACTGCGGATTTTCGTGGCAACCGATGTGGCAAGCCGCGGCATCGACGTGGACGACGTGGACGCGGTGTTCAACTTTGAAGTGCCGGACGAGAACGAGTACTACGTCCACCGCATCGGCAGAACGGGCCGCGCCAAGCGCCACGGCGTGGCGTACACCCTGCTCAGCGATTTCCCCAGCCGGATGCGGCTGGATACTATCGTCCGCGACACCCGCCAGGAGGTCGTGGCGGGCAAGCTGAACGCTGACGGTAGCGTAGAAAGAATATGAAAAATGACGCCTGCGGGCGTCATTTTTTTGTACAGGAAAACGCGATTTGTAGGGGCCGATGCCCACATCGGACCGTCCCGCTGTAACCCCATCATCCCGCCCTACGAAAAAGCGCTCCCGCCATCTCGGCGGGAGCGGTTTATGTTGGAATACGGATTGCTATGGAAAATGCGGGCGACCGCAAGGGTCGCCCCTACGGTTTTTGTTGGCACTTTTTACAGCGCCGCTTTGATAGCGTTCAGCAGGTCGTCGAATTCCTCAAAGGCGGGGATATTGGGATAGTCCGCTTTGATTTTATCCGTGGTGCGGAAGAGAAAACCCGCCTTGCTGGCCTGGATCATTTCGAGGTCGTTATAACTGTCGCCGCTGGCAATGGTCTCGAAGCCGCAGGACTGGAGCGCGCGGACGGTGGTGAGCTTGGAGTGGTCGCAGCGCATCTTCACGCCGCAGAGGAAGCCGTCCTTGTCGATATCCAGATTGTTGCAGAACAAACTGGGATAATTCAGCTTCTTGATGAGGGGCATGGCGAACTCCTCAAAGGTATCGGAGAGAATGACCACCTGCGTAAGCGTGCGCAGCTCGTCCATGAACTCTTTTGCGCCGGGCAGGGGGGCAATGTGGGAGATCACGTCTTGAATCTCCTTGATGCCGAGGCCGTGCTCCTTCAGAATACCCATGCGCCAGTTCATCAGCTTTTGATAATCCGGCTCATCGCGGGTGGTGCGGCGCAGCTCGGGAATGCCGCTGACCTCGGAAAACGCGATCCAAATTTCGGGGACGAGGACGCCCTCCATATCCAAACAGACAATATTCATAATGTGACTCCTTATTCCTTGTTATTGACAAAGCGCAGGACGTAGTCCAGCATCTCTTCCTTGTCGATCACGTCCCTGTGCAGCACGGGCATCTCCTGCAGATTGGCGAGATTGGCGGGAATGGCCGTACCGGTGAGGCTGCTGAGCTGCTCCATGACGGCGAATTCGTCCGCCACCGGCTCCTGCCCCAAAGCCCGCAAAACGGCGGCGGGGAACTTATAGGGCGACGCGGTGGACAGCACCACCACGGGGGCATTGGATTTGCGCTGTGCCATGTACTGATCGGCAACGTGCCAGCCCACGGCGGTGTGGGGGTCGCAGACGTAGCCGTACTTGGCGAACACCTCGCCGATGGTGACGCCGGAGGCGGCATCATCGCAGCAGCCGCAGGTGAACTCGGCTTTCAGCTTGGCGAGAAGCGCATCGGAGACCTGATAGACGCCGTCCTGATTCAGCTTCGCCATCAGCTCGGCAACATACTTGTCGTCCTCGCTCAGCAGGTACAGCAGCCGCTCCAGGTTGCTGGACACCAGAATGTCCATGCTGGGGGAGGTGGTCTTGTAGAACGGGCGGCGCTTGTCGTATTTGCCGGTGGTAATAAACTGGGTGAGCACGTCGTTCTGGTTGCTGGCGCAGACCAGCATTCCCACGGGCAGCCCCAGCTTCTTGGCGAAGTAGCCGGCGAGAATGTCACCGAAGTTGCCGGTGGGCACCACGTAGTCCACGGGATCACCGATGGCAATACGGCCCGCTTTGACCAGATCGGCGTAGGCCTTGAAGTAGTACATCACCTGGGGGGCAAGCCGCCCGATGTTGATGGAATTGGCGGAGCTGAGGTGAGCGCCGCCCAAGTCCTTGCCCTGACAGGCGGCAAAGACCTGCTTGACGCCGGTCTGGGCATCGTCAAAGTTGCCCCGGACGGCGCAGACCTTCACGTTCTTGCCGATCTGTGTGGTCATCTGGAGCTGCTGCACACGGCTGACGCCGCCGTCTGGGAAGAACACCATGATGCGGGTGCCGTCAACATCGTGGAACCCCTCCAGAGCCGCCTTGCCGGTATCGCCGGAGGTGGCGGTGAGGATCACCACATCGCCGTCCATGCCCTGCACCGTCTTGCCGGCGGTGATGAGCTGGGGAAGCACCGATAGCGCTACATCCTTGAAGGCGCTGGTGGGGCCGCGGAACAGCTCCAGCACATAGCGGTCACCTACCTGTACCAATGGGGTCAGGTCGGCAGTCTCGAACTTGCAGTCGTAGCTGCGGCGGATCAATGCCGCCATATCGGGAAAATCGGGCAGCATGGCGTGTAGAATGCGCTCGGACATGGTGAGCGCGTCACAATTCAGGCAGCCTTTCCAGTCGAAATGTAAGGCGGATACGTCACTGATATACAGACCGCCATCGGGAGCAATACCCTGCAGGACTGCTTCGGTGGAGTCGGCCGTCAAATTTTGGTTGCGGGTGCTTTGATATTTCATAGGGAAAACTCCTTGCAATTTGATAAGCAATATGATACACTGTCCCCATGAAAAAAGCAAGTGTTTTTATCTGGAGGACAAAAGTACACAATTTGTCGCCGTGATAAATTTTTCTCGCAGGAAAAGAGGACAAAAGATGCTGAAAGTATTGAAATTCGGCGGATCCAGTATGGCCTCGGCGGAGCAGTTCGCCAAGGTAAAATCCATCATAACGGCAGATCCTGCCCGGCGGGTAGTCATCGTCAGTGCCGCCGGCAAACGGAACAAGAACGACCACAAGATCACCGACCTGCTATACCTGTGCCACGCCCATGTGAAATACGGTGTCAGCTGTGAGGACATTTTCGGCCTGATCCGTACCCGGTATCTGGAGATCCGGGACGAATTAAATCTTACCACCCCGCTGGAAAAGGAGTTTGACGCTCTGTGGGACAAGCTGCCCACCATCTCGCAGGACGAGCTGGTGAGCCGGGGCGAATACTTCGCGGCGCGCCTGATGGCGGATTATCTGGGCTATGATTTTCTGGACAGCGAGCTGTGGCTGCGGTTCAATCTGGACGGCAGCGTGGATACCGCGTACAGCTATGCCGCATTACAGCGTCTGTCGGCAGAGCGCTGTGTGGTGATCCCCGGCTTTTACGGCACCATGCCGGACGGCAGTATCAAGACCTTTACCCGTGGCGGCAGCGACATCACCGGTGCGCTGGCGGCGGCAGCGCTGGACGCCGATGTGTATGAAAACTGGACGGACGTTTCCGGCTTTTTGATGGCCGATCCCAAGATCGTCAAGGATCCTGAACCCATCGAACGCATCACTTACGCCGAACTGCGGGAGCTGAGCTATATCGGCGCTCAGGTACTCCATGAGGGAACCGTGTCGCCGGTGCGGGAGAAGAATATCCCCCTGAATATTCGCAACACCAACCAGCCGGAGCACCCGGGTACCATGATCCGGGAAGCCTTTACCGAGGAGGACGCTCAGAACGATCGGTTCATCACCGGCATTGCCGGCAAAAAGAATTTCTCCGTCATCACTCTGACCAAGAACGGCATGTCCAACGAGGTGGGTGCCATACGGAAAATTCTGGAGCAGTTGGAGAAATACAACTTGAGCGTGGAGTATATTCCCTCCGGTATCGACTGCGTATCTCTGGTGGTGTCGGCGGAGAAGGCGGCGCCGTGTTTGTATCAGCTCATGGGGGATCTGCAAAAGGAGATCAAACCCGACAGCATTCATGTCACCGAGAATATGGCAGTTGTGGCGGCAGTGGGCCGGAAGATGGTGTTCAAGCCCGGTATCTCCGGCAAGATCTTTGCCGCGTTGGGTGAAAACCACATCAATATCCGCATGATCACTCAGGGTCCTGAGGAGCTGAATATCATTGTCGGTGTGGACAACAAGGACTTTGAAAAAGCCATTCGGGTGCTGTATAACAGCTTTGTGAAGTGAAGAAAATCACAAAAAACGATAACAAATCGTATAATTCGACAGGAATATTACAATAAGGAGAGCATTCTTATGAAACCATGCAAGGTAGCCATTCTGGGCGCCACGGGTGCCGTGGGGCAGGAAATGATGAAAATTCTGGCGGAGCGGAAGTTCCCCGTTTCGGAACTGCATCTGCTGGCCAGTGAACATTCCGTGGGCAGGGAGATGGAGTTCGGCGGGAAGAAGATCGCCGTGGAGCTGGCCTGTGACGAGGCGTTTCAGGGAATGGACATCGTGCTGGGTGCCGCGGAAAATGACATCGCGGAGAAGTTTGCCCCGGCCATCGTCAAGGCCGGTGCGGTGTTCGTGGACAATTCCAGCGCGTTCCGTCTGGATCCCGATGTGCCCCTGGTGGTGCCGGAGATCAACCCGGAGGACGTGAAGAAGCATAAGGGGATCATCGCCAATCCCAACTGCACCACCATCGTTTCTCTGGTGGCCATTAACGCCCTGAATCAGGACAGCCCCATCGAGAGCATTATTGCCAGCAGTTATCAGGCCACCTCCGGCGCCGGTGCCGGAGGGCCCAAAGAACTGATGGCGGAAGTGGATGCCCTGCGAGAGGGAAAGACCTACGAGCCGAAAGTGTTTCAGTACCAGATCGCGTACAACGTGATCCCTCAGATCGGCGGCGAAGCATTCGAGGGCTATACCTCCGAGGAGATGAAGCTCCAGAACGAGGGCCGGAAGATCATGCATCTGCCGGCGCTGAAGGTCAGCTGTACCTGCGTCCGGGTGCCGGTGGTACGCAGCCACAGCGTCAGCCTGCTGGTACGCACAAAAGATAAGATCACCGTGGAGCGGGCAAAGGAACTGATCGCCAAGGCGCCGGGCTGTAAGCTGGTAGACGATCTGAAGAGCAAGCGCTATCCCATGCCGCTGGAGACCAGCGATCAGGACATTGTGTTCGTAGGCCGGATCCGGGAGGATCTGACGGACGGGAACGGTCTGAACATCTGGTGCTGCGGCGATCAGGTGCGGAAGGGTGCTGCAACCAACGCGGTGCAGATCGCGGAACTGGTCATGCAAGCATAAATTGTAAACAATCTGCGAAAAGGCGGCCGAATGGCCGCCTTTTCTTTACAAACGAAACTTTTTGCGCTATACTGAATAAAAAATAAAAACCTATCAGCAAGGAGTTGTTCCATGAAAAAGAGTAAACGCATGGTATCGGCGCTGCTGGCGCTGCTGATGCTGCTGATGCTGCCGGCAGGCTGCGGTAAGGAAGAAAACGATTTCCTGCAGCTTCGTATCGCAACAGCAGATACCCCCCAAATATTAGATCCGGCCATGGTCAATACCGATGTGGAAAAGACTCTGGTGGTACACCTGTTTGAAAACCTGATGAAGCTGACAAAAAACGGCGTTGTATGCGGTCAGGCAAAAGGCTATACCTGTACCGACAATCTGGACGGTACGGAGACCTATCGGTTTACCCTGCGAAGTGATATCAAGTGGTCAGACGGAAAAGCCGTGACGGCCCAGGACTTTGTCTATGCCTGGCAGCGTCTGGTGGCGCCGGAGATCAATTCACCGAACCGGGAGCTTTTGAATATGGTGGCGGGATATGAAGAGGCTGCGTCAGGAAATCTGGATGCCTTGCAGGTCTGGGCGGATGACACGCTGACCCTGGTGGTGGTGCTGAACTGCCACTGCCCCTATTTCCTCAGCAGTATCTGTACGGCGGCGGCCACTATGCCGGTGCGTGCCGATGTGGTGGACAAAGATGACTGGTCTGTGGACCGTGCTGCGCTGGTAACAAACGGAGCCTATCAGGTCCAGACCTGGTCCAACGACAAGATGTCGATGTCCATGGTACCCAACTATTATGATGCCAAACGGATCTGTACCCAGAAACTGGAATTCCATTTCGGTATGGCCCGTGATGTGGCCATGGCCGCCTATGAAAACGGCGAGATGGACGTGGTAATGGAGTCCAGCAGGACCGAAACCTCCCTGCTGTCCTATCGCCCTGCTGTCAGTGTGCTGTTGATCAACCAGATGGCCAGTACCCTGAAAAAGGAAGAACTCCGGCAGGCCATGTCTCTGGTGCTGGATCGCAATGCGATCTGCACCGGTCTGGGAGGCACCTTTATCCCGGCAGACGGCTTGATCCCCTATGGGACGGCCAGCACCGAGGGCGGCGACTTCCGGACGGTAAGCGGGGTTGTCATTGACAACGACCCGGAGAACTATGAAGCCAGATGCGCTTCTGCAAAGGAGAAGCTGGAATCCATTGGCTACTATGCCAATGCGGTGATGGAGAACCTGGGCACCATTACATTGCTGTATGCCAATATTCCCCAGCAAATCATTGTAGCGGAAAGCCTGCAGAAGATGTGGCAGGAAAAACTGGGCCTGAACGTGACGCTCTCGCCGGTGTCCACAGAGGATATGCGAAATGCGCTGGAAACCGGGGAATTCACCATGGCCCTGACCCGCATTGAAAGCGACCGGAATGATGCGTCAGCCTATCTGAAATGCTTCTGCAGCAACAGCGAGGAAAACTACGGTATGTACTATTCCAACGCTTACGATATGCTGATGCGCGTGATCGAAAGTGCCAACAATGTAACGGCTCGAGATGCCTATATGGAGGATGCGGAAAAACTGCTGTTGGAGAGCAGCTATGTGATTCCCCTGTTCAACGATACCCACAACTGGCTGGTACGCGATGGACTGACAGACGCTTTCGACAACGGACAGGATGCACATTACTTTGCCTATGTACGCCGGGATACCGAATAAGGCGTTTGGAAAAAAGCGGAAAGAATTCGGAAAAAATTCGGAAAGAATTCGGAAAATAAGGAAAAAAGAGGACGAAATATTTCGTCCTCTCGACAAGCTGAGCGCCCTGATACGACTGTGTATCAGGGCACTTTTCTGCAACAGGTTGCACAAGCTGCCAAAATATGATATTCTTTTATCCAAGAAAGGATGTGAGTGTTTTGGACGAAAAACGCACCATGGATTACGCCCAACGGCTCAGTCGGCTGATACAGGTGGAGACCATCTCCCAAAGCGGGCAGACCGATCTCACCAAATTCCGCCGTTTTCATCAGGTATTAAAACAGGAATTTCCCCACATCTCCGCCGCCTGTGAATGGGAGGAGTTTGACGGCAGCCTGCTGCTGCGCTGGCCGGGAAAGGACAGCGGCAAGATGCCTGTTTTGCTGATGAACCACCACGATGTGGTGGAGGCAACAGGCACTTGGAAGCATCCGCCGTTTTCCGGCGAGATCGCCGAGGGCAAGGTCTGGGGCCGTGGTACGCTGGACACCAAGGGCGGCCTTTTTGGTATGCTGCAAGCCGCCGATGAACTGGCGGCTGAGGGCTTTGTACCGGCGCAGGACGTGTATTTCGAGTCTGCCTGCACGGAGGAGACCGATGGCAGCGGTGCCGATCATATCTCGCAGGTCCTGGAACAGCGGGGTATTCGGTTTTCCCTTGTGCTGGATGAGGGCGGCATGATCGTCTTTGACCCTATCGGCGGCTCAAACGGCGTCTTTGCCATGGTGGGCGTGGGGGAAAAGGGCTGCGCAGATCTGAAATTCATCGCCCGCAGCAGCGGCGGCCATGCGTCAACGCCGCCGAAGAACTCTCCGCTGGTGCGTCTGGGACGGTTTATGGCGGCGGTGGAGCGCAAGGAACTGTTTGACGTGAAGGTTTCGCCCACCGTGCGGGAGATGTTTTTGCGTATGGCACCTACGGTCAGCGGTCCGCTGAAAAACATCATGGCGCACCCTGATGCATTCAATGCACTCATCACCTCTGTGCTGCCCCGCATCAGCGAAACGGCGGGCGCTATGCTGAAAACCACGCTGGCGTTTACCATGGCGCAGGGCAGCGAGGGTACCAACGTCCTGCCCCAGGAGGCGTGGGTCGTTGGCAATATGCGGTTTTCCCACCATCAGGGCGGCAAGGCCAGTATCGCTGCTGTAACAGAATTGGCGAAGAAATACAACATTGAGGTGGAAGTGATGGATCCGGGGTTTGAGTCCCCAATCTCCGACTTCAACAGCGAGGGATTCCGACTGGTGGAACGGGCTGTGGCGGCCAATTTCCCCGGCGTTTATACCAGCCCCTATGTGATGACGGGGGCTTCTGATGCCCGCTATTTCAGCCGCGTCAGCGACTGCTGTCTGCGATTTGTACCGTTCCGTATCAGCGACGAGCAGCTGGGCAGTATCCACGGACTGAACGAGTGTGTGGATCTGGAAACCCTTGCCCCGGCGGTGGAGTTCTACAAATATATCATCAAGGAGTCCTGCAAATAAAAGTCAAGCCCTAAAATGAAAAAAGCTCCGCAAAA
>CALCRH010000006.1 GCA_937894515.1 uncultured Clostridia bacterium | reverse complement strand
GGGTCAGCTTACGGTCGGTATGGCTGGGGAACTTGGTGCCGGGCTGATTCAGCGTGTAGGCATCTTCCATAGGATAAAAGCCCATCAGACCGTAGGTGGCGTAGGCCACGGGGCCTGCGTGACCCTTGGAAAGCACCAGCCAGTCCCGATCCTCCCAACGGGGATTTTTGGGGTCATAGTGCATGACCTCACCGTACAGTACGGCCATCAGGTCAGCCAGGTCCATGGAACCGCCCACATGACCGAAGCCGCGGGAATGGATGACCCTCAGCGTTTCCAAACGGATTTTTGCCGCCAGAACTTCCAGTTTTTTCTTGTCCATTTTGGTTTTTCCTCCAGTATGACAAATTCGGATTTTTACCGTGTAATTAACTAAATATTTATTATAACAAAGCATTCTGAAATTTGCAAGTCGTGACTGCCACATCTTGCCATAGAAAAAGAGCCGTGATATAATAACCTATCAATAAAAAAGAGAGGGAGAGGTATATGCCCTGGCTGTTGATTTTGCCGCTGGCAGCGTTGGCGGGATTTGTCCAATCTTTTACAGGCTTTGGCGCTGCTGCCATTTTGATGACGGTGCTGCCTTATACCTTTTCCATGCTGCAAGCGCCCGGCATTACCCAGATCATCTGCACTTTTCTGGCGGCAACCATGGCCTGGCATTTCCGCAGGAGCATCAACCTGAGACTGATGATCTGGCCGACTATCATTTATACGTTGGCAAGTCTTGCGGTGGTACCGTTTGTCAAGAGATTTGACTTACATGTACTGACCATTATTTTCGGCGGTTTCCTGGTGATTTTGTCCATTTATTCCCTGACACTGGACAAGAAATTAAAGGTAAGCGGCAGCCTGGGCGCACTCATCGGATGCAGCGCGCTGTCCGGCGTGCTGAGCGGACTGTTCGGCGTGGGCGGGCCGACCATGGCGCTGTATTTATTTGCGGTGTCGGAAAGCAGAGAGGAATATTTGGGGACGCTGCAATTATTGTTTGTCATCAGCAATCTGGCGGTGACGGCGTCCAGAATTGTAAGCGGGATCATTACCGCGGACATTCTGCCGATCTGCGCGGTGGGCGCCGTGGGTATTCTGGCGGGTAAGCATCTGGGCTATAAGGTGGGCGACAGGCTGGATGCGAAAAAGACCCGTATCGCTGTAAATCTCTGTGTGGGATTTTCCGGAATATTTACAATTTTACAGCAAACTGTATTGAAATAAAAAGTGACTTAAGTATTGAAAAAGTGCCGCAAAAGCGGCACTTTTCCGTTCCATTAGTGCAGATGATCGGTGATGTCGTCCAGAGCGGAATCCATGGCATTCCCCATGCGCTGCATGGCCTTCCCCACGGTGGTCTTGCGCCGGTTTTGCGTGGCACAACCCATCATATCTATGGCGATACCGGCGGCAGCACCAATCACGAGACCGCGACAAAATGCAGATATTTTCATGTGTTTCACTCCTTTTTCGGGCTACCAAAAGTATGCCCGCAGGAGGAGAAAAAAACACGATGAAATGATTGCCAAGCAACAGAAAAGACGGTATAATAGACCCGAAAACGAGCCGCTGATTCTTTCCGTTTCGCGAAAAAACAGGCAAGAATTTTGCCAAAACGGAAAGAAAACGGAAAGCAGGCGGAAAGGATCAAAAAGGAGAATCGTTATGTCCATTGCCGCATTACAGGAAGCTATTCGACAGAAAAAGACACCCATTGCTCTGGGACTGATGCCGGAGCTTTCTAAAATCCCGGAGAAAATTTTGAAAAATTTTGAGGAGATGTTCGGCCCGGGAGCGATGGCCAACGCCGAGGCGCTCCGCTATCACGGTACCCAGATGCTGGATACTGTGGCAGACAAGCTGCCCGCCGTGATGATTCACGCGGGAAGTTATCTGCGCCTGGGCATGATGGGCATGGACGTGCTGTGGAATCTGATTTCCGCCGCTAAGAGTAAGGGACTGTATGTCATTCTCGGCGTGGGGACCGGAGAGCCGGCGCTGTGGTGGGACTGCGGCGCCGATGCCGTGACAGTGAACCCCTATCTGGGCAGCGATGTGTGCGCGGTACCCGAGGGCAAGGCGGTATTCGCCCAAGTGCGTACCTGCAATCCCTCTGCCGCCCAGGTGCAGACCCTGCTGGCCGGGGACAGACCGCTTTACGCCGCTGTGGCAGAGCGTATGGCGCGAAGCGGCGCCGGTCTGGCCATCGGGACAGGGTATTCCCTTGACATCAAGGAGATCCGGAAACGCTGTGACAAGGCGTTTTTGCTGCTGCCGAACTGTGACGGCGCCAATGCCGCTCCGGCCTTTGACGACTATGGCCATGGCGCCATGGTGGTGGACTTTTCTGTGCAATATGGCGGCAAGGTGGACGAGGCCATTGACGCCATGAAGGAATGGGTGAGCGTGGTATGACCAAGGTCTATTTTATCCGCCACGGCGAGGCGGAGGGCAACTTTTTGCGGATCGCCCAGGGTCACTATGACGGGAAGATCACGGAAAAGGGATACCGCCAGCTGGCGGCGCTGAGCAAGCGGTTTGAGAGTATCCATCTGGACGCGGCCTATTCCTCCGACCTGAGTCGGGCGGTCACCACCGCGGAAGCGGTGTGTAAACCCAAGGGGTTGGAGATACATATCGATCCCGATTTCCGCGAGATCCACATGGGTTACTGGGAGGGGAGACCCTGGCAGTGGATCTACGACAACGACGCCGAGCAGATCGATGCGTTCAACAAGCATCTGGAGAAGTTTCACCCCAATGGCGGGGAGACGCCCCAGCAGGTCATCGACCGTTTCTATCCCAAACTGATGCAATACGCCCATGAGAACGACGGCAAGACCATCGCCATTTTCAGCCACGGGTGCGCCCTGCGGTACATGGTGGCCATTTTGAAAGGGCTGACCATTGCCGACATCGGCAGAACCATGCACGGGGACAACACCGCCGTGTCGCTGATCGAGATTGAGGGCGATGAGACGCGGGTCATCTATCAGGACGACAGCAGTCATCTGGACGCGGAGAATCTGTCCACACTGGCGACACAGGACTGGTGGAAAGATTAAAATGACGCCTTGGGCGTCATTCTTTTAGCGAAAAGTTAAGAGTGAAGAGTGAAAAGTTATCTCGCCCTGCGGGCGGGGCGATGCCTCCGGCGGGATACTTTTCCGCTGTCGGAAAAGTATCCAAAAGGACATTTAAGGGGAAAGGGATTTCGATGTCCCTTTCCCCTTAAAAATCCCCTATCCTTAAGACGACCAAAAGAAAGGGCTGCGGCCCCTTCTTTTGGAAATCATCCCCGAAGAGTGAGGACGCGAGAGACGGATTGCCGAAGCGGTGTGCGCACCGGTTCGCAATGACACGAAAAACGGAGAAATTGACGGGAACGGGGTTGACCGAAAAAGAGAAGTGGGATAAAGTAGAGAAAAGAACGATTCTGAGAGGATTGCTTATGCGAGGAACGGAATTTTTGCCGGTGAGCCGGGAGGAAATGATCGTCCGGGACTGGTATTACTATGACTTTCTGGTGGTGACGGCGGACGCCTACATCGACCATCCCAGCTTCGGCACCACCATTATCGCCCGACTTTTGGAGAACGAGGGATACCGTGTGGCGATACTGGCACAGCCGGACTGGCATGACGCCGAGGCATTCCGTGCCATGGGGAAGCCGCGGTACGGTGTGCTGATCGGCGGCGGGAATTTGGACAGCATGGTGGCACACTACACGGCGGCGAAACGGCGGCGGACAAAGGATTTATACTCCCCCGGCGGGAAGATGGGGTGCCGGCCGGATCGACCCACCATCGTGTATGCCAACCGGGTCAGAGAGGCGTTTCCCGATACCCCCATTGTCATTGGTGGGCTGGAGGCCAGCTTGCGGCGCTTTGCCCACTACGACTACTGGGAGGACAGGGTGCGACGGAGTATTCTCTTTGACGCACCGGCTGACCTGCTGGTGTACGGTATGGGGGAGAGTGCGACCCGGGAGATCGCCAAGCGGTTGGCGGCAAAGGTGCCGGTAGGGGAAATCACCGATGTACCGGGGACGGCGTATATTGCCGCTGACGACAGCGCTTGCAGGTTCCACCGCTGTGAGTGTCCGTCCTACGAGGACGTGAAAGAGGATAAGCGCGCCTATGCTTCGGCGACAAAGATACAGTACGACGAGCATGACCCCGTGCGGGGAAAAGCGGTCATTCAGCCCTGCGAGGGACGGGTACTGGTGGTGAATCCGCCGGCGCGGCCTTTGCCGCGGGCGGAGCTGGATAAGATTTTCGACCTGCCCTATGTGCGGGAGGTACACCCCATGTACACCGAGGGGGTGCCCGCCATCGAGGAGGTGCGGTTCTCCATCACCCACAACCGGGGGTGCTTCGGCGGGTGCAATTTCTGCGCGCTGGCGTTCCATCAGGGGCGCATGGTGACCTCACGGAGCATCGAATCCTGTCTGCGGGAGGCGGAGATTTTGACAAAAGACCCCCAATTCAAGGGGTATATCCACGATGTGGGCGGTCCCAGCGCCAACTTCCGCCACACCTCCTGCCGCAAGCAGAAGGAGTGCGGCATGTGCAAGGGAAAGTCCTGTCTTGCGCCGGAGCCGTGCCCCAATCTGGACGCGGATCACAGCGAGTACACGGAGCTTCTGCGCCGGATGCGGGAGGTGCCCGGGGTCAAGAAGGTGTTTGTCCGCAGCGGCATCCGGTACGACTATATGCTGGCGGAGAAGGACAAGACGTTCTTCCGTGAGCTGGTGGAGCATCATGTTTCGGGACAGCTCAAGGTGGCGCCGGAGCATTGCGCCGCCCACGTGCTGGACTACATGGGAAAGCCCCATTTTGACGTGTTTTTGAAGTTCTGGCGGCAGTATCAGAAGCTGAATGAATCCGATGGCAGAGAGCAGTTTCTGGTGCCGTATCTCATGTCGTCCCACCCGGGCAGTACGATAGCCGATGCGGTGGAGCTGGCGTGCTTTTTGAAGCGCAGCGGTCATGTGCCGGAGCAGGTGCAGGACTTCTATCCCGTGCCGGGGACGCTGTCCACCTGTATGTACTATACGGGTCTCGACCCGCGGACGATGGAAGAGGTCTATGTGGCGAAAGATCCCCATGAAAAGGCTTTGCAGCGGGCGCTTTTGCAGTGGACGGACAAGCGCAATCGGGCGCTGGTCATCGAGGCGCTGGAAAAGACGGAGCGGACGGATCTCATTGGGTTTACGCCGGAATGTCTGATCCGGCCGGTGAAGGGAGAGAAGTATTTTGACCTGAAGCCGGAGGAGCGGCAGAGCCATCCCAAGAAGAAGGATAGGCGGGGGCCAAAGCCTGAGGGGACTGTTCATCGGGGCAAGCCCGGACAGAAGGGGAAAATGTCACCCAAGAAAAAGGCGGAGTTCGCCAAGCAGAGAGCAAAGAAAAAATGACACCCGTGGGGTGTCATTTTTTTGAGTGAAAAGTGAAAAACGAAAAGTGAAAAGTTGAGGTGCCCGCGAAATGGATTTCGCGGACGGATTGAAATGGCGGGCGGACAGAGTCGTCCGCCCCTACGGAGAGAAAAGATTTTACACGCCCAGTTTTTCCAGGGCGCTCATCTTCAGGGCGTTGCAGAAGATGGCGATGGCCTGCTCCAGTTCGCTGACCGGAGGCAGGGTGGGGGCAATGCGGATATTGCTGTCGTTGGGGTCGATGCCGTAGGGGAAGGTAGCACCGGCACCGGTCATGGTGACGCCCGCTTCCTTGCACAGAGCCAGGGTGCGCTTGGCTGTACCGGGCATGGCGTCCAGGGACACGAAGTAGCCGCCCACGGGACGCTTATAGTCCGCGATGGCGAGAGGGGCGATCTCCTTGTCCAGCGCGTCCAGCACCGCGTGGAATTTGGGAGCCAGAATGGCGGCGTGACGCTGCATCAGGGTCAGCGTTGTGGCCTTGTCCTTCAGGTACTTGACGTGGCGGAGCTGGTTGATCTTATCAAAGCCGATGGTCTGGATATTGATGAGGGGGGTGATATAGGAAAGGTTTGCCTCGCTGGTGGCCATGACGCCCACGCCGGCACCGGGGAAGGTGACCTTACTGGTGGAGGCAAATTCCCAGACCATATCGGCGTTGCCGTGCTTTTCGCACAGCGAGATGATGTCGGGGAAGGGACGGTAGGCGCAGTCGAACTCGTGAATGCAGTAGGCGTTATCCCACATGAGCATAAAGTCGGGGGCAGCGGGCTTCATGGAGGCGATACGCTCTACGGTAGCGTCGCTGTATACCACGCCCTCGGGGTTGGAATACTTGGGGACGTTCCACATACCCTTGACGGCGGGGTCTTTGATGAGTTTCTCCACCGTGTCCATATCGGGGCCGTCTGCGGTCATGGGAACGGTGATCAGCTCAAAACCGAAGCTCTGGGTGACTTTGAAATGGCGGTCATAGCCGGGGGCAGGGCAGAGCCATTTCACCTTGTCCAGCTTGCACCAGGGGGTCTCGCTGTGAAGCAACCCGTGGGTATAGGCCTTGGAGATGGCGTCATACATCAGCTGTAAGCTGGCGTTGCCGCCTACGAACACCTGGGAGGGTTTGCAGTCCAGAATGTCAGCAAAGAGAGCTTTGGCGGCGGGCAGACCGTCCACGTTGCCGTAGTTGCGGCTGTCGATGCCATCGCTGATAAAATCGGCGGGAGTGACCAGAATATTGCACATCTCGGTGACCAGATCCAACTGGTCTTTGCCGGGCTTGCCCCGCGCCATGTTCAGACGAAGCCCCAGAGATTTTTGGGCTTCAAAAGCAGACTTGACGGCGGCATATTCCGTCTGGCGCTGGGCAAGGGTCATTTCGGTATATTTTTTCATAGGAAAGCCTCCTTTTATATTCGCTGACAGTGTAGCACGGTTTATTTTCCTTGGCAAGGGTGGATTTCATAGACATCGGTGCGGCGGGCAGAGAGCAGGGGAAGCTGCTGGCGAATCTGCTCTACCCGGGTCATTTCCAGCTCGGTGACCACGGCGGCTTCCTGCTCGTCCAACTGCGAGAGGACGATGCCCCAGGGATCACAGACGATGGAGTGACCCCAGGCCACATAGCCGGCGCTGCGGTCACGGGCCGGAGCGGTGCCGATGGTGAAGAGTTGATTATCCACCGCCCGCTGGCGGAACAGCAGCTCCCAATGGGCAGGACCTGTGGTCATGTTAAAGGCGGCGGGGACGATGATCATCTTGGCTCCCCGGAGAGTCAGCAGACGGCTCAGTTCCGGAAAACGCATATCAAAGCACACACAGATGCCCACCATGCCCCAGGGGGTCCCAAAGGTGGTGATGTCGCTGCCGGGGGCCAGATTGTCGCTTTCACGGAACACCTGCCCGTTTTTGATACACACATCAAAGAGGTGGGTCTTGCGGTGCCTGGCCACCAGCTTGCCGGTGGGGTCATAGACAAAGCAGGTGTTATAGATCTTTCCTTCACAGCGCTCCGGTATGGTGCCGCCCACCAGATAGATGCCCCGCTCTTCGGCAAGGGCGGAGAGGAATCGGCAGATTGCACCGCCCTCCTCTTCGGCGTATTGGGAGAACAGCTCTCCCACATAGGGGCAGCAGAACATCTCCGGCAATACGGCGATGTCGGCATCGGCGGAGCGGATCAGCTGGGCGGCATGACGGAGGTTTTCCGCTTTGTCCGCGGTGACTTTCATTTGAATCTGTAAGATTTTCATATCAAAACTCCCTTAAAACCAGATCGGTGGTGCCCTCGTTGATAACTTGCAGGCGGAGGACCTTGCAGGCGTAGTCCCGGCGGAGCAGATCCCGCAAAACGGTACCGCCGTGACAGCCGTGGATACAGCGGATGCGGTAAACCCCGCGGCTGCGGCGCAGAGCGGCGTCAATGGTGATTCGCGCCTGATATTCGGTTTTGCCGTGGAGATCCAGGGTCACGATACCGTCCATGATGTTCACCTCATTTGTAACGCATATGTAAATAATAGTGCAAAAAAATTGCACTTGCAAGGGTTTCCTGTTATAATGATAATAAGAAAAAATGGCGGGAGGTGTGTGGCGTGAAGCTGCTGGTGTTATCTGACTCCCACGGTGCGGTGGACGCCATGCGCCTTGTCGTGGAGCGGGAAAGACCGGACGGGGTGCTGTTTCTGGGGGACTGTCTGCGGGATGCGGAATTGCTGCAAGAAAGTTATGTCAACTTAAAAATCGAAGCCGTACCGGGAAACTGCGACTGGGGCAGTTTGGACGAGCCGGAGCGGTTGATCGAACTGGACGGTGTGCGCCTGCTGATGATGCACGGACACACCCGCGGGGTCAAGTACGGCGGGATGAACGCCTACTATGCCGCCCGGGAGATGGGGGCGGACGTATTGCTGTACGGACATACCCACCGGCCGATGGTGGATTATGACGGGACGCTTTATACCATGAACCCCGGCAGCATACGCTATACCGGTACTTACGGCGTACTGAGGCTCGAAAACGGGAAAGTGGCAGAGTGCGGGACGAGAGCAATTGATAATTGATAATTGATAATTGCGGTGTCCGCGAATGAAAATTCGCGGACGGAGCGAAATAGCGGCGGGGCAGGTGCCCCCCGCCCTACGGGGGATATGCGGGCGACCGCAAGGGTCGCCCCTACGGATGATGCGGATATTTGCGGGCGGACAGAGTCGTCCGCCCCTACAAGGAAGAGGAGCAACCTGAAGTTGCGCGAGAAAAAATGGAAAAGCAACCGCAGGTTGCTGGACAACAGTGGTTTCCGAGGAATATAATAGCAAAGCGGAAGAAAGGAAGCATCATGGAAAAAACCTTACATACGATTCAAAACATTGCCAAGGTGGGCAAGGTGTTATCAACGATCATATTTGTAATTTGCATCGTGGCGGCGGCGCTGTGTGTCGTGGGTGCTATTTGCTGGCAGGCGTTTGGAAACTTTGAATATACCGCTTTGGGCGGCGTGACCATCAGCGGCATGGTCAATGCCGAGGAGGGCGGCGTTGTCACCGCCTGCGCAGCGGGATTTGTTGTGCTGCTGGGTGAGATCATTTTGTCCAAAGCGGCGCAGAAGTATTTCAAGCATGAACTGGAGGTCGGTACGCCCTTTACCATGGAGGGCGCCAAGGAGCTGAAAGCCCTGGGCATTAAGACCATTCTGATCCCTGTGATCAGCTACGCGGTGGCGGGGATCGTCTGGTTCGTGTTCAAGCGCTATCTGCAGATGGGCGGCGGCGAGTTCGATCAGGATATTACGATCAACCTGGGACTGGGTATCATGTTTATCATCGGAAGCCTGCTGTGCAAGTTAGGGGCACAGCAGAAGGAGCAGAAACGTTTAGAGGAGGATGACCATGGAGAAAAAGAGACTGTATCGGATTGAGCAAGGAAGTAAAATCTGGGGCGTATGCGGCGGCATCGCAGAGTATTTTGACCTCGACCCAACTCTGGTACGTCTGGGCTGGGCATTTCTGGTCGTCTGCGGCGGAACGGGAATCCTGGCCTATATCATTGCGGCTTTCGTGATCCCAAAAAAATCAGAAGTGATGTAACGGAGGAACAGCCATGTTACGAATTGATCATTTGACAAAGACCTACGGCAGCAAGAAAGCCGTGGACGATCTGAGCCTGCATATTCAGGCGGGGGAGATCTACGGTTTTATCGGCCACAATGGCGCCGGAAAGACCACCACGCTGAAATCTGCGGTGGGCATTCTGCCCTTTGAAAGCGGCGAGATCTGGGTGGACGGCGTGAATATAAAGACCGATCCGCTGGCGTGTAAGCGGAAGATCGCCTATATTCCCGACAACCCCGACCTGTACGACTTTATGACGGGGTACAAATATCTGAACTTCGTGGCGGATATTTTCGGCATTGATGCCGAAAAGCGCAAGGCGCGTATTGAAAAATACGCCGCGGCCTTTGAACTGACCGATGACCTGCCTCAGACCATCGCCTCCTATTCCCACGGTATGAAGCAGAAGCTGGCAATCATTGCCGCCTGGATCCATGATCCCAAGCTGATCATGATGGACGAACCCTTTGTGGGACTGGATCCCAAGGCTGCCCACCTGCTGAAAGAGATGATGCGGGAGGTCTGTGACAAGGGCGGCGCCATCTTTTTCTCCACCCATGTGCTGGAGGTGGCGGAAAAGCTGTGCGACAAGGTGGCCATTATCAAGGGCGGCAGGCTGATCCGTTCCGGTACCATGGAAGAGGTCAAGGGTGACGACACCCTGGAAGAAGTGTTTTTGGAGCTGGAGGACTGAGCCATGCTGAAAGCACTGATCAAAAAACAGATGATGGAGCTGTACCGGAGCTTTTTCGTGGATGCGAAAAAGGGAACGGCCCGCTCCAAGATCGGCATGGTGCTGTATATCCTGCTCTATGGCTTGCTGATCATCGGCGTATTGGGCGGCGCCTTTACGGCGCTGTCCATGGTTCTGTGCCAGCCCCTGCATGCGGTGGGGATGGATTGGCTGTATTTTGCGCTGATCGGGCTGGTCGCCCTGATACTGGGCGTGTTTTCCGGAGCCTTTACCACCAACGCGGCGGTGTATCAGGCCAAGGACAACGACCTGCTGCTGTCCATGCCGATTCCCACCCGTCACGTGCTGACGGCGCGGTTGATGGGCGTATATCTGATGGGCCTGCTGTTTTCCGCTGTGGTGCAGCTGCCGGCTATCGTGGTCTATGCCGTAATGGTGGAGCCGCCGGTTATTACCGTGATTTTTGCGGTATTGCAGATGGTATGCATCTCCCTGATCGTGCTGGTGCTGTCCTGCCTGCTGGGCTGGGTGGTGGCACAGATCAGCAATCGAATGAAAAACCGGAATATCATTAAGGTGCTGGCTTCCCTGGTATTCCTTGCCGTCTACTATGTGGTGTACTTCCGGGCAGTAAACAACTTCAAGGTAATTCTGGAGCAGGCCACGACCTGGGGCAAGGGATTAAGCCGCAGCAACCCGCTGGTCATTCTGGGTGCCGCCGCCGTAGAGGGGAAAGCCTGTTTGATCCTGACTGCGGTGACAGCGGCGCTGCTGGCGGTGACCCTGTGGATCATGGGACGGAGCTTTTTGCGTCTGGCGGTGAGCAGTAACAACACCACCCACAGTAAGGCGGCAAAAACGCAGGGGGTGCAGGTCAGCAGCGTGTCCTCTGCTCTGCTGAAAAAAGAGCTGGCCCGGTTTACTTCCAGCTCCACCTATATGCTGAACACCGGCCTGGGCCTGGTTTTGTGCCTGGTGGCCGGGGTGATGGTGCTGATCAAGCAGGAGACACTTCGCGGAGAGTTCCTGCCGCTATTGGAAAATGTGCCGGAGGCGGCAACGCTGGCTCCCATTGCCGTTGTGGTGGCGGTGATCCTGCTGGGTGGTGTGAATTTTATTTCGGCTCCCTCGGTTTCTCTGGAGGGAAAGAGTATCTGGATCCCCCAATCCCTGCCGGTGAAAACCTGGGAAGTGCTGTATGCCAAGGAGAAGGTGGAGGTTTTGCTGAACAGCCTGCCCTGCCTGTTTTTGGCGGCGGCGCTGAGCATCGTGCTGGAACTGGAAACCAAGGAACTGGTGCTGATTTTGGCGGCGGTTTGGGTTTTTGTGTGGTTCCATGCGGCGCTGGGCGTGGTGCTGAATTTGTGGAAGCCCAATCTGAACTGGACCAACGAGATGGTACCCATCAAGCAGGGCGCCAGCTCGAGTATCGACATGTTCGGCACCTGGGCTATTGCGGCGGTGATCGGCGCAGGGGCCTGGTTCAGCCGGCATCTGATTCCGGGCGATGTGTATCTGGCGGTGATCATTGCGGCTTTTGGCCTGCTGACGCTGGTGATGCACCGGTGGCTGAAAACGAAGGGTGCAAAAATATTTGCGGAGTTGTAAGTCGAAAAAACGATAACAAATGGGAATATCGGCGAATAGAATTACAGGTTGTATTCACAAACGAATGAATGGCGGGCCGTCGAGGACGCCGGCCCCTACGGGAAGTTTTTTTAATAAACCGAAAAAAAGTGGGTTTGCAAAACCCACTCTTTTTGCTATACTGGGGAAAAAGAAATGAAACAGGAGAACGGATATGCGCAATATCGTTATCGGCATACTGGCCCACGTGGACGCGGGTAAGACCACGCTGGCGGAGGCTCTTTTATATGAGAGCGGCGCACTGCGGAAGCTGGGGCGGGTGGACCACGGCGACACCGCCATGGACACCCATGAGATCGAGAGAGCACGGGGCATCACCGTGTTTGCAAGTCAGGCGCGGTTCGCCGTGGGGGACTTTGATGTGACCCTTTTGGATACCCCGGGACACGTGGACTTTTCTGCGGAGACGGAGCGGACCTTGCAGGTGCTGGACTATGCCATACTGGTCATCAGCGGTACGGACGGGGTACAGGCCCACACCCGGACGCTATGGAAATTATTGCGGCTTTATCATGTGCCGACCCTGCTCTTCGTGACCAAGATGGACTTTGCCCGAAAGACGAAAGGGGAACTGCTGGAAAACCTGCGGCAGGAGCTGGACGACAACTGCATCGACTTTACAGACGCGGGGCGGTTTGAAGCACTCGCCATGTGCCGGGAGGACCTGTTGGAGTCGTTTTTGGAGACGGGTACGGTGTCCGACAGCGATGCGGCGGAGCTGGTCGCGGGAGAACTGTGCTATCCCGTGTGGTTCGGCTCGGGGCTGAAGCTGGAGGGCGTAGCCGAGTTCTGCAACGATCTGACCCGCTATCTGCGGGCGAAGGATTATCCGAATGAATTCGGCGCCAAGGTGTTCAAAATCAGTCACGATGGACAGGGAAACCGGCTGACCCATCTGAAGGTCACCGGCGGGAGCCTTAAGGTGCGGGACGTGGTTGGGCAGGAAAAGATCAGCCAGATCCGGCTGTATCAGGGCGCAAAGTTTACACCGGCAGACGAAGTAGCGGCAGGCGGTGTGTGCGCGGTGATGGGGCTTGCCCACACGGAGAACGGACAGGGCTTGGGAGAAGAGAGCAGTTCCATCGCACCTGTTCTGGAGCCGGTGATGAACTACCGCATCGTACTGCCCGATGGGGTGGACAGCCGCACCATGCTGCCCAAGCTGCGGCTTTTGGAGGAGGAAGATCCCCAACTGCATATCACCTACGACAGCCGGTTGCAGGAGATCCATGTGAGTCTGATGGGACAGGTGCAGGTGGAGATATTGAAATCCGTGATCGCTCAGCGGTTTGATACGGCGGTGGAGATCGACTGTGGCAGGGTGCTGTATAAGGAGACGATCACCGGCAAGGTGGAGGGTGTGGGGCACTACGAGCCCTTGAAGCACTATGCTGAGGTACATCTCATTTTGGAGCCGCTGCCGCCGGGCAGCGGATTGGTGTTGGCATCGGATTGCAGCGAGGACGTGCTGGACCGGAACTGGCAGCGGTTGATCCTGACCCATTTAATGGAGAAGCCTCATCTGGGCGTGTTGACCGGATCGCCCATCACCGATATGAAAATTACGCTGGCGGCAGGGCGGGCCCATTTGAAGCACACCGAGGGCGGCGATTTCCGGCAGGCCACCTACCGTGCGGTGCGGCAGGGCCTGATGCAGGCGGAGTCGAAGCTGCTGGAGCCGTGGTATGCGTTCCGGCTGGAGTTACCGCCGGAACAGTTGGGCCGGGCCATCAACGATATCCGCGCAAAGAACGGCACCTTTGATTCGCCGGAGGACGCGGGAGACATGGTGCGGCTGCGAGGCAGAGCACCGGTGGCTGCCATGAACGACTATGCCGCCGAAGTGGCGGCCTATACCGGCGGTCGGGGACGGCTGGCGCTGGAGCTGGCGGGATATGACGCGTGTAAAAACAGTGAGGAGGTCATCGCCGCCTTTTCCTATGTGCCGGAGAGCGACCTGGACAACACGCCGGACTCCGTATTCTGCGCCCATGGAGCAGGCTTTAACGTGAAGTGGAACGAAGTGCCCCGGTATATGCATTTGGAGTCCTGCCTGAAAAAAGAAGTGCCTTACACGCCCCAGGTCAACCGGCGGAATTTGCAGTTGGACGAAAAGGAGCTGGAGGCCATCATGGTGCGGGAGTTCGGGCCGATCAAGCGCCCGAGCTACCGCACGCCGTCAGCCACCTTTGCCGGAGACGCGGAGGGAAGCGTTGCCATCAAAAAGCGGCGGTTCATCGTGGACGGGTACAACGTGATCTTCGCGTGGGACGATCTGCACAAACTGGCAGAGGTCGACCTTGCGGCGGCACGGGATCAGCTTTTGCACCAACTGGCAAATTTCGCCGGCTTTACCGGCACGGAGGTGGTGCTGGTATTTGACGGCTACAAGGTGCCGGGGAACGAGGGCGAGAAGTTCGACAGGCACGGCGTCCATGTGGTGTACACGAAAGAGCATGAGACCGCCGATATGTACATCGAGCATCTGGTGCAGGAGATCGGCAAAAATGAGCAGGTGCGGGTGGTGACCTCCGATGGACTCATTCAGCTCTCTGCCGTGCGGACCGGTGTTCTGCGCCTGTCGGCAAGGGAGTTTGAAATCGAGCTGGCGGCGGTGAATGAGGAGATCGGCAAGGTGCTGGAAAAGCAGGAGAGGACGAGGAACACCATCGGGGATGCGGCGAAAAAATCCAATGGAGAAAACCCATCAAAATAGACAAAAACCAAGAAAAAAATATGTGATTTTTGCGAATTTTCATATTACGAAATTTGTAGTATACTTTTTATGAAAAACAGGTACCTGTTTTTTCTCTTTTCCCATGGGAAAAGAGAAGGATAGGGTGCCGAGTAAGAAAGGAAAGAGATATGAAAAAATTTGCGGCCCTGTTCTTGGCTTTTGGCATGATGCTGAGCTTGTGCGGTGTGACGGCAACTGCGGACACGCTTTCTTGCACATATGTGAATTTCGGAGACAGCATTTCATTGGGAAACATTGAAGATGACGATCAACTATATGACAAATATACAGATGGGTGGAGTCCGCAGCTTGCGGTGGAATTAGGCGCGAGCTGGATCAATTATGCCCGCAGAGGAATGCAGACGACCGATATCCTCTATATGATCGATCCGGCATTCCAGGAACAAGTTGACAGCGGTATACTCCAACCGGATTCCTGGCATACAACAGAGTACCCTCCCTATGACGGAAACAGTTTGGAAACCGTTCGAAACGATTTGAAAGATGCAGACTATGTCTCGCTTTGCATCGGCGCCTGCGATATTATCAGCTATCCCGGTGAACTGAAAGCGCAGGCAATGGAGAAGATCCCTGATAAGGATGCGCTTCAGGCAGAGCTTAACAGTTATTTGGAAGCGAAGAAGCTGGATCAGGAGACCTATAACGCACTGGTTAAGCTGCTTGCTGCCTATTCTGCAGAAGTATATTATACCATAAAGCAAATATTTGACATGCTGGACGGTCTTGAGGACTATGTGAAGTATTATCCCCAAATTGTTAAGTGCATGAGAGAAGCTGCGCCAGAGGCAACGATCATTCTTGTTGGTAATTTCATTCCCAACAGCATCATCCCATTCCTTGAAGAAACGGATACCTCCGGCGAAGTGGTATTCCGTTTGAACCGACTTTTGGATAATGTAAATTTTGTAGTGAAAAAAGCGGCGCTAAACTACGACTGTTACTATGTGGATAGTATGGGGATACAGAGCGACTGGCACCCTACGGTAATGGGGCAGACGCAACTGTGCGAAAGAATTTTTTCCGTTTTAGAAGGTGACCCTGTCTATGCAGGAAGCATACAGCCACTTCACACAAAACAGTAACAAGGTTTGAAGAATCAGAGAAAAAGAATGACACCCTGACGGGTGCCATTCTTTTTTATGGAGAAAAAATCAGGCTCTTTCGACAACGATTTTATTGTCGGAGAGTTTGATGCGGGCGGTATCGCCGGATTGGAGCTTGCCCTCCAGTATCTGCTCGGCCACGGCGTCCTCCACCACGTTTTGAATGGTGCGGCGGAGAGGTCTTGCCCCATACTGGGCGTCAAAGCCGTCTTTGGCAAGGGCGGCCACCGCATCGTCATCAGCTTGCAGGGTGATGCCCTGCTGGGTCATGCGTTTGCCGGTGACGGAGAGCATACGGCGGGCGATCTGCACGATGTCGTCCTCTGTAAGCTGGCGGAACACGATGGTTTCGTCAATGCGGTTGAGGAACTCCGGCTTGAACGTGCGCTTCAGCTCCGCCATGACAGCTTCGCGGATACGGGTGAACTGCGCGGTTTCATCGGCGGTATCGGCAGCGAAGCCCAGAGTGGGGATGTTGGCGGCGGTGATATTCTTGGCACCTACGTTGCTGGTCATAACGATGACGGTGTTTTTGAAGTCCACCCGGCGGCCCTGGGAGTCGGTGACGATGCCGTCCTCCAGAATTTGCAGCAGGATATTCCACACGTCCTCGTGGGCCTTTTCGATCTCATCGAACAGCACCACGGAGTAGGGCTTGCGGCGCACCTTTTCGGTGAGCTGGCCGCCCTCCTCGTGCCCCACATAGCCCGGGGGAGAACCTACCAGACGGGACACGGTGTGCTTTTCCATGTACTCGGACATATCAATGCGGATCATGGCGTTCTCGTCTCCGAACATGGCCTCGGCAAGGGTCTTGCACAGCTCGGTCTTGCCCACGCCGGTGGGACCTAAGAACAGGAAGCTGCCGATGGGACGCTTGGGATCCTTGAGTCCCACTCTGCCCCGGCGAATGGCTCGTGCCACGGCGCTGACGGCTTCGTCCTGCCCGATGACGCGGCCATGGAGGGTGTTTTCCAATTTCAGCAGGCGCTGCCCCTCGTCCTCGGTGAGGCGGGTGACGGGGATGCCCGTCCAGGTTCCCACCACCTTGGCGATATCATCGGCGGTGACGCTGCCCCGATTTTGGGACATCTTTTTGCGCCAGTTGTCCCGCTCGATCTCCACCTGCTCCTGATAGTTCTTTTCGATGTCACGGAGCTGTGCCGCCTTTTCGTAGTCCTGTGCGTTGATGGCTTCCGCCTTTTCCCGGCGGAGGGCGGCAATTTTCTCCTCCAGACTCTTGAGGTCGGGGCTGGCGGATTCGGCATCCATGCGGACCCGGCTGGCCGCCTCGTCCATCAGGTCGATGGCCTTGTCGGGCAGGAAACGGTCGTTGATATAGCGGGAAGAGAGGCGGACGGCGGCTTCGATGGCTTCATCGGTGATGGTCAGCTTGTGGTGGGCTTCGTACTTGTCCTTGAGCCCCATCAGGATCTCAATGCTGGATTCCACGGTGGGCTCGCCCACGGTGACAGGCTGGAATCGGCGCTCCAGTGCGGCGTCCTTTTCGATATACTTGCGGTATTCGTCCAGCGTGGTGGCACCCACCACGCGGATCTCGCCGCGGCCCAAAGCGGGCTTGATGATATTGGCGGCGTCCACGGCACCTTCGGCGCTGCCGGCACCCACGATGGTGTGCAGCTCGTCTATGAACAGAATGACATTACCGGCCTTTTTTACCTCGGCCAGTGTATTTTTGATGCGCTCTTCAAATTCGCCCCGGTACTTGGTGCCCGCCACCATGCCGCTGAGGTCGAGGGAGAGGATCTTTTTGTCCAAAAGCTCCTCGGGGACGTCGGCGGTGACGATGCGCTGGGCCAGACCCTCAGCGATGGCGGTCTTGCCTACGCCGGGTTCACCGATGAGAACAGGGTTGTTCTTGGTACGGCGGGACAAAATCTGCACCACCCGCTGGATCTCGTCCTCCCGGCCAATGACGGGGTCAAGCTTGCCCTCCCGGGCGGCGTCCGTCAGATCCCGGGTGAACTCCGCCAGCGTTTTGCCGGATTTGCTGTTTTCCCGGTTGGCGGTGGCGCTGCCGCTGGTGACGGTATGGGGCGAGGCATCGCTCAGCTTCTGTATGATGCTGGCGTACATTTTGCGGGGATCGACCCCTACGGTTTGCAGAATGCGGAGCGCCATGTTGTTGCCCTCCCGCAAAATGCCCATCAGCAGGTGTTCGGTACCGATATAGCCGGTTCCGGTGCGGGAAGCCTCGCTGACGGCCAGTTCCACCACAGACTTGGCGCGGGGCGTCAGCCCCTGGGTGGGGGCGGCACCGGCCAGACCCTTGCCCACGCTTTGCTGCAGGAGAGAGCAGAGCATCTCATCGGTGATGCCGTATTCCCGCAGGACCCGGTGGGCGATGCCCTCTTCCTCCCGGAAAAGACCCAGCAGCAGATGTTCGGTACCTACATAGCCGTGACCCAGTTCGCCGGCGGCCTCCTGGGACAGGCGCAGCGCCTCCTCGGCGCGGGGAGTGAATTTGTTTTCGTTCATAAAGATGACCTCCTTTGTTGGAAGTGGATTGTAGGGCGGCACCCGCGTGTGCCGCCGTTCTTGTAATGAAATGATCCGGCGGGACACATAGGTCCCGCCCTACAAAAAGTCAGGCACTCAGGCGTTTCAGCTCATCTCTCAGTTTGGCGGCGGTTTCGTAGTCCTCCGCTTCAATGGCAGATTGCAGTTGAGCTTCCAGGGCGTTGCGCTGCCGCTGCTCCCGGAGCTTCGTCTGCTCGATCTCGTCTACCAGCGGCTTGGGCTGCTCGGGAACGGGTTCCCCCACAGGAGAGGGAAACTCTGTCAGCAGATGGCTGCCCAAGGCACCGAAAAACGGCTCGAAGGAATCTGAAAACAGGTGCATGGGGCGGAAAGAACTGCGGAGACACTCCGCATAACCCAGTTCGGCGGCACAGTCCTGGCAGAGATGCACCTCTTTCACCACGCCGTTGATGTTGGTTCTGTAATAAAAGGTGGCCTCGTTCTTGCCACAGTGTTCACATTTCATCATCGTAACCTCCTTGTGTTTGGATTAAACCAAATGAATCAGAATTTGTTTGAAAATATCGCAGCGCAGGGCGTTGCGGTAAGCCGGTGCTACCCGCTGCAAGGCCCGGTCGCCGATGGCAGAGAGCAGCAGCTCGCCGGATTGGAGGGAGATGGCCTCGGCATCTGCCAGATTTTGCGTGATGGCCCGGGCACTGGGCAGATCCAGCGTATCGCCCAGCGTATTGATGACGTGCATCAAAAGGGTCTGACGATCCACCCGGACACGACTGATGCGGATATAGCCACCTTCTCCCCGGCGGCTCTCCACGATGTAGCCGTGTTCCGGAGAGAAACGGGTGGACATGACGTAGTTGATCTGGCTGGGGACACAGCCAAAGCGTGCCGCCAGATCACTGCGCTGCAATTCCAGCACGCCGTCTGCCTCCTCCAATTCCTGTTGAATGAATGCGGCGATCAGATCGGATATACCCATGGGATCAGCTCCTTTGACTTACTTTGACCATATCATAGCACCGGGATTTTAAATGTCAAGATGTAAATTTTGACTTTCTTTGACCAAACGGTAAACAATTTGTGAACACCGGGATTGTTCTTGTGTTTTCCTGTTGGACATGATAAAATCAGCATGCAAGCACAAAATAAGGAGGAAACGCAAGATGAAATATGAGATCAAAGGCGAACCTATGGGCGTGGTGATCTGTGAGCTGGAAAGCGGCGAGCAGATGGTGACCGAGGGCGGCTCCATGGTGTGGATGAGTCCCAATATG
>CALCRH010000005.1 GCA_937894515.1 uncultured Clostridia bacterium | reverse complement strand
GTGTGCCGAGGATCAGACCGTTGGGGTTCTTTAAGAGCTTTCTGTCCACCATGATGAGATTGTTGGACAGTGCATTGATGCCGTAATACAGAGCTTCATTTCCGCTTTGGAATAGCTCCTGCGTAGTAAACGGTACAAAGATCGCCGCGCTGGAAGTGGTCAGTCCGCGTCTGATCTCCACAAGGTTCTGACCGAGGGGCAGACAACTCATGCAGCCTTCTTCCTGCTGAAAATCCAGCCGGACAAGGGAACAGTTTTGCTTCTGTGCGATACTGGAAGCCTGAAAGAGATTGTTGTTGAGCTGACGCTGGCTGTCCGCCGTATTCATAATGATGAACGTAAACATGAACATACGCTCGTTGCGGGACTGTAAATCCTGCAAGAGTTTTTTCGCCTCCACGCCGTAGGTGGCAAGGTCGGAGGGGATGATGTCCATGTCGTAACCGGCGCGGACTGCTTTCTTCTGTTCTTCGATCTTACTTTTATCGAGGTCTGTGATCTTGCGCTTGATGGTCTTGATCGCCTTGGTCTGATCGACGGACTGAATATGCAGACTCACCACAAGGTTGGATTCCATATCGAGGAAATCCGCAAGAATACGGTCATTCAGCTCCGGCGCGAGGATATTTAAGAAGCTGACGGCGCAGAGCTTTTTCCCCATGCGGAACTGCCTGCCTGTCTTGAACTCAAAGGAGCTTGGCGCAATGAAATCCTTGGTGGAAAGCCCGGACGGTGCCAGCCAGTCCCACGAAAAACGGAACGGTGCTTTTTCATCCATGTTCAGAATGTCGTGCATGACGCAGAGGTATTCCTTGCCGTTCAAGCCTGATGCCGCGACGCCCAAGCGCTTGAAGTTGTTTAAGAGATCATTTTCGATACGATCCAGCCGGGATTTTGCCGTCTGAATATTGTCGGCGTCAATGCCGAAGGTGAGATACTTGGTCTTGGTCAGACCGTTCTTGCCCTTGGCGACCTGATCGCGGAGCATCTGCGTATATTCGGTACGGATACTGTCGTATTCGTCCCCGCGCAGGGGAATGTTGATGCGCTCCGAAAGGTTTTCCTCCGTAGTGGAAAGGTTGACAAAGGTGAGCTGAAACTGTACCGAGCTGTCGAAGTAGTTGAGGAAATCACACCATCCGTCAAAGATGGCGGTTTTATCCTCGTTCTGCGAGAGCTGGTAGTTAATGTCTTGAAACTGAATGGTTTTGGTGTAGTGCGTATCGCTCACGCGGCAGATGCCGTCGGGATACATACGCTGATAAGGGATGCTGTCCTGCGCGGATTGTTCTTTCTTATCCGTCTTATTCGCCCTTGCGATGGCGGCTTCGATCTGTTTCTTTTCCGTGCCGGTCAGCTTTCTTGCCGTGGACAATTTGGTACACCTCCTGATCTAATTTTTCCTGACGCTCTATGGCGTCGTAGAAGTTATTGGTTTTATACGGGCGCTGTTTTGGGTGCAGGAAGCAGGTGCGGATGATATTCCGAAGTACGACTTCCAAGGGCTGCCCGTTGCGCTCATACATCCCGAACAGAAACGCCGGGAGCATGACAAGCATCATCAGCATAGCCGCAGAGCTTGTGCCGATGGGTTTTCTGAGCAAAAAGAAAAGCGGAACGCCGATCAGCGCACCGCCGCCGAGACAAAGGAGTTGCCGTTTTGTGAGATTAAACAGCACCTTACTCTTGACCTTTGTTAAATCCTTGGGAACGGGAACGTATGCCATAGATCATCACCTCCGTTAATGGGCATTGAATACGCTCTTTGCCAAACTGCTTGTCTTGAACAGGCAGAAGCACAAAAGCACCGTATATCCCATACACGTCCATATCGCGGCACTGATGTCCTCCATTACGCCGATATTCTGTACCAGCACGGCATAGATCGCCACGCAGACGATAATGAGAAACGCCTGAAATCCGAGCGCCAGCAGAGAGCGCAGATAATTCTGCCCCATGCCGCCCCATTCCTTGTTTGCCATAGTTGCCATTGGGATCGGGGCAACGGACGTGACAAGGTAAATCTCGATCATTCGTCCGTAAATGACGATGAAAATGCAGATGGTCAGCGCCCATGTGCAGATGCCGACAAACAGGGATTGGAACCACAGACCGAACAGCGGTCCAATCTCTATTTCCGTGAGCCGTGCTTCCAGATCGGTCAGTACCGAGGCAATGTCTATGCTGGTATCTGAGATCATCACGCCGGACGCGCTGGATACGATGCTCTGCGCCACATCAAAGACGCCCATCACGATATTCCATGTGTTTGTCACGATGAGAACTGCCGCCGCCGACTTGAACGCCCATTTGAAGAACATCCATGTATCCACGTCGTTCAGATTGTTCTTGTCGGTGATGAGCTGGATCAGCTCCAGCGTCATGACAAAGGCGAGGATGACGCCGGCGATAGGGACAATGACGCTTTCGGACAGGTTTTTCACCATATTGAAAATACTGCCGTTCCACGCCTGCGGGGTAAGACCGACCTCACTGGAGATTTCGGCAACCTTTTGATTTGTGGTGTCGAACATCCCGGAGAGATTGCCGGTAATGCCGGAAATGAGGACTTCTTTTATCCATTCCGTGATTTTGTCCCATAGTAAATCCATAGGGTTGCCCTCCTTTCAGGGGGAGCGCCGCTTACAGGGCGCTCCCCGGAGTATTGATAGATAAGATTAACCGAACAGCCCGGAGAGCAGCGGAACGAGGGTCAGACCAATCAGGGCGACACCGCCGCCAGCCATGAGCTGCTTCATGCCCTGAGACTTCGCACCGGGGTTATCGTTGCCGTAGCCTTCGAGCAGGTTGATCGCGCCCCAAATGCCAAGACCGGCACCCAGCGCGATGACGAGGGTCTGCAATACATCAACAGCAGAATTGAAAAAAGACATATACTTGTACCTCCATAATTTTCATAAGAAATGTGAAGGTACGCATTTGTGGGCTTCATGATCCTTTTTTATTGTGGGAATAATAAAAACAATCGCAACAACTGTGGTACGATTGCTTGGCTGAGGTAATATTTTCAAATCAAAACTTTTCGTAAAATCTCGTGCGGGGTATTGTATTTTTCGTGCAAACAGCATATAATATAGATGCCAGCAGAAAGGAGATGGTCGTATGGCTGGAACAACCACAAATATCAGCATCCGTATGGACACCGACCTGAAAACTCAGGCAGACGCGCTCTTCAATGAGCTTGGCATGAATATTACCACCGCATTCAACATTTTTGTCCGTCAGGCTCTCCGAGAAGGTAAAATTCCCTTTGATATTTCTCTAAATCAGCCGAACCGTGAAACACTTGCCGCCCTAATGGAAGCGGAAAGAATTGCAAAAGATCCGACTGTCAAGGGATATGACGATCTTGACGAGTTATTCAACGACTTGAAAGCATGAGAAAGACAAAGTACACTGTCAAGGCAACTTCGCAGTTCAAAAAAGACTACAAGCTGGCAATGAAGCGAGGTCTTAAAATCTCTCTGCTGGATGAAGTCATCACGCTGCTTTCCAATGGAGAAGATCTTCCGGAGAAATACCGGGATCATGTACTAGTCGGCAACTGGATCGGTCATCGAGAATGTCACATCCTTCCGGATTGGCTGCTGATTTATCGGATCGAAAATGATGTGCTTGTGCTAACGCTGTCACGCACGGGTTCGCACAGTGATTTGCTTGATAAGTGACGAAACTGCCGCATAGGGAAACCTGTACGGCAGTTTTCTTTTCTATCAAATATTACCTGATTCGTTTATGTCTGCCTCAAAGACGTTGTAGGTATCCTCCGATTTCAGCTTGAGGTGATGGGACAAGTAACGCTCTATGTCAAATGCGTTGCGCTTGTCGAAATCGGAAGTGTAACGATACAGGGGGTGCTTGGTAATATCGTACTTGTCGGAAAGAAACGGGCGCACCCCACGGAGCTGTAAGATACATTTGCCGCCATCCATGACGGCAAGCTCGTCCTGGCTCATAAGCTCCTTGCCCAATTTCTGATAATTTAAGCTGTGAGAAACCTCACGCCCGCGGCTTTCGCCGGTGTTGTAGCTGTCGATGGTTTCCTTGCCCAGCGCCGCCGCCAAATCCTTCAGCGTTCCCGGCTCTTTGCCGCCGAGAAACAGTGAAGCGTCCATGTTGCCGATGATGGTGTCCGCGTTATCCTTGTAGATCGCCTTTAACTGAGATTGCGCCTGCAACACAAGGCAGGCGGAGATCTCACGGCTTCGGATGGTCGCCACCAGCTTCTCCAGTCTCGGAATCTGCCCGATGTTGGCACATTCGTCGATCAGGCATCTGACATGAACGGGCAAGCGCCCGCCGTATTTGTCGTCCGCTTTCTCGCACAGGAGATTGAATAGCTGGGTGTAGCACATGGCGATCAGGAAATTGAAGGTATCATCGGTATCGGACATGATAAGAAACAGCGCCGTTTTACGGTCGCCCAGCGTGTCCAGTTCCAGCTCGTCATAGGCAGTCAGCTCTCTAAGCTCCTGAATATCAAAAGGAGCGAGCCGAGCGCCGCAGGAGATCAGAATGGATTTTGCTGTTTTGCCCGCCGCCAGCTTGTACTTGGCATATTGCCGGACGGCAAAGTGGTTTGGCTTTACCTTTTTCAGTTCCTCAAACATGAGATCGATCTCTCCGGAACGCTGCAGGAACTGGAGTACACCTTCTCCATCCTTGGTCATGAACTGTATTATATTCCGTTCCTGCGCCGCGGGGATGATCTCAGCCCTGCGGTCTGAGACACCTCCCTTTTTTACATCCTGTAGCCAAATAATAGTTTCAAGATGAGCCTCTCGCCCTATGTTACGATCATTCGTCCGGCAAACGCGGTTGTTTCCGGCATCACCGCAATCATTGCCTATCTGATCGCATCGGGAACGAACCCGCTGTCCGCGTTTATGCTGTTCTTCATTGTAACCGTCATCTGCGGTGCGGGAAATGTGCTCAACGACTACTTTGACCGGGATATTGACAAAATCAACCGGCCGGGCAGACCGATTCCGTCCGGCGCCGTCACACCCGGAAGTGCCGCGGTATGGGCAGGCATTCTGTTCATCCTCGGTATTCTTGCAGGCCTTGCCACCAACCTCTGGTGTCTTGCAGTCGCCGTGTTCAACTCACTCCTGCTGATCGCCTATGCTGCGAAGCTGAAGAAGATGCCGCTGTTCGGCAACCTTTCGGTTGCTTACCTTTCCGGCAGCGTGTTTCTCTTCGGCGGTGTCCTTGTGGGCCCGGAGTCGTTTGCCGTCACCCTTCCGCTGTTTGCGATCACATTCTTCGGGACGCTCGCCCGTGAAATTCTCAAGGCAGCCGAGGACATCGAAGGTGATGCGGCAGGCGGGGCAACGACACTTCCGATGATTCTTGGCGTACAGAAGAGCGGATACCTTGCGGTTCTCTTCATCCTCTATGCGGTTGCGGCAAGTGTTCTGCCGTACTCCCGCTGGGGTGCGGTGTATCTTGTCCTGATTGCGGTAATCGATCTCTTCATTCTTTCTGCTGCGGTGAAGTCCGTCCGCTGCAGAACGCCGGCGGAACTGATCGCGGTAAAGTCCACGAGCCTGATTAAGTACGGCATGTTTGTGGCACTGTTTCTGTTTCTTGCGATGGAACTGTGGTACGGCATCATTGCGCAGGTCTTGTGAGAAAACGTGATGGACAACATATTAATACCGTGAGAAAGAAGGTTATTATACGTAACAGGGGTAATCAATGAAAGTTTTCGTAAAGGACACGACCTACTTGGCAGAACCGGGATCCTACTTCAAGGATTCGGTTAAAATCGAAGGAGATTTCATTGT
>CALCRH010000004.1 GCA_937894515.1 uncultured Clostridia bacterium | reverse complement strand
GCAGCTTGGTCAGCAGATTCTTTACGTTCAGAACGATCTCGGTCACGTCTTCCTTCACACCGGGAATGGTGGAAAACTCATGCTGGACACCGGCAATTTTGATGCTGGTGGCAGCCGTACCGGGAAGACTGGAGAGCATAATGCGGCGAAGCGCATTACCCAAAGTCGTTCCATAACCGCGCTCCAGGGGTTCGATTACATATTTTCCATAGGAAGCATCGCCGGGTGTTTCCATACACTCGATCTGGGGCTTCTCAATTTCGATCATGCAGTACCCTCCTTAAATTCTTGGTGCAGACACAGCAAAAAGCCGTGCTTGAAAATTAATTGCGTTTTCGAGGGTTCGAACCCTATTACTTGGAGTACAACTCGACGATCAGGTGCTCCTCGATAGGCATATCAATGTCCTCGCGGGCAGGCAGCTTGGAGACAGTACCCTTCAGGGCGTTCTTCTCGCGCTCCAGCCACTGGGGAACGTTGAACATGGGAGCATCTTCGCCGGTCAGGCGCTTGAAGCAAGCGGCGCTGCGGGAGGACTCCTTGACCTCGATCACATCACCCACGCGAACCAGATAGGAGGGGATGTTGACCTTGTGGCCATTGACGGTGAAATGGGCGTGGTTCACCAGCTGACGAGCCTCGCGGCGGGTCATGGCAAAGCCCAGACGGTAAACAACGTTATCCAGACGACGCTCAACCAGCTGCAGCAGGTTCTCGCCGGTCTTGCCGGGCATGGTGGAAGCCTTCTCGTAGTAAGCACGGAACTGCTTCTCCAGAATGCCATAGACGAACTTGACCTTCTGCTTCTCGTTCAACTGGATCGCATACTCGCTCTTCTTCTTTCTCATCTGTCCACCGGGATTGCGCTTGGTTTCCTTCTTGGCGTAACCCATGACAGCAGGAGAAATACCCAGCGCCTTGCAACGCTTGGCGACAGGCTGCATATTCTTAGCCATACTCTATATCCTCCTTCTTCGATTACACGCGACGGCGCTTGGGCGGACGGCAGCCGTTGTGAGGAATGGGCGTGACATCCTTGATCATGGTCACTTCCAGACCCACGGCCTGCAGTGCGCGGATAGCAGCCTCACGGCCCTGGCCGGGACCCTTAACGAAAACTTCAACGGTCTTCAGGCCATACTCCATAGCGGCAGTGGCAGCAGTCTCTGCGGCGCTCTGAGCGGCGAAGGGGGTAGACTTCTTGCTACCACGGAAACCCAGACCACCGGAGGATGCCCAAGAAAGAGCATTCCCCTGAGAATCGGTCACGGTAACCATGGTGTTGTTGAAGGAAGAACGGATATGGACCTGACCCTTTTCAATGTTCTTCTTTTCGCGACGACGACGGACAACTTTCTTGCCCTTAGTAGCGGTAGCCATATTCTAATCTCCCTCCTTACTTCTTCTTGTTCGCAATGGTCTTTTTGGGGCCCTTGCGGGTGCGTGCGTTGGTCTTGCTGCGCTGGCCGCGAACGGGCAGGCCACGGCGATGCCGTGTGCCGCGATAGCAGCCGATTTCAGTCAGACGCTTGATGTCAAGCGCTACCTGACGACGCAGATCACCCTCGACGGTATAGGACTGATCGATCGCTTCACGCAGCTTGGCCTCATCGGCCTCGGTCAGATCCTTTACGCGGGTGTCGGGGTTGATGCCTGTCTGTGCCAGGATGTCCTGAGCACTCTTTCTTCCAATACCATAGATATAAGTCAAACCGATTTCGATTCGCTTATCCTTGGGCAGGTCAATACCGGCAATACGTGCCATTAGTTGTGCACCTCCACTTTCTTCTTAGCCCTGACGCTGTTTGTGCTTGGGATTCTCGCAAATGACCATGACACGGCCTTTACGACGAATGATCTTGCACTTCTCGCACATGGGCTTCACGGACGGTCTTACTTTCATAGTTTGAAACCTCCTTACTTACTACGCCATGTGATCCGGCCACGGGTCAGGTCATACGGGGACATCTCCACCGTTACCTTATCGCCCGGCAGGATCCTGATGAAATTCATTCTCAGCTTACCGGAAATATGCGCTAATATCGTGTGTCCATTTCCAATGTCTACTTGGAATGTGGTGTTAGGCAGGGATTCCACAACCACGCCTTCCACTTCAATCATGTCGGATTTTGCCAAGTTACGTTCCCTCCTGGTCCGGATTTGTACCGCTTATCGCGGCAATGGCTTTTCGAAGCTCACTGTTTGTAATTTTTTCGTTGCTTCTGATTTTTTCAGCAACCGCACTCTGACTGCTTTCCACCAGCACTACATGTTTTTTTCGTTTCCGCTTGGGGTTTTCCAGTCGGCGGTGCTTCCCGTCTGCCAGCAGGAGAAAATCCTCTTCCGCACTCAGTACGAAGTACAGACTTCCTTCATCCCTGCCACAGAGCGATTTTACGATGTTTGATTTGGCAATGTCCATGTCACACCAGCGATTTCTCCGGGTCGGTCAGGATCTCTGGCTCTCCGGCGGTGATCAGGATGGTGTTTTCATAATGGGCGGCATTCTTGCCATCTGCGGTCTTTACCGTCCAGCCATCACGCATTTGAATGATAGCGGCGGAACCGGCGTTAACCATGGGTTCCACGGCGATGGTCATGCCCCGCAGCAGTCGCGGGCCATGTCCCGGCGCACCGTAGTTGGGTACCTCCGGTGCCTCGTGCATGTTCCGGCCGATGCCGTGACCGACATACTCCCGGACGATGCTGTATCCGTGGCTTT
>CALCRH010000003.1 GCA_937894515.1 uncultured Clostridia bacterium | reverse complement strand
TATTCAGGATGGCCGCAGGTGGTTATGGTTTGCAAGCAGGTGATTCTGTTCAATTTGCTCCGCTCTTCACCTTATACACGATTTCGGTGGCATTCTTTATGCCAACCATCGCATTGGACAATTCCGTATGCCTGATTCTATTCAACAAGAACAATATGGACTCGGTGAAGGAATTTCCGCCTATTCGCGTATTCGGTACTGTTGGTTTCATCTGCACAATGTGGGTAGTGGATTTATTGGGATTCCAGACCACCGCCCGTCAATTCCTTGTAAGCGGAGGTTTGAGCATCGCATTGGCTATGTACTGCCTTACTTTGCCCGATTGCAAAGTCGTTAAAGAAGACAAAGAGCGTAAAAACTGGATTGAGATGTTGGGATTGGACGGTTTCCGTCTTTTCCGTCAAAAGAAGATGGCGGTTTTCTTCCTTTTTTCCATATTTTTAGGAGTTTGCCTTCAAATTACCAACGGATACGCCAATCCGTTCCTCGGCTCCTTCCAATTCATAGAGGAATACGCTGATACTTTCGGTGTTCAGCACTCCAATATGTTGATCAGTCTATCACAAATTTGCGAAGCATTATGCATATTGTGTATCCCATTCTTCCTCAAACGATTCGGTATTAAAAATGTGATTATCATGTCTATGTTAGCCTGGGTTATCCGGTTCGGATTCTTCGGTTTGGGCAATCCCGGCAACGGCGTCTGGTTGTTCGTATTAAGTTGCATCGCATACGGTTTCGCTTTCGATTTCTTCAACATTTCAGGAGCTTTATATGTTAGTCAGGAAACCGAACCTGCCTTGCAATCTTCCGGTCAAGGTCTGTTCATGATGATGACCAATGGTTTCGGTGCTACAATCGGTACGCTTTCCGCTCAAGCAATCATCAATCGCATGGTCTTCACGCCGGCTATGACGGGCGCAGATCCGTTGACCGTTTGGCATGGTTGGCAGGTTTGCTGGTATATTTTTGCTGCATACGCATTAGTTATCGCCATTTTGTTCGCTATTTTCTTTGAGTACAAACATAATCCTTCCAAATGATAAAACGACTATTCATCACAACATTCCTTTTTGGGCTGAATCTTGCAATTAGCGCTCAAAATCTAACTCCCGAATTGTTGAATGCCTTGCGCGCATCGTATCAAGATTCGCCAACAGATCGAGCTGTACGAAATGCCATGGGCAGCAATGATCCGAGAACATTGGCTCTCAACCAAGACAACCAAAATTCAGTTGATACTCATTTCACATACGAAGTTCCGCAAAAAGGAATCACCGACCAAATGCATTCCGGCAGATGCTGGATCTTTTCGGTCGGGATCTCCTTGCCCTCGAGATACATTTCCATGATCTCGTCGTCGAACATGGAGATCGCGTCGAGCAGCTTCTCGCGGTACTCGTTCGCCAGATCCACCATATCCTCGGGGATCGGCTCCACGCGCATATCCTTACCCAACTGATCGTAGTAGATGTCTGCGTTCATCTCCACCAGGTCGATGATACCGCGGAAGGTATCCTCCTTACCGATGGGGAGCTGAATAGGCACAGCGTTGGCCTTCAGACGATCGTGTACCATGTCGATCACATGGAAGAAATCCGCGCCGGTGATGTCCATCTTGTTGACGTAGATCATCCGGGGCACATGGTAATGATCGGCCTGACGCCACACCGTTTCAGACTGGGGCTCCACGCCGCCCTTGGCGCACATCACGGTCACGCTGCCGTCCAGCACACGCAGAGAACGCTCCACCTCCACAGTGAAGTCCACATGACCCGGGGTGTCGATGATATTGATGCGCGTCTGGGGGAACTGTTCCCTGGTGCCGGTCCAGTAGCAGGTGGTAGCAGCAGACGTGATGGTGATGCCGCGCTCCTGCTCCTGCTCCATCCAGTCCATGGTAGCGGTACCCTCATGCGTCTCACCGAGCTTGTAGTTTACGCCCGTGTAGTACAGAATACGCTCCGTCGTCGTGGTCTTGCCTGCATCGATGTGGGCCATAATGCCGATATTTCTCGTATTTTCCAGTGTAACCTTTCTCGGCATAGTGTTCTCCTTTTTTTGTGCTGATTACCAGCGGAAGTGGGCGAATGCCTTGTTGGATTCAGCCATCTTGTGGGTATCTTCGCGTTTCTTCACGGCGTTGCCGGTGTTGTTGGCAGCGTCCATGATCTCGCCGGCCAGACGCTCGGCCATGGTGCGCTCACCGCGGGCGCGGGAGTAAGCGGTCAGCCAGCGCAGACCCAGGGTCTGACGACGGGCGGGACGGACTTCCATAGGAACCTGATAGGTGGCACCGCCGACACGGCGAGCCTTGACTTCCAGAACGGGCATGATGTTATCCATGGCAGCGGTAAAGACCTCGAGCGCATCCTTGCCGGTCTTCTCGGCGATGCGGTCGAAGGCGCCATAGACGATCTTCTGCGCGGTGCCCTTTTTGCCGTCCAGCATGATGTTGTTGATCAGCTTGGTGACCACAACACTACCGTAAACCGGATCCGGCAGAACTTCTCTGTGGGTGATATGTCCTCTTCTGGGCACGATTCTTCCCTCCTTAATTAAAAAATTAGATCATAGGTACTCACATGCATGATTCCTACGTGTCTCGCGCCAAGTATCGGACCAAGGCTGCACCCCGGTTTTATGATATTTGGCACCTTTTGCTGCTTACTTCTTGGGGCGCTTCGCACCGTACTTGGAGCGGGCCTGACGGCGATTGGCAACACCGGCCGTATCCAGAACGCCACGAACGATATGGTAACGGACACCGGGCAGATCCTTGACACGGCCGCCGCGGATCAGGACCACGCTGTGCTCCTGAAGGTTGTGGCCTTCGCCGGGGATATACGCCGTAACTTCGATACCATTGCTCAGACGCACACGGGCGATTTTACGCAGAGCGGAGTTAGGCTTTTTAGGCGTATCCGTTTTGACGACGGTGCAGACACCGCGCTTCTGCGGGGAAGAAGTCTCGATGGCAGTCTTGTGCAGAGAGTTCCAGCCCTTCTGCAGAGCAGGAGCGGTGGACTTCTTGGCGGAAGACTGTCTTCCCTTTCTCACCAACTGGTTAAAAGTAGGCATTTCGGTACCTCCTTATTCAGATTTTGTATTTTAGGGCTGACGCCCGAAACACAAGCTTGACTAATGTACCACGGGGCAGGGGGATTGTCAAGAAACAATCGCCCCTCCCCGCGGATTTTTTACTTTCTGCCCATAGACCGTGCGAAAACACGCCGTGTCTTGGTCAAAATCACTCGTCCTCAGCCACGGAAGGATCGAAATTGCTGATGCGATCGTCCTCCTCGTCGTCCGTGTAGATCACGGAGGCGTAGCCCTCTTCCTCTTCGGGTTCGGGCTCGGGCTCCTTCAGGCAAACGGGCTCGGTGCGCTGATACTGGTACATGCCGGTGCCGGCGGGGATCAGCTTACCGATGATGACGTTCTCCTTCAGACCGATCAGCGGATCGACCTTGCCCTTGATGGCGGCTTCCGTAAGGACACGGGTGGTCTCCTGGAAGGAAGCG
>CALCRH010000002.1 GCA_937894515.1 uncultured Clostridia bacterium | reverse complement strand
TTATTCGTGTTCTTGGTGGAAGCAAAGTTAAAACTGGAAACATTGGTGACATAGTTGTTGGTACAATTAAAAATGCCACACCTAATGGAACTGTTGCTAAAAGTAAAGTTGTTAAAGCAGTTATTGTAAGAACTAAATTTGGTCTTAGAAGAGAAGATGGATCTTATATTAAATTTGATGACAATGCTTGCGTAATTATTAAGGACGATAAGAGCCCTGTTGGAACTCGTATTTTCGGTCCAGTAGCTAGAGAACTTCGTGATAAAGATTTCATGAAAATTGTTTCTTTAGCTAAAGAAGTACTATAGGAGGTTGTTATGAACTTAAAAGTTGGAGATAAAGTTGTAGTAATTGCTGGATCTAGTAAAGGAAAAGAAGGTAAAAATACAAAAACCTTAAGAAATGAAAATAGAGTTATAGTTGAAGGATGTAACATAGTTAAAAAACATAAAAAAGGAAATGGACAAGAAACTGGTGGAATTCTTGAAGTAGAAGCACCAATCCATGCATCTAATGTTATGATTATAGATCCTAAAACTAAGAAAAGAACTAGAATCGGACATACTATAGAAAAAGATAAAAAAGTAAGAATAGCTAAGAAATCTTCAGAGAAGATTGATTAGTAGAAGGAGGATTTGATTTATGAACCGTTTAAAAGAAAGATACTTAAATGAAATCATTCCAAGTTTAACTAAGAAACATAATTATGAAACAGTTATGGAAGTTCCTAAGTTAGAAAAAATTGTTATTAATATGGGTGTTGGAGATGCTACTGGTAATTCAAAATTACTTGAAGCAGCTTGCAAAGATCTTGAAGTAATTTCTGGACAAAAACCTATAATAACTAAAGCTAGAAAATCAATTGCTGGGTTCAAAGTAAGAGAAGGACAAAGCATTGGATGTAAGGTTACTTTAAGAGGAGAAAATATGTTTAACTTCTTAGACAAGTTAGTATCAATTTGTCTTCCTAGAGTACGTGATTTCAGAGGTGTATCACCAAAAGCATTTGATGGACGTGGAAATTATACATTAGGTATTAAAGAACAATTAATATTCCCTGAAATTGAATATGATAATGTTTATAAGATTCGTGGTATGGATATTATATTTGTTACTACTGCAAATTCTAATGAAGAATCTTTAGCATTATTGAAGGCATTTGGAATGCCATTTAAAGGTTAGGTGTGAATTATGGCTAAGAAACGCTCTAATGGCGAGGGCTATGTCCGCAAACTGAATAGTGGCAGATGGGCCTGTACCTTTATGGATGGTTACAAAGATGACGGTCGAAAGAAGATGGTGACCCTCACCGGCGACACCAAGACGGAAGTTCTTGACCTTGTCCGCGACTATAAGAATAACAAGGACAAGGGTGTCCAGGTCAATAAGTCCATGACCTTCTCCGATTGGGCGGATACCTGGTACAAGGACTACGAAAGCCAGGTAGCTGCTTCGACCTACGCCGGCTACGTGTATACGCTGAATCTCCTGAAGGACTACTTCAAGGATACGCCGCTGGATAAGATCTTGCCCATCCATATCAACGGTTTCTTTGACTCCCTGGTGGCAAAGGACTATTCCCATTCCATGATTAGTAAGTGCCGCGCCATGCTGATCCAGATTTTTGATGCCGCCGAGGCCAATATGCTGATCGGTTTCAACCCCGCCCGTAAGGCAAAGGCAGTCAAGTCTGGTGACGAGGAAAGCAAGAAGGATGCCTTTACCGAAGAGGAAGTGGAGCAGATCATCAAGAACCACAAGGATGACCTGATGGGAAACAGTATCTGTTTCCTCATCGGCACCGGCGTACGTGTGCAGGAGCTGCTGGCGCTGCGCCCCGAGAGTATTGCCGAGGACGGCTCTCTCGTCAGCGTTGAATACGCGATCAAGATGGTCAACGGCATTCCGACTCTCGGCTCGACCAAGAATAAGGGCAGCAAGCGTGTAGTACCTATCCCCGAAGACTTCCGGCAGTATGCCCTCTATCTCCGCAACCACGGCGGCAAGGCGTTCATCTGGAGCAGCAGCCGCGATAGTCTGCTCTACAGCGTCGGCACCTTCCGTAAACAGTATTATCGTGCCTTGCGCGAGATCGGCAGCGTACGTTTACTGTCACCGCACTGCTGTCGGCACACCTACGTCACCCGCTTGGACGCCCGCAATGTGGCGTTGGATCGCATCGCCCGTCTCGTCGGCCACAGCAATACGCGCACGACCATGGTCTATGACCACACCCGTCTTGACACCTTGGCTGATGCCGTTTCCGTCCTGAACGCGGCCGAAGATGTCGTCAGCGCCTCCTGACACCATTTGCACCTCTGAGGGTTCACCGGTGAACCCTCAGAGAAATCCTCCCGACTATTTTTATTTGAAAGGAGTTCTATCATGGAACATATTTATCTGAAGAATCTCGCCGTCAACAGTAGCATGCACGGCACCTACATCCTGCAGAACGTCCAGAATAAGGTTGCCTGCAACGGCAACCCCTATATCAGCGGCACGCTGATGGACACCAACGGCACTATTAGTTTCATCATGTTCGATTACGACGGCGCCATCACCGCAGCGGATACCGGTAAGGCGGTAAATGTCACCGGTGACGTGGAGACCTACAATGGCCGCCAGCAGGTTAAGCTGTACCACATCGAATTGGCCGAGAGCGGCCGCGTGGATTGGTCTACGCTGGTACCTACTGCGCCTATCGATGTGGACGCCGCTATGAAGTACCTCAACGACTATTTTGTCAACGAAATGTTTGAGGATGTGGACTATCATAACATTTGCCTTTCCGTGTGCCTCGAGTTCAAGGACTATCTGCGGGTGTGTCCCGCGGCAATGTCTGTCCACCACGCTTTTCTGGGCGGGCTGCTGATGCACACTGTCAGCATGATGCAGCTGGCGAATAAGATCTGCGACCAGTATGAAAGCATGGGTTTCCATATCATCAACCGCGACCTGCTGGTGGCCGGTGCCCTTTTGCACGATATCGGAAAGATCATTGAGTTCGACCGTTCCGAGCAGGGGTTGGTTACTGACTACTCCAAGAAGGGTCAGCTGATGGGCCATGCGGTGATCGGCTCCGAGATCATCGATCGCGTTGGCCGCAGCGAGGGTGCTGATGAGGAAAAGATCGATGCGCTGAAGCATCTGGTGCTCAGTCATCATGGCAAGGCGGAGCTGGGCGCGGCCATGGCGCCGAAGTGTATTGAGGCAGAGCTTCTGTCCATGATCGACAACATGGATGGATAATATAAAGCAGCTGAACCGGCTGGTTAAAAAACGGACGAATCCTTCTACCATCACTCCGGCTGAAGCAGCATCCCTGTACCTTGACAATTATATCGTATATCATCATCCAAATGCAAGTGATGATTGCAATGCGAAGAGGAAGCGTGCCATTGCGAAGTATTATTCTCTCATGGATAATATCCCAATGTCCAAATATAGTTGCGCCTTGATGGGAAAGTTCATCAAGAATAATCATATTCCCAAATCGCAGTTGAGGGAACTCTGCCGCTTTTGGAAGTTCTGTATGAGCCATTGTTACTGCTTCGCAGTCGATCCATTTGACGATACCATTACATGCGAAGGCAGAAAGTCTCCCAAAGCGAGCCAAAATGCTGCTATGGAACGTCGTATGCTGGATTCCGATGAAACGATAGCATTCTTCGATGAATTGGAAAAGTCGGATCCTGCTCTGGCATGCGGTGCGGGTTTGGTCTTTTTGGGTTTGCCTGATAAGTTTGTAAGCGAAATGCTGTGGGATCGCATTATTTTTAATGGCCCGGATTATGCGGTTGTGCAGATTTGTGATGTGGATTTAGACGGCAAAGAACGTTCAGGAGCGACACATAACCTTTCTTTTGTTGCGCTGCCGCAGATTGCATCGATTCTGTACAGACATTGGAATAAGTTAGTTGCAACATATGGAGAGGCTGCCGTGCGTCAGAGACGTATTTTCAGCGATGATAAGGGAAACGATCTGAAGGTTGATATGCTTCGCGGATTTATTTCCAAGACGGTGGCAAGTATTTTCAACAAGGCTTCAACCTCCTATTCCTATCGGTTGCCTGCTAATATCGGCAATACTGTGCTTTCCAACACCTATGACAATATCGTTGATGACAAATGCGGTATTCCTGATGAGGATATCGGTACCCGACGGTTTCTCAAGCATATGAGCATGGCGGCTAATGTCACGAACGATCATTATGTACCTTTTGTCGGCGACGAAGCTTGGGACTACCAGTATACGATCCTAAAGCGCCAGATGCCGTCGGAAGATATCAATGAGGCCAATACCAAGGATAGTCACGGGGGAATTACCACCGAAAGGTTTTATCCCGATGAGACTTCTGAAAATATCAATGTTTACGCTCACATAAGGCTAAAACCCGGCGAAACATTCATAGCTATTGGCAAGCATGCAATCACCGGCGACCTGAAAAAAGCAAATGCGAAAGCGGAAAAACTTGCAGCTTGAAAAGCAATACCCCCTGTTCTGATTGTGTTACATGCAATCAGAACAGGGGGTATGTTCTATCATATGGGAAACTCCCAAGGCAATCACTTTTTCTTTTGCTTATCCATGTATTCGTGTGCCAGTATATCCTTCAGCACCAGCATAGCATCCTGCTCGCTGTATCCATATGTTACCTGCAATTCGGTGAACATGGAGCGGATCTGTATGGCGTAATGAGGTATATCCACCTCTGCCTGATAGGTTTTCAAGATCGGGTATTTGGTGCTCCATGCCTTCGTCCAGTCGGTCTTGCTCTGGTTGGCGTCGGTGGTCTCACGGATGATCTGCTCAATGTTCGGTTGGCTTTTTTCTTTATTACTCATCAGTCTCATATCCCATCTTCTCAGTCAGGTCGTACAGGCTCTTGTCGTACTGCGTCTGCGTGATTGTACCATGTTCGAGAAAGGTCTTCAGTGTGGCCACCTGCCGATCATAGAGAGCCCTACGCTTTTGCTCCGGAGTCAGGGTCTCCCACGCCGTACTATTCGTCATGTTCATCGTACCACCGTCCTTTCTGCTGCCGTTATTGTACCATGCCGCCGGTCACCGTTCAAGGATAGTTTGTAAGTTGTTTTTCGCAAAAAATTTTTTATAAAAATTTTTACGAAAAAAGCAAAATTGGCCAAAAAGTTGCAAAAATTCACTTTTTTGACTACCCAAAATTTCATATTTTTATCTCAAGTATCCGCGAAGTATCCGCGGAATTTTTTCGGAATTTTAATTGCCCGAAAAAGTTATAAAAAAGTACCGAAATCGTAAAGATTTCGGTACTTTTTTGGTGGAGATAAGCGGGATCGAACCGCTGACCTCTTGAATGCCATTCAAGCGCTCTCCCAGCTGAGCTATACCCCCATATGCAGTTACGGCGTTCCTGCCGACTTGATTAATATAGCAGAAAGCCGTCTCCGTGTCAAGACAAAAAAATCGAAAAAACAAAAAAATTTGTTAGAAAACTTTTAAATAAGAACAAACAAGAGATGAGAAGGCGCCTTGGCTATTTCCAGAGTCAAGGTACCTTCTCTTATTATAACTTTTTATCGATAAAAGTTGTCGTTCAAAATTTGTCCGGAATGAGGTGTTCTTCAAATATCACAAAATTTATTACATTCTTATTACTCTTTGCGCGTTTCCCTATCGCGCATATATACCAAAAAAATTATTCCCCGCGCGATCATTTCCGTACACATGGCGATCCAAACACCCCGCAGGCCAAGTCCGGGAACCAAAAAGACCGACAGGGAAATTCTAATCCCCCACATACTGATAAAGTTCAACACGGTGGGGATCAGCGTATGCCCCATGCCTTGAAATACACCAAACGCAACGATTGACGCCGCATAAAACGGCTCGGCAAAGGCCTCGGATCGCGCCGGAGGGAGTAATTGCGTGACAAGCTTTGAACAACTCGATTTACTATTTGAGCAAAACTATGATATTGTTAAAATGGTAGGTTTTTGTTTGCTATTCTTCTCTCCACTGGGCTTTTGTGATACAGGAGTACCCCGCACAATGCCATTAAACTTGTCTGCTTTTACATAATTTGTATATATAACATTATTGACTTATCAAGTCAATAATGTTACCATGCCCCTGATCTTTGAGAAAGTCGGCTACGCAGAAGTTAAAGCAGCTCTTCAAAAAATCGTAAATGGCGAATTGTTCTTGTGAGTGAAGGACAGTTCTGACATTATATCTACTCTGTGCTGATATGAAAAATCGCTTGATCTTGTTTTGAATCAGATAAAAAGGAGAATGCGCCGTGAGAAATGTGGGCATCAAGAAGAAAGAACGGATCGGATACTTCCTGTTTTGTATGGGATTTCCGATTTTCAATAACTTTGTTGACAGCTATATCGACTTATACCTGACGGACATCGGTATTTCTGCGGCGGTTATCGGCGTTCTGGTTGGTGTTGCCCAGATTTTTGACGGGCTTAACGATCCCATTTTCGGTATGTTGGTGGACAAGCGGCCATTCCATAGTGGTAAATATCGGGGATGGATGCTGATCGCTGCCATATTCATGCCGCTTTTGACCGTGTTCATTTTTTCGATTCCCCAAGGGATCTCTGCCACGGCAAAAATTGTTTGGGCATTTGCGGCCTATCTGCTCTATACCACGTTCTATGATACCGGCGATGTGCCGATTTTTGGCGTGCCCACGGTGATGACCGCCAAAATCCAGGAGAGAAATCTCCTGACGGGAAGACGTATCTTTGCAGGCACCCTGGCTGTTATTGCAGTTTCAGTTGCTGCACCCCGGCTCTATTCCACGACCGGCTGGATGGCGGCTGCCATCATTTTTGCCGTTTTCGGATTTCTGCTGATGGTTCCGTTTCCATTTTTGCTTTCCGAACGGAATTATGCAAAAGAAGACGAGCAGATCACCATCCGCGCCGTACTGGGCGCCGCCACAAAAAACAAATATCTTTTCCTGTATAATATCGCCATCCTGCTCTTGAAGCTGACCAATGCCGTGCTGCTTCTGGCTCCCTTTGTGGCACGATATTGTCTGAAAAACGATATTTATTCCACGATACTATTTGCCATTCTGATGCTGCCGATCCTCCCGTTCTCTCTGCTGATCGATAAGATCACCACCAGGATTGACAAGTTTAACGTACTCCGTATCTGCATTTGGGGATGCCTTATTACCAGCCCACTGTGCTGGCTTGTCGGCTATTCCAACACCGTACTGCTGTTGATCTTCGGTCTGCTACGCGGCATTTTCTTCGGTCCCCTCAATACGCTGATGTATAGTTTTACCACAGACATCGTGGAATACGGCCAGTATCACACAGGAAAACGATCGGAGGGTATTTCTCTATCATTCCAGACCTTCTGTTCCAAAATCGGCTCCGGTCTTCAAAACACTATCGCCATGACACTGCTGTCCCTGTTTGGCTTTGTCAGCGGTGGATCTGTTCAAACGGCAGAGGCGGCAAACGGGATCTGGATCCTCTACACTCTGGTGCCTTGCGTTGGCTACGCGGTATCCCTGCTTCTTCTGCGGGGCTATAAGCTGCGGGATTGCTCCGTGCAGATCATGCAGAGCGCCAATATGGGAGAGATCAGCCGTGAAGCCGCCGAAGAAAAGCTGAAAGCCGCAGGTTTTGTCAAATGAGAATCTATCAAATCTTATCCGTACTGATTTATGTACTTGTCGCGCTGATTCTGGTGTGCGAAACCGTTCTGGCTATTCGCTCACTCTCCCGGCGAAAACAGGTCTCCGCACTGAATCCCGGGCATCCGGAGCTGGCCAACGCCAATCAATTCGCCATAAGCATCGGATGGCTGGGCTCCATAGATTCTATCGTCATCGTCACCCTCACGCGTAAAATTTGTATGGATCTCGGCATTTCCGATGTGTTTGCCTCCCTGCCGGTAATCGCCTCCAGCGTGGGCAGCTTGGTGGGCATTACACTGTTTCGCCCGCTGCGAAATCATTTCGGTACGAGGAACATTGTCAGCTTTGCCTATCTGCTCTATGTGTTCTCTGCACTTTTCTGCATCTGGTTTGCCGGCGCAAATTCCATTATCGGTATGTGCGCCGCCAAGATTGTTGGAGGTATCGGAGCCGGCATTCTGAATGCGGTTCTATACCGTCTGCCGTCTCTTTGGAAAGATAACACGGCCGGCATGCGCACCGTGGCAACCGATACGGAAAACGGTCTGCTGACCTCCGGTATTTTAGGTGTTTTTGCCGGCGGCATTCTGGCAGCACACGTAAGCTATGCGTCTATCTATATGCTGGAGACTGCAACGGCAGTTTGCTTTTTGCTATTGAGCCGGTCGGTGTTTGTAAAAAAGGAAAGCCGATTTAACCGTCCGGATCAGACGCAAAAAAAGACGATGAGCAGCCGGGCCTACGGATTTATTCTTAAGCCCGCCATACTCACGCTCCTGCTCATATCTGTTCTATATAATGGAATCGCGGTTTACTATAAGCAAATCGTTTTCCCGCTGTTTTCGGATGACCTGGGATTTTCAGAGCAGACGATATCCGATATGTATATTCTGGTACGCTGTCTGATCTATTTCGGCTTCCGCTTTGTGGAAAAGCTGGTCCTGAAAATCAGCAGCCGCCGTATTCTGATGGGTTCCCAGATTCTGTTGGGCGTGTCGTTTTTGGCGTTTTTATGGCTGGATACCTCCTTCCTGTGGGCTTCGGCCATGCTCCTGATCTCCGGCATCCTCTGCAAACTGGTAAAGAATCACGGTACGATCCTGTGGAATCAGGAGCTTTATCGCCAGCAGATCAAGCCCTATTATGCCAATCCGCCTATGATGACCATGGCGGGAATCGTCAGTGCGGCGGCACCGGGATTTCTTTCCCTGCTGCTCTCGTTTGGTGTAAAAGTTTTGGGTACGGTGATGGGACTTTCAGCCATAGGGTTTACTATTTTGTACGGCATTGTGACATGGAAACATAAAAGACAGGAGGTAATACAATGAGAGGTATCATTCTGAATGCAGGTAAGGGAAAACGTCTTTTTCCTATTACAAAATGTATCAGCAAGGGACTTGTCCCTGTATATGACAGGCCTGCCCTGCTCTACCAAATTTCTTTTTTCGCGCAAATGGGCATTCGGGAACTGGCGATCGTCATATCGCCGGAGCACGAAGAGAGCTATCGGAATTTTTTGTGTCAGATCGATACGCAGGGCATTGCCATTCACCTGTATGTGCAAAAAACCGGTGCCGGTGCACTGGCAGCCTATGAGAGCTGTGCGGCATTTGCCACAGGACATGATCTCCTAATGACAATGGGAGATTGCCTGTATTTTATTGACGATATTGCGGTTTTGAAGGAACAGGCCGCGAACTGCCTTGCAAGCGATAAATTCGGTGTCGTATTGGGAAAGGCCAAGCCCGGAACAAATGCCGCGTTCTTTGAGCAAAACGCAAACGGTACCGCACTGCATTATGATTACCGAACGGTAGACGGTGGGGAGTTCTGCCCGGTTGGGATGCATATCATACCAAAAAGCCTTACGGAATCATATGAAAGTTTTATCCAGCCAAGCTATACGGAATTGGATGCCATCGAATTCTCCACCCGTTTGATTGAATCCAATCGGCTGATGCTGACAAAGCTTGCTCCGAATGACGAGTGGTTTGACATCGGAACCGCGGAACAATTGTTTTTGGCAAGCGCTTACGTGCGGCAAAAGCATATCCCGCTACCGGAGTAAACCGCGGCAAACGAATGATAGAAATGCAAGCCGCACTGCGGCACGGTAAAAAACGTACCCGGCGTGTAAGACGAGTCGTAGTTTACTTTTTCCGCGTTTCCCTATCGCGCATATATACCAAAAAAATTATTCCCCTTGCGATCAGTTCCGCGCACATGGCGATCCAAACACCCCGCAGGCCAAGTTCGGGAACCAGAAAGACCGACAAGGGAATTCTAATCCCCCACATACTGGCGAAGTTCAAGACGGTGGGAATTAAGGTATGTCCCATGCCCTGAAATACGCCGAATGCCACAATAGACGCCGCAAAAAACGGCTCGGCAAAGGCCTCGATACGCAGCATTTCCGCACCCAGTGCCACCACTTCTTTATCCGGCGATAAAATGCCCAGCATCCACGGTGCGGCGGCATAGAGAAAAACTCCCGTACCGGCCATCACCAGCATCCCCAGCAGCACGGCAAGCCAACCTAACCGGTATGCCATATCGTACCGCTTTGCGCCGTAACTTTGTCCTACCATAGTAGTGGCAGCATTCTGGAAGCCGTAACCCGGCATATAGCAAAGGCTCTCTGCGGTAATGGAGAAGGAATGGGCCGCAATGGCAATCGTCCCCAACGGTGCTACAATGGCAGTAGACACAATCTGCGCCATGCACATGATGATACGTTCCAAGGCAATCGGCAGGGCAATCTTCCCGCTTTGACGAAGCAGCGGTACAGCGTAACGAAAATGTTCCTCTTTCCGCAGATGCAGCATCTGGCTGCGCCGCAGCAGGCAGTACAGCAGCACCGCCCCGATCACTGCCTGAGCCAGCAGCGTTCCCAATGCCGCGCCGGTCACACCCCAGCCGAAACCATATAGGGTAAAGTTTTTTACCTTGCGGGTCGGAAAGATAAGAATTGCATTAAAAATCACATCCAGCGCGCACATGGTCACCATGCCGATACCGGGTGTTCGCATATTGCCAGACGCTTGCAGCATTCCCGCCGCCATGGAATTCATTTGGATCAAGGGGACTGACAACGCATAAATCAGGAAATAGCGTCCCGCCGCCGGGCAGAGTGCTTCCTCGGCCTTGAGCCAATGGGGCAGCGGCACAGAAATTGCCGCGCCAATTACCGCCAGCAATGCACTTAAAAAAAGTGCCGTCAGCAGTCCCTGCTTCATCACCTTGCGGGCCTCCTGCTCCTCTCCGGCGCCGATATGCTGCGCCACCAACACCACAAAACCGATATTGATTGCCTCCGTCAAGCCGAGGAACAGCCAGGTGGTAGATGCCACCAATCCCACAGACGCCGCATCACCGGCACCCAAGCGTCCCACCATGGCGGCATCGATATACTGCATGACTACCGAGGACAGATGTGCCAGGATAGGCGGTAAACTGAGCCGCGCCGTCAGCAAAAACTGCTGACGGCGTGATAGTTCTTTTCCGGCCCGGAGGTCTGCCAACAAATCTTTTTTCATACCGTTACCAGGCGCCGTTATAGCCCAGCGTGACGGCAGCATTCTCTGCGCCGTCTGTCATACAGGCGGGAATGTCCTTCCCTTTCAACCATGCCATCAAAAAGCCGGTAATAAAGCTGTCGCCTGCCCCCATGGTGTCCACCACATTACACTTGACGATGCCGTGGGGATAGAACTTTCCCTCGGTATAGGCAAGGCTGCCTTTACCGCCCCGGGTGGCTACCACGACTTTGGGACCCATAGCGGCAATTTTCAAAATCGTCTCTTTCAGCGCTTCCTCGTCTGACTCGTCATCGGAGAAAAAGGCAATATCCGTGTGGGGCAGGGCGATCAAACCCGCCGGATCAAAGGGGCGCTCTGCCCCGTCAAACGCCACGGGGATACCGCGGCGCTGTATTTCGGCCAGATCGTTCTCCGCGTGTCCCCACAAACCGGTGATTGCCAGATCATGCTGACAGATAAAATCCAGATTCTCGGCTGTCAGCTTGAAGTCCGCCATAACGCCCTCTTCATAGTCGCCGAACACCCGTTCACCGTTGATCCGTGCCACATGGCTCAAGGCGGTCGCACCAGGTAAGATCTGCACGCGGCTCACGTCCACACCCTTCCCTGCCAGCGCATCGATCATCAGCTTGCCGTTCGCATCTGACCCCACAGCGCCGATATAGGAGGATTTACCCCCCAGACGCCGCACGTATACCGACACGTTTACCGGGTTTCCGCCGGGATAGGCTTCTTTTGTGGCATCATAAAAATCCACGCAGTTATCGCCGACACAGGCAATTTTCATACCAACAACTCCTTTGCTCTCTCCAGTGCCAGTTTTGCCGCACTGGAGGGATCGTCTATATAATTCGTCACCAGTTCCAAAGTGGCCGTGCCGTCATACCCGGCACCGCGCATCTCGGTAAGGATTGTTTTCAGATTCATGTTCCCCTCGCCGGGGATCAGGTGGGTGTCGCTGACGCCGTCGTTGTCCACCAGATGCAGATGCGCCATACGGTTTCCCAAAACCCTCGCATAGTCCGCAGGGTCCTCGCCCTGCACATAGGGCGGCACTACGTCGCACATGCCCAGCACCATGGGAGAATCCACTTCGTCCAGTATCTCTTGCAGTTCCGTCAAGTGCGTACAGGTATCGGACTCAAAAGGCGTCAATGTTTCCAGAACGATTCTCTGTTCCAAACGCTCTGCCTCGATACAGAGATATCTTAGCGATTTCAGCAGCCGCTCACGGCTTTCTTCTTTCGGCGCAAATCCGCTGTGTCCCACGGACATCAGCATATACGATGCGCCCAGTTCTCTGGCGCATTGCAGTCCCGATTTCAGGTAGTCCATGCTGCTGCGCCACTGCAATTCCGTGCCCTGCATATAGTTAAAGGGATAGGCGTTGTGTTCCGGGGTATAGACCCGAACGGGCATCTCATACTTGTCTATTAAGCGCCGCACCTCTGCTATTTCTCCATGGAGCAGATCCGGGATGTAGGCATGGGGACGTCCTCCCCAGAGTTCGATATAATCATAACCGAAAGCGGTGGCATCTGCAAACGCTTTTTGAAGCGGCAGACGCTGATAGCCGCAGGTAAACAGTCCCCATTTCATCATGCTTCTCCTTTTGAAAAAACAGGCGGGATTTCTCCCGCCTGTTTTCCGTAGTCTTAATAGTCCATCTTGCGGTAATAGCGGCGGATGGTCATATCGTGACCGGTCTGTGCCTCCAGATGGGCATCGATGCGGTTAGTCACCGCATGGGTCACCAGGTGGCTGACATAGCCCCGATACTTCTCGTCGATACCTGGCAAATCATAGTCACGGCTGTCGATGACGGTGTAGTTCTCGCACACCTTGGGCAGGAAACGAGCCACGCGCAGCGCGATATCCCGCTGGGAGTCCTCGCCGACAAACAGCGTCACCGGCGTATCCTTGTCCACGATCTCCAGCATACCGTGGAAGAACTCCGCGGCGTGGATGGACTTGGTGCGGATCCAATGCATTTCCTCCCAGTAGCACATGGCATAGGAGTAGGTGGCACCGTAGATGGCACCGGCGCCCACGAAATAGTGGAGCTTGTCGTCCTTATGGGCGGCGGCATAAGCCTCGCCGAAGGAGTCGGCTTTCTTTTCGATCTCCACCAGCGCCTCGGGCAGGGACTTGTCGAATTGGGCATACATTCCCTCATAGCAGGGGAACTCGCCGGCATTCCACATAAAGCGGTCCGCTGTCATAAAGAACTTGAGCTGCTCGTTGCCCTTGTAGGTAATGCAGTAGTCAACCATGGACGCCAGATCCGCATCGGCCTTATCGATAAAGCCGATAACCACTGCACCGGCAGATTGTGCTTTCTTCACCGCCTCCACGATCTCCACCGTGGTACCGGTGACGGAGGAGATGACCACGCAGGTGCCCTCTCCAATCCGCTTGTCACCGGTGGCGCAGTATTCGGCGGCATTGGTGACGATGATCTCCAGCGCGCTGAGCTCCTTCATGTGGCAGGCCACCTGCTGACAGCTTGCCCAGGTGCCGCCGATACCCAGCCAGCAGAGGTTTTTCAGGCCTTTGGCCCAAATACCGTCTACGATAGGCTCGATATCATGCCGCAACGCCAGGGCACCCCGCACACTGTCAATTTGTTTTTGTTCTTCGAATTTAACCAAAGGGGTAACCTCCTTCATCAGGTGGTTATCAGCCCACCTTCAGCATCTGATAGTACTGGTCGTAAATGGTAATGGCATCGCCCACGTCTTTCTGGAAGAAGACATTGGTCTTGTAGCCGAAATCAAAAGCGGGAGCATTGCGATAGTCCTCGGAAGCAGCGGCAACAGCGGCATCGTTGGGGCAGGAGTAGGGGTTCTCCACCAGATTGTCGGCCATGACCTGAGGATCGCACATGTAGTTCAGGAACTTATAGGCAAGATCGGTGTGCTGAGCGCCCTTGGGCACCACGAACAGGTCGAAGCCCAACTGCACGGCATCCTCGGTGAAGGGAGCCACAACCAGGGTGTTGTTCTCGCCCATCTGTGCCATGGCCTCGGCGGTGTTGCCATCGTAGGTGAACATGCAGGAGATGGTGCCGTTGACGATGTTGGTCTCGGTAGAGCCGTAAGCCACAACGTTCTCGTTGTACTTCACCAGCCATTCATAGGCTTCCTTGATCTCGTTCTCATCGGTGGAGTTAGGATCATAACCCAGAGCGATCAGAGCGATGGGGAACAGGTTGCGGGCACCGTCCACGGAGCCGATCTGACCCTTCATTTCGGGGCGGATCAAGTCGTTGTAGCAGGTGATCTCGATGGGGCAGCGCTCGGTATCGTAGACCACATAGATGTAGTTCATCAGATAAGGTACGCAGTAGCCCTGGTTCTGCTCGGACCAGTAGGCCTTGTTGATGTTGCTGGAATTGGGGACCTGAGAGAGATCCAGGGGCTCCAGATAGCCGCCGGCGATCAGGGATTCCATATAAGCGTCGCAGGTCATGATCAGGTCATAACCATCGCCGGCACCGGCGGTCAGCTTGGTGATGGAATCGGCGTTGTCGTTCATATAGCTCAGATTGACCTTCACGCCGTATTCGGACTCGAAGTTGGCGATCATGTCATCGGAGATATAGTCGCTCCACATAAAGATGTTCAGTTCCTTGCTGCCGGCCTCTTCGCCGCCTTCAGCAGGAGCAGCTTCCTGGCCGCAGGCTACCAGGCACAATACCATAGCCAGGGCAAGAATCATTGCCAATGCCTTTTTCATTGTTTCTTTCCTCCATTTAAATTTTGTTTTATCTCAGCCGTTTCGTGCGGCGGAAATACGCTTTTCGGCCTCGGCCATGGCCTTGGCTTCTTTCTTTGCCATGTGCTTTTGAATGGCGGTGATCGTCAACATACCCACCACCATAGCCATGGTCACCAGCGTTACCAGTGCGTTGATATCCGGCGTGATACCGGTACGGTTCACGGAGAGGATCAGCACCGGCAGCGTGGACTGACTGGCAGAGGCCAGCATATTGGACATGATGACGTCATCGATGGACAGCGTAAAGGACAGAAATGCCGCAGACATGATGCCGGGCATGATGCTGGGAATGGTCACCCGCCAGAAGGTCTGGATGCGATTAGCACCCAGGTCCATGGACGCCTCCTGCAAGGTGTCGTTATCGCCGCTGATACGTCCCTTGATGGTCACCACCGCATAGGGAATACAGAACGTACAGTGGCCGATGACAATGGTGCCAATACCCAGCTTGATGCCGATGGTCATAAAGATGATCAGCATCGCAACTGCCAGCACGATCTCCGGCACCACGATGGGGACGTACAGCATCAGGTTGACAAATTTCTTGCCCTTGAACTCGAATTTCTTCAAGCCGATACCGCCCAGCACGCCGATGACCACGCTGATGGCGGTGGCTATGACGGCGATCAAAATGGAATAACCCAGAGACTCCCACAGGTCGTGATTGCGGAAAGAGAAGAGTTTGCCGTACCACTCGGTGGTAAACCCCTCCCAGGAGTAGTTGCGCTTGGCATCGTTGAACGAGAACTGGATCATCACGATAACCGGAATATAGAAGATGGAGTAGATCAGCGCAGCGTAGATGCCGCCCAAGGTGCGGCCGCGACGCTCCCGGCGCAGTTTTTTGTTCATCTTGGCTTTCATTTACAGCACCTCCATGTCCTCGATCTTCGCAAAACGGGAATAAATGAAGATCATCAGTGCCGTAATCGCCAGCAGCAGTACGCTCAATGCCGCGCCCAACGGCCAGTTGCGGATGGTGCCGAACTGGTTTTTGATGATGTTGCCGATGTAGAGCACCTTGCCGCCGCCCAGCATATCGGTGATGGTGTATGTACCCAATGCCGGAATAAAGGTGAGAATGATGGCGGAGAAGATGCCGGGGAACGTCAGGGGCAGCGTCACCTTCAGGAAAGTGACGGAGGGTCTGGCACCCAAATCGGCAGAGGCTTCCAGGATGGGGCGCTGCAGTTTCTCGATGGACGAATACATAGGCAGCACCGCAAAGGGCAGGAAGTTGGTGATCAGACCGATCATCACCAGGCCGTCCGTATAGAGGAACATATGGGGCTTTTCCAAGATTCCCAGCGCGATCAGCGCATTGTTCACCGGCCCGTTGGTCTGGAACAGCAGCATCCAGGCGTTCAGCCGCATCAGCGAATTGGTCCACAGGGGGATCATCAGCAGCATGATGAGCCGGGACGCCTTGTCCGCGGGCTGGCGGGCGATGTAGTAGGCAAAGGGATAGCCGATCACCAGGCATACCACGGTGGTCAGAAGAGCTACCCGCAAACTCTTGAGGATAACATTTAAGTACATCACGTCCGCCAGCGTCTGATAGGGTACCAACGTGGGCTCATAGACCACACCGCCGAAAGTGCCGCGAGTCATGAAGCTGATGACGATGATAAACAGCATGGGCGCCGTAACGAACAAAATCATCCACACGGATACGGGACCCGCCTGTGCGATGGCAGGCAGAGCATTCCGCCGGCGTCTGCTTTTCGGGGCGGTCATGACTGCACCTCCGCGCTCTCTTCATGGATGGGAACGGATTTTCCGCTTTCCCAATAGATGTAGAGTTCATCGCCCTCATGGATGCGCTCGTCCTTTTCAAAGCGGGAGAACTTCACTTCCTTGCCGCTGCTTAAGTCCATGCTGGTCTTGATGACGGTACCCATGTAGATGAAATCCTTGATTTTGCCGCGCAGGGTAAAGCCCGCTTTCGGTTGGGTGCTGACGGAGAGATACTCCGGGCGAATGGAGATAAAGATCTTCTCCCCTACCGTGAATCCCTCGCCTTGGGTGGTCACCACACCGTCAGCTGTCTCCACGGTCATATTGTCACCGTCAATAGCGGTCACGGTGCCTTCCAGCACGTTGCTCTCGCCGATGAAGTCCGCCACGAAACGGCAGTTGGGGTGGTCGTAGATCTCCAGCGGAGGTCCCATCTGTAAGATCACGCCGTCCCGCATGACCGCCACGCGGTCAGACATGGTCATGGCCTCTTCCTGATCGTGGGTCACGTAAACGAAAGTAATGCCCAGCTTCTTCTGCAGGCGCTTCAGCTCGATCTGCATCTGTTTGCGCAGCTTCAGGTCCAAGGCACCCAAAGGCTCATCCAGCAACAGCACCCGGGGATTATTGATCAAAGCACGGGCGATGGCAATACGCTGCTTTTGTCCGCCGGAAAGGGCATCCGGTTTCCGCTTTTCGTAGCCGGACATCTGCACCAGCGCCAGCATTTCCGTGACTTTTTCCTTGATCTCGTCCTTGGGCATCTTGCGGATGGTGGGACCGTAGGCCACATTATCGTATACGGTCATATGGGGGAACAGGGAGTAGTTCTGGAACACCGTGTTGACGTCACGCTGATAGGGTTCCTTCTCCTCTACCCGTTCTCCCTGCACTTCAATGGTACCGCTGGTGGCATCTTCAAACCCGGCGATCATTCGCAAGGTAGTGGTCTTGCCGCAGCCGGAAGGACCCAGCAGCGTCAAAAACTCCCCCTCCATGATCTCCAGATTCATGTCTTTTACCACATGGTTGTCACCGTACCACTTCTCCACGTTCTGAAGGGAAACGATCGGTTTTTGCAATATTCTCACCTCATTCAAATAGTTCTATGTCCCGTCATTCTTTTGCGTAGATAAGTATAATATCGAATTATACCAATTACAATCCTAACAAGACACTTTCTCCAAAATATACAAAGTATTCTTAAAAACAATGTGCATAATAACCGATAAGCAGGTAAAGAAAACCCACTGATTTTGAAAAATCAGTGGGTTTTCCTATGCCATTTCTAAATAAAGTTATACCAATTATTGATTTGTATAGTGGACGGTAAACTCCGTCCTGTCGCCGCGAATATAGTTACGGGCGAATTCAATAATGCGCTCTGTGGTGTCCCGGGTCACGCAGGAGAACTCCATCACCGCCTGCCCCGCTTCCACGCCGATCAGCTTGGCTGCCGCCGGTTCCAAGTGGGAGATCCGCAGAACCTGCTTGCCGACCTCCGGCTGGATATCGTTCCAGAGATACAAATCGTAAATAGAGAACAGTTGCAGATCCACATCTGCCAATCCCGGCAATACCTCACAGGGAATATAGATTTCCTCCAGCGCTACCGGTTCTCCCTGAGAGCTGTCGATCCGGCGAATGAACCAGATATCATCGTCTTCGTTCAATCCCAACACCTGCGCATAATAGGGTCCCGCCTTTCGCAGTGCTTTTACCAGCACCCGAGTGCTGGCATCCTTGGCGCGCTCTAACATGGTGTGCCGGTAGCCACCCAATGTATCCAAATCGCGTTCGGTTTTGGCGCCGTTAACGAAAACGCCCTTGCCCTGCACACTGGTGAGGATTCCCTCGTATTCCAACGCTTCCAATGCACTGCGGACAGACAGGCGGTTCAAACCGTACATCTCCGCCAGCTGGCTCTCGGAGGGGATCGCCGTGCCGGGAGGATACTCTCCCTCTTCAATTTTTCCCCGAATCACTTCACGCAACTGGATATAGAGAGGAGATTTGTAGTTCACTTCACTCATGGACTTCCCCTCCTCTCTGCCAGCGGAGGGTGCTGCCCATCTCTACCACGTCAGCCCGGCCTACCGTGCGGCAGTATTCCACCACCGTTCCGCTTGGTGCGTCGGTGCAGCTGACGATCCAGATGGCAGGACTGCCCGCTTCAATTTGGAGCAGCGCTGCCTCCTCTTCTGTGACGGTGGTGATGCTGGTCTTTTCCTCGCCGTGGTCTAATTGCAGGCCATAGACCTCTTTTAGTACAGAGAATAATGAGCCGTTGACCAGATCATGCTGTTCCAAGCCCGGCGCCAGTTCCACAGGAATATAAGCGGTTTCGATCATCACCGGTACTTCGTTGAGAATACGCAGTCGAGATACGCGGTATAGTTTTTCCCCCAGCATCCGATGGAATCGCCGGGCCAGATGCTTGTCACACTCCACCACAGAAAAGGAAAGCAATCGAGTTTCCGCTTTTAAGCCGCAGGCCGCCGCATATTCGGAAAAACTCTGCAAGTCCTGCAAGGTTCGATGGAATCGCGGGGCAATTCTTGTCCCGCTGCCCTGCACCGCATAGAGCCGTCCGGCGTCTGCCATGCGGGCAATGGCGCTGCGGAGGGTACAGCGGTTCAGCCCCCACATCTGGCACATTTCCCGTTCCGGCGGCAAAGCGTCGTTAGGCTTCATATCATGACTCAGAATATATGCCTCTATACACTCCTGCGCCCGTTCCCGCGGCCGTGGCTCATAGGTTGCCATATAGACCACCTCCAAATTGGTATAACTTTATATGTCACATATTATACCGTGGTGATTCCCCGATTACAAGGGCAAAATATCTTTATATTCTGAATACAGATATCTCTGCGGCATGTTTAATCAGTACTTTCACTTTTTTCTTGTTGCCGCTTGCGCAGTGCCTTGAGTATATCGTTCACATTATCTTCGGTTATCTCGCCCGGATAATCCTCTTCAAACCGAATCAATGTTTCCTTAGATTCCTTCTCATTGGCAACCGTCTGCGCATTTGTGTTCTCAGACAACATTGCGCACCTCACTCTCAATGATATTAAAACGCCTGAATTCCGGTATGGCTTCTTTCAACGCTTGCTCTTTTGCCTGATCGTTTTTTGCCGCGGCACAGAGCACAATAACACCTGTGGGATAAATAGTCTCTTCCAGTTTGCAGCACCGGATGTCATCATACCGGTTACATAGAGGCACATCATTGATGCGGCAAAGATAATCCAACATAGCCAAAAGATATAGACTCTCCCGATACCATTTCCTGTTATAGTACTTTCGAATATTATCCGTCTCCAATGCATGAATCATAAACGCAATATCTCCCTGCTCTTTGAGGGTATGGCAAACATTGCTTTTGAACAGTTCAAAACTGTTGCGCTTATCGGAATGTGAAAGAAGCAGGGTTTCCATAGAAACATCCAGCTCTTTTGACAGTTTATACACCGTTTCCGCTGTGCACTTTTCCAACTGCGCTTTGCCGCTGCAAATATCGCTGACCGTTGTGTAAGGAATGCCGCTGTTTTTCGCCAGTTGATATTTGGTCATATGCTTTTGTTCCAGCAAATCGGAAATCACAATATTCACCCCCATTTCCTATTACTATTATAACGGTTGACCGTGATAATGTCAATAAGATTAACATGCCCAAATCCGTTTATCCTTATTGCAAAGGTTCTGGGATGTACGATATAAAATTTGATTGAAAATCAGCCCGTTGAGTTGTATTCAAGAGCCCGGTAGGCGGGTCTACTTTGTGGCATGAAAAAGTACCGAAATCTTCTCGATTTCGGTACTTTTTCATCACTATTTTGACCGCTTCAAATTCCGAACAAATTTTGCGGATAACGCGTGGATAACGGAAGCGGAATATCCGGAAAATGCTTTCGTACAGTAAACTTCAGCAGCAAACTATCAATATAGCGCTTTCATTTTACTTGACATATGCCAAGTAAATGGAGATAGAAAGATACCCGGCAGAGCATCAGCTCTACCGGGTACTGCAGCTTATGTGAGAAATGCTCACCTGCTTATTGGCAAGCCTCGATCAAGCCGCGAATTTTGGAGTCTGTGAGCATACCGCTCAACACTTTCATTTCTATGATTTCGGCGTTGAGAGCGGAGGGCTTCAATTCCGCTGCCGTGTTGCCAAAACCGCTGCCGCCGGAGGTGGCAAACAGCACGATCTTTTTGCCGGCAAAGTCGTAGGCTTCCAAAAACGTGTTAATGAGTGTCGGGGCCACATACCACCAGATGGGGAATCCGAGGTAGATGGTGGAATAGCCGGAAACGTCCACGTCATCGGTAATGATTGCCGGGCGGAAACTCTTGTCGTTCATCTCCACGCTACTGCGGGAGTTCTTGTTCATCCAGTTGAGGTCTGCCTTGGTATATTTCACCTCCGGCTTGATTTCATAACTATCGGCACCTATTGCCGCCGCCAGTTTTTCGGCGACCTTTGCCGTCCTGCCGCTGGCAGAAAAATACGCGACTAATGCTTTTGCCATGATCGTCACAACCTTTCTTCATTTTCGTATCAGTTTCTACTCTACTGTCCCAATATCTCCAAATACTCATCCAACCGCTCATTCACATATCCGGCAATGAGGTCAGTCATGGCATCGGCGCTGCCGTCACGGTAATAGGCATCGAAAGCATCGTAGTATTTCTTTCGGTCCGCAAATTTCACGTTGATGGGTGGATAGCCGTTGCGGATCAAATCCAGGTTCATCACCAACCGACCTGTTCTGCCATTACCATCAATAAAGGGGTGGATGCCCTCAAACTCCAAATGAAACCGAGCGATACGCTCAATCGTTTCCATAGATTCTTTTCGCTCTTCATTGACCGCCAACAGCTCCGTCACCTTCGGTTCGATCAGATAGGGCTGCACCGGTTGGGTGTATGCACCCATGATTCGCACCGGTATCTTGCGGAACACGCCCTTATCCTCCGGCTGATTCATCAACACAAGAGAATGAATGTTCTTGATGACAAATTCGCTAATTGGCACTTCCTGACTGGCAATCTCCTGAATGTAGAGAAATGCGTCACGGTGTCCCACAGCTTCCAGATGATCTTTCAGCGGCTTCTGGTCAATAGTCATGCCCTCCAGTACCATTGCCGTCTCTTTCAGCGTCAGCGTGTTGCCTTCGATGGCATTGGAGTTGTAGGTGAACTCCACCATAAATTCTTCCTGTAAGCGCTTGGCCTCACCGGGAGTCAGTGGACGAAGTTGGTTCAACCGTCCCAGTTTCTGCTTAACCTCGGCCAATACACCCGCGCGACTCTTGCGACCATCCAACGGTTTTTGTGCATTTTCGGGAATCATGTAGAGATTGCCTTTTCGAACCACGCCGGGGATTTTCCCCTCGGAACACAAGACACGCACCCGGCGGTCTGAAATACCCCACTTTTCCGCTGCCTTTGAAACTTTCATATATTCCATTTGAGAATCCTCCCAAAGTTTATCAATTTTTTCATATTATAAACCGTAATCGGAATAATAGCAACTTATAATTTCCTGTTTCCCAATAGTTTTGTTCCGATATTGAATGCTATTAGGATGTTTTACAGTAGTCTAATACCGTTTTGAATCGCAAAAAATTATATACAATAATAGATAGCGGGGTGGTTCCGCAGAACCATCCCGCTACTTTCTTGCTATTTTCGCTCTTCACGGCATCATTCTCCCCGTTCCTTGATCCATTGGTCGAGAAACGCCATCTGTTCCTCGGTGTGGAACCAGTGCTCGCCGCCCGGCATCACGGTCAGCGTTGCATGGATACTCTCGGCAAATGCGGAAATGGTTTGCAAAGATGTCAGGTTGTCTTTTCCCCCATATAGGATATGTGTCGGTATTGTCCAATGAACGGGGTGTTCTCTTGCATAGCAAAGATAGTTCCAAGAGAGCGTTTCCCCGAAAGCTGTTTCGATTTCTCCCGCTTCCCGCAGCTCCCCCTCGGTCACATTGGCCCAGGTCATCATATCCGTAATCAATCTCGGCATATTCACGACAGGTGAAATGAAGTACGCCTTTTCGATTGGCTTATCCCAGAGCGCGTTCATGGCAAAATAGGCGCCGATACTGTTGGCCACCAGCACCACAGACTCGTATTTCTCGCAAGCCGCGTCAAACAGCTTCGGAAACTCCTCCGCGGCGTCCCACGGCGCCTGTGATTTGTAATCGAAACCAATCACATCACAATCTGGAAACAGCGAACGATAATACTCCGCTTCCTCTGCGCTCCCGCCTTTTCCGTGGATATAGATTACAACTTTACTATTCATATGGTTCTCCAACTGCAAAACTTCTATTAAAGGCATTATATTGTTTGTAAGAGAAAAAGGCAAGGGCTTTGGACATTCAAAAAAGTTACTCAAGAAATTATCTATAGTTTAGATATTTTTTGTTGACATAGTGGATATTCCGTGTTATAATGGCTATAGAAAATAAAAGAACGGCAGTTGTAAGGAGTTGGCGCTCCTTACAACCTGCGCAGGTGTCCTAAGCACCTACACAACGACTTACGTCGCACCGTCGCGGATAGTATATCCCTTTTTCGGCGGAATGACAATACCCTTTTCAAAGTCGTCGTACTGTCATATACAGACAGCCGTGTAGAGCTTGTTGCCCTGCACGGCTCTTTTGTTTTCCAAAAATCTTTTTTTGGAGGTGGCTGTATATGAACAGCAACAATCTCAAACATGACTATCTGACCGTAGCTGAGGTCAAGGCGTACCTCAACATCAGTCAAGGCGCAGCCTATGAACTGGTGCACCGCAAGGACTTCCCCGTCTGCCGGTTTGGCGGCAGCATCCGGGTTCCCAAGGAACCGTTTCTGGCATGGGTGGCAGCGAGGACGTATATCCCCGCAGGTCTTTAATTAAGGAGGGATTTGTATGTCGAAGAATTGTAACGGCAGCGGAACTTACATTCACCTGAAAAACGGCGATTGGAAGGTTAAGGCCATGGATGGCTACCACGATGACGGTAAACGGCGCTACGTGAGCTTTACCGCTCCTACCAAGGGCGAAGCAAAGCAGCTCCTTTTCGAGTACTTTGAGCGCAAGAAGAACTCCCCCGAGGGTTTTGAGAACGGCACGCCGTTCTGTGACTGGGCCGATGCGTGGTACGCCGACTATAAAAGTCAGGTGGCTCCCTCGACGTATAGCGGCTACAAGTACACGCTGAAGATCTTGGAAGCCGCCTTCCAGGCCAGCTTCTTGGACAAGATTCTCCCCATGGATATCAACAGGTTCTTTGATCGTTTGGCCGCGCAGAACTACTCCCACTCCGCAATCAGCAAGTGTCGGTCCATGCTGATTCAGATTTTTGATACCGCTGAGGCCAACCGGCTGATCACCTTTAATCCGGCACGCAAGGCCAAGATCGTCAAGGATCCGAACGAGTCGGCTGTGCAGAAGGACGCATTTACCGATGAGGAGGTGGAGCGCATTCTCAAGCACCACCAGGATGACCTGATGGGCAACTCCATCTGTTTCCTCGTCGGTACCGGTGTTCGTGTGCAGGAGCTGTTGGCGCTGCGCCCTGAGAGTATCGCGGAAGACGGCTCTGCCGTCAGCATTGAACGGGCAATCAAGATGGTGGACGGCGTCCCCATCCTCGGGCCTACCAAGAGCAAGAAGAGCAAGCGCATCGTTCCCATTCCCGAAGACTTTCAGCCCTATGCCCTCTACCTGCGCAATCACGGCGGTCAGGCGTTCATCTGGTGCAGTAATCGTCCGGATCTTCTGTGCAGTACTGGGGTCTTTCGTAAGAGGTACTACCGCGCCTTGAGCGAAATTGGCGAAGTTCGTCTTCTGTCGCCGCATTGCTGCCGCCACACCTATGTCACCCGTTTGGATGCTCGGGACGTCCCGCTGGACCGCATTGCCCGCCTGGTCGGCCACAGCAGTGTCAGCACCACCATGATCTATGATCATACCCGTCTGGAAACCCTGGCAGAGACGGTCAAGGTCCTGAATGAGAATCATTAAGAATTGGAGGTTTATCTCATGGAAAACATCACACATCAGCTTATCAGCAATTTTAACAACGGTATGCACGTTGATAATCACTACATCCTTGTTTCACTCTCCAAGCGCACCACCCAGAGTGGTAAGCCCTATCTCAGCGGCGTTCTCTCTGACGCCAGTGGCCGCGTGGCGTTTGTCATGTGGGACGATATCACCAATCTCACCGCTGACGACGTCGGCAAGGTCATCTATGTGAAAGGAGAGGTGCAGGAGTATCGTTCCGCCCCTCAGGTAAAGGCAGATATTCTCTGCCGCGCCAACGGTGCCGTAGTCCAGTTGTCGGATCTGGTGCCCTATGCTCCTATCGACGTCCAGAAGGCCCTTGACTCTATGGGTAAAATGCTGGAGAATCTGGACGATTTCGATCTGTCCTATTTCGCAAAGTCCGAATTTTTGAAGCCGCTGGAGAGTCTCATCAAGGTCTGGCCTGCGGCAAAGGCGGTACACCATGCCTTTGTAGGCGGCTGGGCCATGCATACATATAACATGATGTGCATGGCAGAAGATGTCTATCAGCAGTACGGTGAGCTCTATCCCATCAATCACGATTTGCTGATCGTTGGAACTTTCCTTCACGATATTGGCAAGCTCCACGAGTACGATCTCACCGATCAGTATCTTGTACAGGATTACACTCCCGACGGAAATCTTTTGGGTCACCCGGTTATCGGCGTAATCATGGTGGAGGTGGCGGCACGGGCAAATCATCTGGACGTTGAAACCACGCGCCAGCTGGAGCATATCATCGCAAGCCACCACGGTGCCCGCGAGTTGGGTGCCGCCGTTCTCCCCCAGACCATCGAGGCGGAAATCGTCCACTATTTGGACGGCCTGGACAGTCGTGCGGAGATTTATCGTACGGAATTGGAAAAGACTCCGGTCGGCAAGTTCAGTGATTTCAATCGCGCGTTGGAACACGCCGTCTATCATCACGGGCTGTCGGCTGGCGGAGGTGCAGATCATGAAGGAGTTTGATGCTATCATCGGCTACAAGGCCGTCAAACAGGATCTGGCAAATATCTGTGACGTCCTGCAGAACCCCGAAGCCTACGCCAAATTGGGCGCCGCCACGCCGAAAGGGCTCCTCCTCCATGGGGAGCCCGGCGTGGGCAAGACCTTGATGGCTACCTCGCTCATTGCCGCCAGCGGCAGACCCGCATTTACCTGCCGCAAGGATCAGTCCGGTGGCGACTTCCTCAAGAGTATTCGTGACACCTTTGACAAGGCTAAGGAGAATTCCCCCTCCATCGTGTTCCTTGACGATTTAGACAAGTTCTCCAACTGCGATATAGACCTGCCGGATGCCGAAGAATACGTTACGGTCCAGTCCTGTATCGATGACCTGAGGGGGTGCGAAGTTTTTGTTTTGGCCACCGCCAACAATAAGCGGAAGCTCCCCCGCTCCCTTCTCCGGGCCGGGCGCTTTGACCGGGTAATGGAGATCGCCGCACCCTGCGGTGCCGATGCGGAGAAGATTATCCAGCACTATCTGGCAGGTAAGAACATTGTGGGTGATCTGGATGTCAATCTGATTGCCCGCATGATGGACGGCCGTTCATGCGCCGAACTGGAGACCGTCATCAATGCGGCGGCGGTCTATGCCGGTGCCGAACGGGCAGAACGCATCA
>CALCRH010000001.1 GCA_937894515.1 uncultured Clostridia bacterium | reverse complement strand
AAATTATTCATTACATGTTCGATTTTCTTCCTCCTCTGCTTTACATTCTCTACATATTCCTACAAATTGTAGTTTAGAATATTTAATATCATAATCTCGCTCCTTACCTTGTTAGTAAAGGTCAGCTTTTGGATTTTCGGGTCATATTCCTAAATTATGTTCTTTCCGCCGACACCGGACAAAGGCTTGCTTTCTTCCTCCTCCGCAAATACAATGTTTCCCTGTACACACAAGGTGAGTGCCATCACGACAGATACCCCGATTTTTTTCATTCGTTCAAACATGACAGATTCCTCCTTTGAATTTGAATTTATTACCATTATACGGCTTTTCTCCGTCTTTTGCAAGAGATTTCCCGCTTTTTTGGTTCAATGTCTAAATCATGGGCTGCTGATTTGAACATATCGACAGAAACGGTCTGTGAAGCGGGCAGGCGGCAGATCAAAACAATGGCATCTCTAAAAAACCGTTATGCGTAAGAAAACCGGCTCGTACAGTCAGTGCAGGAAAATCGGTTGCAGGCGTGATTTCGCACTACAATGGATTGATGTAGCATACGCTGTACATACCTGTTTTTCTCAGGATGGTTTTTTAGAGATGCCCTTTATCGGTATGAAATCAATTTCGGCAAATGAAAATTGACGGGGTCACTGTTTCTTTGCACTGAATCTTTGGCTTTTCATCAGTGGAAGTGAACAGTCACGCTTCATCAGATGATAGCGGTTTCATCTTCATCAAGCTGAATGCTTGTGGTGATAACGTCCTCATTCACAAAAGTGATGATCTCAAGTTCTGCGTTGATATATTTTTCTTTCATGTCTGTTCACCTCATTTTCCAAGTTCTAAAGCGAAATAATTATAATAGTATAAAGCACAGCAAAGATTTTTCAGTTTTGCATCATAATCACCGATTAGAACTTTTTTGATATAATCATAAATATTGTAATTTCCGTAATTATCTATCGACTTATTTAACTCAGTCAGGTTGAAAGCTTGTTCAACATACCAATAATCGCCCTTCTTTACTGCGTCCGGAACCTCAACTGAGAAGTAATGACGAAGGATAATCTTGTTTTTCAGAAGCAGTGATGAGCCAATATAGCCTTCAGCATCAACCTTGCCGTTTGATGAGATATAACCGGCTATTTGCTTATAATTTGTCGTTTTATACTCTGAAGGATTGTATTCTTCATCATTGAAATAAGCCTTTGCATATGCGCCATAGTTTAGCATAGCCCCAACAAAGCTTGAATAACTGCTGTCACGTTTTTTTAGTGCAAGTGCATATTCTTCAACTGAAATTGTTCCCTGACCGCTCAGTAAGGTGTCTTTATCTTTATAGACATTTACAAGGATTTTTGAGTACATATCTTTTGCTGAAACTTCAACAGGAAACGCAAGATATGCTTTATTGTTGGCATATGCCAACTTTCCGTCTTTAACGAAGATTTTTGTGTTTGTGCCGTCAGGAAGTGTGAAAAGGACAAACGCAGTATTTTCGTCAAGATTAGCCGGAAAGTCCATATAAACATTCAGCAGATAGTTTCCGTCTTTAATATCAAGAGAATAACCGTTTATTATATATTTCTCCATACCGCAAGCCTGTCGTGTTACGGATTCATTATCAAAACCGAGTTTCTCAAAAATTTCTTCTGTACAGGTCACGGATTGAAGTGCAGGGCAGTTTTTTACAAAATCGGTTGTATTTGCTTCGTCATTGACCGTGAAATTGCTCAGATCAAGCGATTCCAAATCATCATCTCTCAAGAACATTTCACTCATATCTGTTACATTGCTTGTGTTAAATTTGCTCAAGTCAAGAGAAGAAAGATTATTCATCTGCGCAAACATACCTGCCATGTTCTCAACTTTGCCCGTATCGAAAGAATCGCCGAATTTGATGGAAGTGCAGCCGCTTCCATTGAACATATTTGACATATTGGTAACGTTCTGTGTAGCAAGACGACTTACATCAAGTGCTGAAACATTGTAAAGTCCGCCAAGCATTCTGGACATATCCGTTACATTGGAAGTATTGAATTTTTCACCGAAATCCAAACTTTTCAATGATATACAGAGATTAAACATTCGTGACATACTCGTTACATTTGCTGTGTCGAAACTACTGATGTCCAGCGAAGTCAGCCCCATACAGTAATCAAACATATACG